>DAIEHY010000017.1 GCA_027353165.1 Desulfosporosinus sp.
GAGAAGTTAGCCATTAGTTCGACCAAATCCATGACAGGACACTTAATGGGGGCGGCAGGTGCTATTGAGGCGATTATTTGCGCACTGGCCATCGAGCGGGATTTGATTCCCCCCACTATTAATTATGGAGAACCTGATCCAGAATGTGATCTGGACTATGTTCCTAATGTCGCACGAAAACAATCTGTTAATGTGGCGATGTCCAATTCTCTAGGTTTTGGTGGACATAATGCTACAATCGTGTTGAAGAAATTTGCCTAA
This sequence comes from Desulfosporosinus sp., assembly GCA_027353165.1. Taxonomy (GTDB): domain Bacteria; phylum Bacillota; class Desulfitobacteriia; order Desulfitobacteriales; family Desulfitobacteriaceae; genus Desulfosporosinus. The sequence continues at coordinate 262 of DAIEHY010000017.1, forward strand.
AGGTAAGGAGATCAACATTATGGTCGAAAAGAGACCCAGCGCGACTTCAAACACTATTAAAACAGAGGGAAGATCAGGGCGAAAGAAATACGCCTTATCTTCCCTTAAATTAGAGCCAGGTGTTAGGTTAGCAAAGCGGTTAGAACTAGGAACACCTCCTAATCGATTGTTTGTCACAGCCTTGACCCATCCTTCGTATGTCTTTGAAAATCCGCAATTCGGAAAAGAAAATAATCAGCGGCTTGAATTTTTAGGGGATGCGATTTTGGACTTTGTGATTGCTGAGTACCTATATCTGAGTTACCCGGATCGTCCAGAGGGAGAACTCACGAAGATGCGAGCCGCTGTTGTGAATGAAACAACCTTAGCGCGTAAGGCGTATGAAATCGAGTTGGGCCAAGAGCTATTATTGGGTAAAGGGGAACTAGTATCGGGTGGTCGGGAACGGCCTTCTATCCTGGCCGATGCTTGGGAAGCAGTAATCGGAGCTATTTATTTGCAATATGGGCTTATGGAAGCCCGTAGGGTTATTTTAGAGTTACTCAAACCGTCGATTGATGAAGTCGCCAAAGGAAATTATGGGGACTATAAAACTGTGCTCCAGGAAAAAGCACAACGCGAAGAAAAAGAAGTTAACTATCAGATTCTGGCGGAAGAAGGCCCTGATCACAATAAGTGTTTTACGGCGGGTGTTTTTATCGGAGGGGATTTATTAGGGAAAGGGATGGGCCGTACAAAGAAAGAAGCTGAGCAACATGCTGCTCAACAGGTACTAGACCTTTGGGGGAGTGAAAACGATGACTGAACCTGAGAATTTCCCGATCTTCTTAAAGGGAATTCATATTCAGGGATTTAAGTCGTTCGCCGATCGTGTAAAACTGGAATTAGGCCAAGGTTTAAGCGTCATTGTCGGTCCGAACGGAAGCGGTAAGAGTAATGTCGCCGATGCTGTTCGCTGGGTCTTAGGAGAACAAAGTGCTAAGAGCCTTCGAGGAGCAAAAATGGAGGACGTTATTTTTTCGGGCAGTACACAACGTCGCCCGGTCGGAATGGCTGAGGTTTCCTTGATTTTTGATAACTCAACTGGCATTTTTCCATTGGACTTTAGGGAAGTAACGATAACAAGGCGGGTTTATCGCGACGGTGAATCCCAATATCTCATTAATAAAGCACTTTCGCGACTTAAAGATATTCAAGAACTTTTTATGGATACAGGAGCTGGAAAAGAAGGATTTTCGATCATTGGGCAGGGGCGGGTTGAGGAAATACTAAACCTAAAATCAGAAGAACGGCGATCCCTGATTGAAGAGGCGGCGGGAATTACTAAGTTCCGTTTTCGAAAGCGTGAAGCTTTAAAGCGTCTTGATGATACGGTTCTGAACCTTCAACGGCTTGAAGATATAGTACAAGAAATTGAGGAACAGTTGACTCCTCTGGCTGCCCAAGCCCAAGTGGCCGAACAAAGCCTAGCTCTCGCTGAAGAACAGAGAGAACTGGAAATTCAGGCTGTCGTCTTAGACGTCACAGAAGTAAAGGAAAAGTTATCTGCTGGAGAATCGAACTCTGAGACGTTACAAGCGGAATTGGTGTCTGAACAAGCATCATTGGCGCGTAAGGAAGGACTAAATCTTGAAGATAAGGTTAACCTGAAACATATGGATGAAACGATCCAGTACCAGCAAAATGAGGCATTCCAAGCAGAGCAAGCCATCAATACCTTAAACCATGAATTGAACCTACGGATCGAACGTACTGGATATTTTGATGAACAAATTACCCGCTTGGCACGCGAGCAGATAGTCGACGGAGAGCGGCTTAAAGGTGTGCAGGAACGAATTAATACCCTTGAAGCTAAACAGATTGTCTTAAAGCATACGGTTGGGAAAGCTCAACAAAACGTCAAGCACCAGGAACAGATCTTATCTGAAGCACGCAAAAATAATGGAGCCAAGCAGATTGAACAAATTAAAGCAGACTTATTCGATGCTCTTGCGGCACAATCCCACTGTTCCAATGAATTAACCGGAACCCAACACACGCTTTTGTCATTAGATCAACAAGTGGGGCAACTGGGGCAAGAGCGGCTGCAAAAAGAAACAGAACTCGAACTGCTTCTGGATAAGCAAATGGCTCAAGAGAAAGAACAAAAAGAGATTGAACGGGCTCAGAGGATAACTGAAGAAGAACGGGTTCGCTTAGTTGCTGAATCCGAAAAGTTCAAAGAACTCCTGAGAGAAAAACATCTTGGTCTGCAGAAACTCATAAACCAAGAGGATCAAACGAAGGCTCGTCTCCATGCACTCCAAGCCTTAGAGGATAATCTGGAAGGATATCAACGTGGGGTCCGCGAGGTGATGCTGGCTAAGAAAAAGGGAATCCCCGAGGGTGTGGGCTTGTGTGGAACCGTTGCTGAACTAATCAAGGTTGAGGTAGATTATGAACTAGCCCTGGAAACTGCCTTGGGTGCAGGATTGCAAAATGTGATTACGGAGAGCGAACAGGCAGCTAAAAGAGCGATCCACTATTTAAAGTCGCGTCAATTGGGGAGAGCTACCTTTCTTCCGCTCGATGTTATCCAAGGGACTCAGATGTCAGTTCTTCCCTCAGTTCAAAAAGATCCTGGATTTGTGGGTATAGCCCTTGAATTAATTGATTTCGAAGAGAAATATCGGCCTGCGATTGCTTCTCTTCTGGGGCGAATTGCCGTGGTTAGAGATATGGACGCCGCGACAAGAGTGGCACGTTTTTCAGGTTATAAGCTAAGGATTGTGACCTTAGAAGGGGATCAAGTTCACCCAGGAGGCTCATTAAGCGGAGGGAGTGTCCAACGCAAAGGTGGAAATCTGCTCGGGCGCTCTCGTGAAATTGACTCATTGCGTGAAGCCCTTAAGCGCCTGAAAACAGAACGCTCCCAAAAGGAACAAGAGCGAGCGGAAATTGAGAAAAATCAACATCAGCTTCAAATGGAGCTTGAGCAGATTACCCTAGAACAACATGAAAAGCAGGAGCATCTCGTGATGCATAGGACGCAGCTCGACAACATGGCGATTCAGATTGGACGCTTTACTGAAGACGTACAGGTTGCAGCCTATCGCTACTTAGAGGCTATGGAACAGAAGACAGAACGGTCCTTGGCTCTGGAAGGGATAAAGGATCGTTTTGCAGCTGCCGAAAAAAAATCGGTGTTATTGCGCGAGGAACTACATAGTCGGGAGCAAGAGGCAAAGGCAGCGGCTGAGTCCTTGGAGGCTGTCGGAGAGCAATTAACTCTAGAAAAGATTCAACTCGCAAAATGGGAACAAGAATTATCCCAGTGTTTAGAGGCGCTGGAGCAGGAACGTTTGGTGTTTCAAGATCAAGAGGCCGGCCTTAAACTCAAACTCCAAAGTCTTGAAGATGTTCAAATAGCTCGTTCTGGGGTTGAAGAAGAAAAGGCTACTTTTGTAAATCAGTTGGAAGTTCAAAGTCAAACCCAAGCTGATTTGCAATTTCGGTTGATGCAGAAGCGTCAAGAACGTGAAGTTTTAGCAGTTCGTGTCCTTGAATGGGAAGCAGATATTCAGAAAAAGCGAGCAGAAGTTCATACGCTTGAGCAACGCCTTCATGCCAATGAACTGCGTGTTGCACGATGGGAAACGGAGTGGCAAACAGGACTTACTCGCTTAACGGAGGAATTTGCTCTATCCTGGGAAGAGGCTTTGCCCTATAAATCAGTGGAACAACGATCGACCATTGGGCAAAGAATTCAAGAGATCAAACAACAGATCAAAGCTTTAGGCCCTATTAACCAAGCGGCTATAGAAACGTACCCCAAGATGCTAAGTCGGCATGAGTTTATGTTAAGTCAACAAGAGGATTTAATCGAGGCCAACCAAACTCTGCGCGAGCTCATTGCGGAATTAGATAAGATCATGATCGAACGTTTTGCGGAAAGTTTCGAGGCGGTGAACCAAGCCTTTAAGGACGTCTTTAAAGAACTATTTAAAGGGGGAAGTGCAGAACTTTGTTTAGTGGATCCTGAGCATTTATTAGAGACGGGCGTAGAGATTATCGTCCAGCCACCCGGCAAAAAACAGCAACTACTCTCCTTGTTATCAGGAGGAGAACGGGCCCTGACAGCCATCGCCTTGCTTTTTGCACTGCTGCGCGTAAAACCCAGCCCATTTTGTCTACTTGATGAGATCGAAGCCTCGTTGGATGATGCAAACGTTCAGCGTTTTGCAGAATACATTCATCGTTTATCCCATTCCACCCAATTTATCGTCATCTCTCATCGCAAAGGGACGATGGAATCAGCGGATATCTTGTATGGGATAACAATGGAGGAATCAGGGGTTTCTAAATTACTCTCGGTGCGACTTGACGAACGAACGGAACAGAACGAATCGGCCTAAATTGAGAAAGAGGGTACAGAAATGAGTAAGAGAAGTGGAGATATCCGTCCCGCTTCTCTTATTTATTTTAAGCGATGACTTCAGCGTTTGGTCAACAACATGAGCCCTTAGATCAGCAAAACTTCAGATGAAGATTAGCACTCTATCTGAAGTAAGTATCTAAAATCGGACGGCTTCCTAGTAAATGGTTTGAGACAGGCGGCTAATTATGATAAAATGATTTTGACAGTGCCCCATGAGAGGAAGGGAAACCATGGCAGGATTTTTTTCTCAACTTAAAGCTGGCCTTACAAAAACTCGCCAAAATTTCGTAGATAAAGTTGAACAGGTTTTTACAGGTCGCAAGAAAATAGATGAAGAATTATTTGAAGAATTGGAAGAAGTGTTGATCCGATCTGATGTCGGAGTCAACACTTCCTTCGAATTAGTTGAACGACTGCGCAAAGAAGTTAAACTGCGCAAAGTTTCTGAGCCTAGTGAGCTGACTCTGATCTTACAAGAGTTAATCGCGGAGTTATTGGGGGAAGAGGTTTCCCTAAATTTTGCGCCGCAGGGTCCGAGCATTATTCTCGTAGTTGGGGTCAATGGCGTGGGTAAAACCACGACGATCGGTAAGCTAGCAAATCAGTTTAAAAAGGACGGCAAAAGGGTTATGATGGCTGCAGGGGATACTTTTAGGGCGGCAGCTATTGATCAACTTGAAATTTGGGGAGATCGATGCGGGGTTGAGGTGATTAAACAGCGGGAAGGAGCGGATCCTGCTGCAGTTGCCTATGATGCAGTTCAGGCTGCTAAGTCACGAAATATGGATGTTGTTATTGTGGATACCGCTGGTCGTCTCCATAATAAAGTAAACCTAATGGAAGAATTGAGAAAAGTTAAGCGAGTGATTGAACGTGAAATTCCGGGTGCACCTCATGAGGTATTACTTGTGTTAGATGCAACTACAGGACAAAATGCTCTTCAACAAGCAAAACTCTTTCAAGAAGTGGCCGGGGTGACCGGAATTGTCTTGACTAAGTTGGATGGTACTGCCAAAGGGGGAGTTGTGTTGGGAATTCAAGGGGAGACTAGAATTCCAGTGAAATTCATCGGAATTGGTGAAGGAATGGATGATTTGCGTCCGTTTGTTCCCAGCGATTTCGCGGAGGCGCTCTTCGGGCGCCCTGAGGAGGAAGTGCTCTGATAAATTATGCACTGATTGGTGGAACCGGGGTTGATCACTTTGCGCTGACTGAACAGCGCATTATTCGAGTGGAAACTCCCTATGGACTGGTTGAACCTATGGTCGGCAAACTTGCCAATCGTGAACTAGTTTTTATGAGCCGACATGGCCGTGATCATAGCATTCCTCCCCACCTCGTGAATTACAGGGCAAATATTTGGGCACTTCATGAACTTGGTGTGCGTAAAATTATAGCAACGGCAGCGGTCGGTTCTCTATCTAAGGATTATCGCCTGGGCGAATTGGTCCTTTTCGACCAATTTCTTGATTTTACTAAAAGTCGTCCTCTAACCTTCTATGAAGGCGGACAACAAGGTGTACTGCATATCGATATGACGGAACCCTATTGTTCCGAAGTTCGGCAAGTGATTATAAAGGCTTCCAAACAACTTGGGTTTGCAGTTAAGAATGGGGCGTGTTATGTTTGTACAGAAGGCCCACGGTTTGAAACTCCGGCAGAAATTCGAATGTTTCAACTCCTTGGGGCGGATGTGGTTGGAATGACAAGTGTTCCAGAAGTAGTTCTGGCACGTGAACTTGGAATGTGTTATGCTTCCATCGGGATGGTGACCAACGAAGCGGCTGGAATCGCTTCTCACCGATTAAGCCATAATGAAGTGATGGAGAGCATTAAGAACTTAGAAATTAAGGTTGCACAACTCATTCAAGCAACCGTTGAACGATGGTCTCCTAGTCAGGATTGTCTATGTGTCTCGGCGAATGTTGAAGTTGGGAAATTTTGAAAGGCGGTGGGACATTGAAATCTATAGAGTGGATAGGTAATGCGTTGCGAATATTAGATCAGTCCAAGCTTCCAGTAGAACTTGTCTATCGAGACGCTACGTCCTATGAGAGTGTGGCTGAGGCCATTGAACGGATGGAAGTACGCGGTGCGCCCGCCATCGGGGCTGCTGCAGCTTATGGATTTGTGTTAGGAGCGTTTGAGTACAAAGGAAGCAAAGCTGATTTATCAAGTTATATGGACGGTGTACAAGCTAGATTAGCCGCCACCCGACCGACGGCTGTTAACTTGTTTTGGGCGCTACGGCGTATGGAAGATCGATTGCGTGAATGCTGGGATATCGAAGATTTGGATGAGGTGCGGCGAGTTTTACTTGAGGAAGCGCATCGTATTGCCGAAGATGATCGTCGAATGAATCGCCTAATTGGAGAATATGGCAATGAGATTGTTCCTGAGAAGGCTAATATATTGACCCACTGTAATGCAGGAGCTTTAGCAACTGTAGAATATGGAACTGCCTTGGGCGTAGTTCGAAAGGCTCATGAAGCTGGTAAGGAGATCCATGTCTATGCGGATGAAACACGACCCTATATGCAAGGGGCACGTTTAACTGCTTTAGAGCTTCATAGAGACAAAATCCCGGTAACTTTAATTGCGGATAATATGGCAGGCTACTTAATGCAGCAGGGTAAGGTTGACCTCGTAATTGTAGGCGCAGATCGAATCGCGGCGAATGGTGACACGGCGAATAAAATCGGAACTTATTCCGTAGCCGTTTTGGCGCAGGCTCATGGCATTCCTTTTTATGTGGCTGCTCCCACTTCAACCATCGATTTAAAAGTGGCCACTGGTCAAGAAATCCCTATAGAACAAAGACCAGCTAAAGAAATACAAGAGTTTTGTGGGGCAGCCATTGCTCCTGGGGAGGTCAATGTCTATAATCCGGCATTTGATGTCACACCCGCAAAATATATTACGGGGATCATCACTGAAAAAGGGATTGTTGTTGCCCCTTATTCAGTCAATCTTTTGAAATTAATGGTACGTCCTTAAGGAGATGGAGCTATGTCTAAACTATTAATTCGGGCTATGGTTTTGCCCATGACCGGACCAGACCAATTTTATCCTCAAGGGGAAATTGCTATCGATGGTGAAAGAATTGTCTCAGTAGGGGAACGTGGTTCAGCACCACTGGGATTTGCGCCGGATCGTATTCTGGATTTGCCGGATGATGTGGTGATGCCTGGTTTGATTAACACCCATACTCATGCTGCAATGACCTTACTCAGGAGCTATGCTGACGATCTACCACTTATGCCTTGGCTCAATGAGAAGGTTTGGCCTTTCGAAGATAAGTTAACTGATGAAGATATTTATTGGGGGACTGCCTTAGCTCTTTGTGAAATGATTCGCTCTGGAACGACCACAATGCTGGATATGTATGCTTCTATGGATCAAGTGGCGGAAGCCGTACTGCACGCTGGTACACGTGCCGTCCTTTCTCGAGGAATGATCGGGAATGGACCGAATGGAAATCTTGCGTTACAGGAAAGCCTTGATTTAGTCAAGCGATACCACGGAGCGGGTGATGGGCGAGTGAAGGTTATGTTCGGTCCCCATGCACCTTATACTTGCTCAGGAGAATACCTCCAACGTGTGAAGGCAGAAGCAGATCGACTGGGTGTCGGCATTCATATTCATGTAGCCGAGACTCGAGATGAGATAGAAATTATACAAAATCAATATGGAAAAACCCCTGTACAGTGGCTCGAAGGACTAGGGATTTTCGGAGGGCACGTAGTGGCAGCTCACTGTGTCCACTTGACTCCGGAAGATCAGGAAATTTTAGCTCGCTGGCACGTTTGTGTAGCGCATAATCCAGAAAGCAACATGAAACTGAACAGTGGGACTGCCCCAATTCCAGAGTTGCGAGCAGCAGGAGTTGTTATAGGGCTGGGCACAGATGGTGCTTCGAGTAATAACAATCTCGATCTTTTTGGGGAGATGAGATCCGCTGCCTTTCAGCAAAAACTAAGAGTTGATTCTACTGTATTTCCAGCGTATGAAGTGTTAGAAATGGCGACCGTTGGTGGGGCGCAAACCCTGGGTCTGGAAGACGTTGGGATGCTCGCACCCGGTTTTAAGGCAGATTTGATCAGCATTGACATGGATCAACCACATTTCTATCCTCGGTTTTCAATTCCGGCGCATCTAGTGTATGTTGCTCATGCTGGAGATGTCCGTACGGTGATGGTCGATGGGAAATTTCTTATGGAAGAACGAAAACTTTTAACGATGGATGTTAAAAACGTTTGCAGAGAAGCTGAAACTCGGGCCAAACGGATTTCTGCAGAATTGAAGTAGGGGTTATTTACTGTATCCTAGGGGCAATTCATAAATTGTAAGAGCAATTTATGAATTGCCCCTACTTGACAAACCCTGAGATTTAGTCTAGAATTCGGTTGTAAAGTAATAATACTTTACAGGGGGTTGAGATGGATAAACTGGCTAAAATGGCTCTCTTAGCTGATTTTTATGGTCCACTGTTAACCGAAAAACAACGAAATGTTTGGGATCTACATTACCAGCAAGACCTTTCTTTAGCTGAAATCGCTGATGTTGAACATATCAGTCGACAGGCGATTCATGATTTGCTTAAACGGACCGAACGGATCCTAACGGAATATGAAGAAAAACTTAGGCTTGTTCAACGGTTTTGGTTAGAGCGCGAAAAATTGCTAGAAGTTCAAACCTTATTACTAGGATTAAATAAACTGGATTTTACCAACTTGCCTGCATGGGAGCGACATAATCAAATACGTACCATGTTCGAAGAGATTTGGGCAGAAACCTAAATCAAGAGTCTAGCGATAGCTCTTTTGGAAGTGGAACAAAACGAAAGCGGGGACAGGTATGTTTCAAGGACTAAGCGAGAAACTCCAAGAAACATTTAAGAAGCTCAAGGGAAAGGGCAAGCTAAAGGAAGCGGATGTCAATGAGGCAATGCGTGAAGTCCGTGTTGCATTATTAGAGGCGGATGTAAACTTTAAAGTTGTCAAGGATTTTGTGGCAAAGGTAAAGGAACGTGCGATCGGGCAGGAAGTACTGGAATCCCTTTCTCCTGCGCAATATGTCATTAAGATAGTGCATGAAGAAATGATCGAACTTATGGGTGGCGCAACAGGTAAGATTCTCATTTCCTCGAAGCCGCCAACGGTCATTCTCTTGATAGGTTTGCAAGGGGCTGGGAAAACAACCCATGCGGCAAAATTAGCTAATATGCTGAAGAAACAAGGAAAACATCCCTTGCTTGTGGCTTGCGATATATATCGGCCTGCAGCGATTAAACAATTGCAGGTTTTGGGTGACCAGTTGAACGTTCCGGTTTTTTCCATGGAACAAGAGTCCCCAACAAAGATTGCCAGTGAGAGTATTAAACATGCTCATCAGAATGGGCAAGATGTTGTGATTATTGATACCGCTGGACGATTACATATCAATGAGGAACTGATGGGCGAATTGCGAGATATTAAAGCCACGGTAAAGCCTCATGAGATATTATTAGTGGTTGATGCGATGACTGGTCAAGATGCAGTCAATGTCGCGGAATCGTTCCACAGCGATTTAGGTCTTGACGGAGTTATTCTCACAAAACTGGATGGAGATACCCGTGGAGGAGCGGCTCTTTCGATAAAAGCAGTAACAGGGTGCACCATAAAATTTGTTGGCCTTGGGGAAAAGATGGACGCTTTAGAGTCTTTCCATCCTGACCGGATGGCCTCCCGAATTTTAGGGATGGGAGATGTCCTGACTCTGATCGAGAAAGCTCAAGAGTCTTTTGATGAGAAAAAAGCCAAAGAAATGGAACAAAAGCTGCGAAAACAGGAATTTACCCTCGATGATTTCTTGGATCAAATGCAGCAAATGAAAAAAATGGGCCCACTTTCTTCGATTTTAGAAATGATACCTGGAGTGGGAAAACAATTAAAGGATGTACAAATTGATGAAAAAGATACTGCCCATATAGAGGCTATTATTAAATCAATGACCACAGAAGAACGTAGGAAACCTGCCGTCATTAAAGACTCTCGCAAAAAGCGAATTGCTAAAGGAAGTGGTACTTCAGTTCAAGAAGTAGGTCGCCTCTTAAAGCAATTTGAGCAAATGCAAAAGATGATGAAGCAATTTGCGGGGGGCGGAATGGGTATGCTCGGGGGTAAAAAAGGCAAGAAGGGTAAGAAACTTCCGGGGTTTAAGTTTCCGACGGTATAGGGGGACAATTATTTTGATGGACACGCGCTATAATATAGTGCTGTTTATATAATAAACTTACTTTAAACGGGGTTCTACTCCATCTTGAAGTTTAGTTGAACTAATCTTGGGGCAAAATGTACGACGTACGGTCTTGAATGTAAGTCATTCGAATCTTGGACTTCGAACTTTGAACCTCGATAATATGAGGAGGTGAAAACATGGCTACTAAAATTCGTTTATGCAGAATGGGTGCGAAAAAGAATCCGTTCTACCGCATGGTTATTGCTGACGCAAAAGCTCCTCGTGATGGACGTTTCATTGAGCAAATTGGATATTATGATCCAACAAAAAGCCCGGTAGTATTGAATATCGATGAGGAAAAGGCTATCAAATGGCTGTCAACAGGTGCACAGCCTTCGAATACAGCTAAGTCTTTGCTTAGTCAAGCTGGGATCTTAACCAAATTCCACGAGTCCAAGAACAAAGTGTGAGTAGGGGGTGGTTCCTGTGAAGGAATTAGTAGGAATCCTCGCGAAAGCGTTAGTGGATCATTCGGACCAAGTTCTCGTTGTTCAGTCTGAGACCGATAAAAGTGTGCATTTGCAATTGAAAGTCGCACCGGAGGACATGGGCAAAGTTATCGGGAAACAAGGGAAGATCGCAAACGCTATTCGTACGCTGGTTAAGGCGGCTGCCGTCAAAGATGGACGCCGAGTTCATATGGACATTGATCAATAACGTTGAGAAGGGCTTAGTGCCCTTCTCAACGTTTAAAACTATCTGCACGAAAGGGGCAAGAGTAATGGATGAAGTGCTGATCGGAGAAGTTTTACGTCCGCAGGGTTATGGCGGCGAGTTGAAAATTTATCCGTTAACGACAGATCCTGATCGGTTTCTTAACCTGCATGAGGTTACTTTGCGCAACGGAAAGAACTTTCAACACTTAAAGATTATTTCAGCCCGTAAGCAGATGGAGTTTGTCTATCTTACAGTTGAAGGGATAGAGTCTGCGGACCAGGCAGAAAAATACAGAGGGTGGGAAGTGCGAATTGACCGATCAGAAGTCCCGCCTCTCAAAGAAGGATGGTACTATTTCGAGCTTGAGGGAATGCAAGTCTATGAGGGAGATACCTTATTAGGTACCTTGTCACAGGTCTTGGAAACTGGAGCGAATGATGTCTATTTGGTCAAAGGGGCCAAAGGGGAGGAACTATGTGTCCCAGCTCTTAAAAGTGTTGTTCAGAGTGTAGATGTTCCTGGGCGACGCATGGAGGTAATACTTCCCCCAGGTTTGTTGGAGGATTAGACAACTGATGTTGAAAATAACTGTTTTAACATTATTCCCTGAAATGTTTGCGCCTTTGCAAGAAAGCATTTTGAAGCGCGCACAAGAGACCGGTTTGATTGAGATACGGCTCGTTAATTTTAGGGATTATGCGACCAGTAAACATAAAAATGTTGATGATGTCCCCTATGGTGGAGGAGCAGGCATGCTCTTAAAACCTGAACCGATTTACTCAGCAATTCGGGATTTACCTCCTCCTAGTGCAGGACGGAGGATTCTGCTCATGTCTCCACAGGGGGAGGTTTTTCACCAGGAAAAGGCCAAGCAGTGGTCAGACCAAGAGGAACTTGTTTTTATATGTGGACATTATGAAGGATTTGATGAGCGTATTCGTGTTTTAGTTGATGAAGAAATTTCCCTAGGGGACTACGTGTTGACAGGCGGCGAGTTAGCGGCAATGGTCATGATTGATGCCGTAGCTCGGCTTATTCCAGGAGTACTTGGGGAGGGTTCTTCTGCGGAGGAGGATTCTCACTTCTCTGTTCTATTAGAATATCCACAATATACGCGACCAGCGGATTTTGAAGGTCTGAGGGTTCCAGATGTTTTGTTATCCGGGCATCATGCTATGATTAAACGATGGCGAAAAAAGGAGTCCTTAAGACGTACATTTTTGCGGCGTCCTGACTTAATAAGTGCCATAACGTTTAGTGAAGAAGATTATCATTTACTAGAGGAACTTCTCCTTGAACACCCTGAAATGGGGTTCTGGCGAGAGAAATGGGTACATCTTTGCCCAAAACCAAAACGAAAGCGGCGGGTTTTGCCGATTGCTACCCACGATTAAGTCTTTAACTAAACTTAGGATGGAGTGGGACTCCTTCCTAAGCAAGTTTCCTATATCTGATGGCTAAGCGCCATTATTCGTGGTTAGAACATCGAACATCGAACATCGAACGTCGATTATAAGGGGGCACTGATTCCAAAGAAGTTACGGTTAGGAGGAACTTGACATGGCAGATATCTATTTAGCTTTAATCCATGCCCCTGTCTATAATAAAAATATGGAAACGGTAGCGACCTCGATTACAAACCTAGATCTGCATGATATTGCTCGCTGCGCAACTACTTATGGCGTAAAACGTTATTATGTGGTTCATCCCGCTGAAGCACAGCGCCAGTTGGCTAAACGAATCATGGGCTTTTGGCAAGAAGGTTATGGAGCAGACTATAATCCAGATCGTCAAGAAGCATTTTCAAGAGTGAAAATTGCTGAGCAATTAGCTGAAGTTTATGCTGAGATAGAAGCCTTGCATGGCGTTGCACCTATAAAAGTAGCCACGGATGCCCGGAAATATGCTAATACTGTTACATATGCACAACTGCGCAAGGACATTGAAATAACAGAAACCCCTATACTATTATTGTTTGGTACGGGTTGGGGTTTGCTTAAAGAAGATGTCGAAAAAATGGATCTTATTTTGGAACCGATTTATGGACCGACAGACTATAATCATTTGTCGGTTCGATCCGCAGTGTCCATTATTTTAGACCGCTTGTGTGGACATTAAATTCAAGTGACTTTGTTGCATAAGCAACCAGGTTGTGATAAAATAAATTGGTCTGAACAGATGGTCCGCTCGCTGAAAGTCAGTGCATGAACATCTAGGCAAGGAAGGGGGGAATTATAATGGATTATATTCGCATGATTGAAGAAGAACAAATGAAAAAGGATCTTCCTAACTTCCGGCCAGGAGATACAGTACGCGTACATGTGCGTATTGTGGAGGGTACTCGTGAGCGTATCCAGGTTTTTGAAGGGCTTGTCATCGCAATGAAAGGTGGCGGCATCAGAGAGACCTTTACAGTTCGTCGTGTTTTTGCTGGCGTTGGGGTAGAACGAACTTTCCCTTTACATTCACCTCGTTTGGATAAAATTGAGGTAGCGCGTCGAGGTGTTGTTCGCAGAGCTAAGCTTTACTATTTGCGGTCACTTTCAGGTAAGGCTGCAAGGATTCGTGATCGTCGCACTATCTAAAGTAATAAAAGGGCTAGAGCAATCTGGCTCTTTTTTCTTTTAGCATAACCTAAATTTTTTATAGATAGTTCTCTAACGTATGCTCTTCTAAATCTTGTTCATACTAATGGTATTGCAAGAGGGGAGCGAAAAAATGGAACATAAGACTTCAAAGACAAGATGGGTTTTAATTTTGCTTGGCGCAGTGTTACTGACGGGTGGGTTATTGCGTTGGGTAGTATTACAACCCTATCTTATTCCATCACCTTCTATGGAACCCGGTATGGTTCCAGGAGATCATATTATTGTCAATCGTCTTTCCTATCGTATGTGGGCTCCAACTCGGGGAGATGTTGTCGTGTTTGCTTTTCCGAAGGACTTGAAACGGACTTTCGTAAAACGAGTGATTGCTGTAGAGGGAGAAAAGGTTGAACTTCGTGATAATAAAGTCTTTGTCAACAGCGTTCCGATCCAAGAACCTTACGTCAAAACCGGGGATTACCCACCTTACGGCCCGGAAATTGTACCGGTGGGGAAAGTATTTGTTTTAGGAGATAACCGACGTGAGAGCGAAGATTCTAGAGAATGGGGTCTTCTTCCTAAAAGCTATCTTCTTGGTAAAGCTTGGTTTATCTATTATCCGATTCAGCGCTTTAGGTTAATTTAACCATCGTAAATATAAGAATTAGGTTTTTAGAAGGATAAAGAGGGGTTTTCATGAGTATTCAATGGTTTCCAGGGCATATGGCAAAGGCAAGACGTCTTTTACTGGAACAACTTAAATGGGTTGATGTTGTATTAGAACTTGCTGATGCAAGAATTCCAATTAGTAGTCGCAACCCAATGCTGGATAAACTACTAGGCAATAAGGCAAGGCTTTTATTGCTAAATAAAGCAGATTTAGCCGATCCTAATTTGACGGCGAAATGGCTTACCTACTTAAGAAAATCAAGTCCCGCTTTTGCGGTAAGTGCAACCACAGGGTTAGGAGTTAAACAGATTGTACCAGAACTCGAGCGAATGGTCCTAGCTAAGCAAACAAAGCAAGCTGAAAAAGGAATTCGCCAACAGATGATTAAGGTGATGGTGGTTGGGATTCCTAACATCGGCAAATCTTCTTTGATTAATCAATTTACAGGTGGAGCTCAAGCGAAAGTCGGAAATAAACCAGGGGTGACTCGTGGAAATCAATGGGTCAGAATTCATGAACGGGTTGAACTTCTTGATACGCCAGGGATGTTATGGCCTAAATTTGACGATCCTGAGGTTGGACGAAAGTTAGCAGCACTCGGAGCCATAAAAGATGATATCTTCGATATCGAAGAATTATCAACTTGGATTATTGATTGGCTTACATTATATTCTCCTAAAGCCTTACTTCGCTATCAGGTCTCTGATTCAGAGGTTACCTTGGAGAGTTTAGGACGAAAACGAGGCTGCTTGATTCATGGCGGGCGGGTTGATACTCTAAAAGCCGCTCAGATTTTCTTGCGTGAACTCCGTATGGGGCAGCTGGGACCCATAACAATGGATAGCATTTCTGAATAGATCTACAATTTGGAATACTGTATAATTTTACACTAAATAGAGGGAATCGACCTTTTTTGGCGAAATGTTATAATTGGAAGAGAAGAGGGAAAAGTGTGGAACCGTTATCCCAGATGAATATTAGGGAAGTAGAAGAGGCACTCTATAAAGACCCTTCACCTCGCATGCTTAACGCATGCCAAAAAGACCCGCGCCAGGGTGTTCGACAACTAGCCATTCGTCTTATCAAGTGTCAGCAAGCACAAGCTGTTGAAAATACTCGCATTCAACAACTACTTGTGGAGGAAGAGAAGCTATGGAAGAAAGGGTTCTTATTGCTGGCAGGAATTGATGAAGCGGGCCGTGGACCGTTGGCTGGACCAGTTGTTGCAGCGGCTTGCATATTACCTGCTAAGTTTAATTTACCTGGGCTTAATGATTCTAAAATGCTGACGGAAAGTAAACGAGAAAAACTCTTTGCACAAATCCAAACCCAAGCGATTGATTATGGAATTGGAAGTGCTGAACCGGCTGAAATTGACGTCTTAAATATTTTGCAAGCGACTAAATTGGCCATGAAACGTTCCATTGAAGGCTTGACTGTTCGTCCCCACTACTTACTTATTGATGCGCTAACCCTCACCGATGTTCAACTTCCGCAACTTCCGCTTATAGGAGGTGACCGCTTAAGTGCCTCAATAGCTGCAGCGTCGATTCTCGCCAAGGTGACTCGTGATCGATTGATGGTTCAACTTCACTCAATTTATCCGGAATATACGTTTTCGAAGAATAAAGGGTATGGCACAAAGGATCACATGTTGGCGCTGAAGCGCTTTGGGCCTTGTCCACTTCACCGTAAAAGTTTTGCTCCGGTAAAGCAAGAGACATCGATTAGCTAAGCAGGAAAAAATTAACAGAATACTCTATCAAATTGACCATCTAGGCTGGTTGTGGCACAATATTAATTAAGAAAATTAAGTAAGGCGACCTAATTAACAAAATTAGATCGCACTATTTAATTAACAAAATTAAGTAATATTATCTAAATTAACAAAATCGAGTCAAACTTTTGAAAATTGTTATGAAGGGAGGTTAAGTGAATGCCGGAAAATGACTTTGCTGCAGTAGGGGTTTTTCTCGTGGGGGCAATCGCGGTATCCATTATTATGATGATTATGCCTAAACTGCTTGCGCCTAACAAACCACACCGAGAGAAATTAACAACTTATGAATGTGGTAATGAAACCATCGGCAGAACCTGGCTCGGATTTAAGAGCAATTATTTTATGTACGCTTTAGTTTTTGCGGTCTTTAGTGTTGAGACAGTCTTATTATACCCTTGGGCCTTAACATTCCAAAAACTTGGGACATTTGCCTTTGTGGAAATGTTCATCTTTATTGTCATTCTCTTAGTTGGTTTCTGGTACGCTTGGAAGGAAGGTGCACTTGAGTGGATGTAGCCTCGGAAAAACGTCTTCGTGAAGAGGAAGCGTTAATTGAAAAAAATGTTTTGGTTACTACAATTGACAAGGCCTTGAACTGGGCAAGAGGGCATTCCTTCTGGCCGGTCA
This sequence comes from Desulfosporosinus sp., assembly GCA_027353165.1. Taxonomy (GTDB): domain Bacteria; phylum Bacillota; class Desulfitobacteriia; order Desulfitobacteriales; family Desulfitobacteriaceae; genus Desulfosporosinus. Next base: position 17,277 of record DAIEHY010000017.1, read on the forward strand.
CCTTGGGCTTAGCTTGCTGTGCAATTGAAATGATGGCTACTGGTGGACCTCGCTATGATATTTCCCGCTTCGGATATGAGGTTTTCCGTGCTTCTCCTCGTCAAGCTGATGTCATGATTGTGGCTGGAACCTGTACTCGCAAAATGGCGCCACTACTAAGACGAATTTATGACCAAATGCCTGAGCCAAAATGGGTAATCGCTATGGGTAGTTGTGCTAATGCAGGAGGTCCCTTTGTTGATTCCTACTCCATGTTAGCGGGCGTTGATAAGATTTTACCTGTCGACGTATACATCCCAGGTTGCCCTCCGAGGCCAGAGTCCTTAATATATGGGCTTTTGCAACTTCAATATAAAGTTTCAAATCCCGCTAAGGTGAGGTTAATGAGACATGGAAAATAATGAACTCTTAAAGCGACAAGTGGAAGAGTTGGCATCTCGGGTTAACGGTGAAGTTGAAGAGAGTTTTGGAGTGCTTGTTTTGACAGTTAAGGCTCCTTATATTACAGAAACTCTCACAGCAGCCAAACAATTCGCAGAAGTGCCATGTGATTTTCTCCACGACCTTTGTGGATTAGACCGAGTGGAACATTTTGAAGTGGTTTATCAGCTGTCAAGCTTGCGCGGGCCACAAAAATTGCGTGTCAAAGCGTTGCTGAATCGGGAAAACCCTGTGGTGGATTCTGTAACTCGTATATGGCAGGGTGCCAACTATTTAGAGCGTGAGGCCTATGATATGTTTGGAATTATATTTAAAGGACATCCCAATCTGAAACGAATTTATATGTGGGATGATTTTGAAGGTTATCCGTTGCGCAAGGACTATGTGACCGAACCTATTGAGGTTCGCAACATCGTACGCCAACGTATAGAAGGGGAATAGGGGGGAAAACCATGAGTATAAAAGAAACAGAAGAACTTATTTTAAACATGGGCCCCCAGCACCCGAGTATGCACGGTTTGTTCCGCATGGTGGTCCATTTAGAGGGGGAAACGATTACTAAAATTGAACCTAAACTTGGATATCTTCATCGGGGAATGGAAAAGCTTGCTGAAAGCCGAACCTATGCACAGTTTATCCCTTACACAGATCGGTTAGATTACCTTGCATCGCCGCACAACAACTGGGCCTACGTTCAAACGGTCGAAAAACTAATGGGTGTAGAAATCCCTGAGCGTGCTGAATACCTCCGGGTTATCTTTGGAGAACTTGCCAGGATTGCTAGCCACCAGGTTATGATTGCCAGTACAGCGCTGGATATGGCGGGTTGGTCTGCTTGGTCTTATGCTTTCCGAGACCGCGAACGGATCTGCGATATGTATGAAATGACCGCAGGCAGCCGCTTGACCGTCAACATTATGAGAATTGGCGGAATGAGCGCAGAGCCACCGGAAGAGTTTTGGCCAGCTTTAAAATCATTCCTCGATGACACTCCAGAGATGCTTGAAGAATATTATGGAATCTTTTTTGGAAATGAAATTGCTCTGGGTCGGCTAAAGAATGTGGGCATCTTGTCGAAGGAAATGGCTGAAAATCTTTCGATTACGGGTCCAGTCTTGCGTGCATCTGGTGTCGATTACGACGTGCGTAAAGCGGAACCCTACAGTATCTATGATCGGTTTGACTTTAAAGTTCCGGTTCGAACAGGTTGCGACAGCTATGATCGTACGATAATTCGGATGGACGAGATAGTGGAAAGTATCAAGATTATTAAACAAGCAGTACGTGATATTCCAGAAGGACCAGTTATGGCTAAAGTACCTAAGGTTATTAAGCCACCGGCTGGTGAAGTTTATCACCGCGTTGAGAACCCCAAAGGAGAACTTGGTTTTTATATCGTCAGTGACGGTACGACTAAACCTTCACGGGTACGGATTCGCCCGGCAACTTTTATTAATTTACAAATGCTTCCAATCGTAGCGTTGGGTTGGAAAATCCAAGACGTTGTTGCGATTTTTGCAACTTTAGATGCAGTATTGGGAGAAGTCGACAAATAGAAATTCCAATGAGGGGAGAATAAGATGGAGACTCTAAATAATCTGTTTTTGATTATTGCGGACGCTATCCGTAGTCTTTTTGCGGATCCCCACTCAGTTTGGGCTAATTTAACCATGGATGTCATCAATTTCATCATCGTGGTTGTCATTGTTGTCCTAGCTGCTTTGATTTTGATCTTACTTGAACGCAAAATTGCAGGTTGGACGTCACAAAGGCCAGGGCCCAATCGTCTCGGTCCGCGCGGATGGTTTCAAACTATAGCTGATGCCTTAAAACTTATGGGCAAAGAAGATGTTACTCCAGCTGGCGCCGATAAATTTATCTTTAAAATCGCGCCGATGATTATCTTCTGTCTCCCGATGATGACCTTAGCTGTCATACCTTATGGGAGGAAAATGGCGCCGATTAATCTTGATTTAGGTATTTTTTACTTTGTAGCGATTTCTTCTATTTCGACACTGGCTTTTGTCATGGCTGGATGGGGCTCAAATAATAAGTACTCGTTACTTGGAGGTATGCGGGCCGTTGCTCAAATGGTCAGTTACGAGATTCCTTTGCTCTTTTCTATGCTTGGAGTAGTTATGATTACCCAATCCTTTAATTTAGGAGTTATTGTCGAAGCTCAAGCAAGCGTTCCTTTTATTATTCTTCAACCTCTGGCCTTTGTAATTTTCATTATTGCAGGTTTAGCAGAACTAAATCGTGCGCCGTTCGACTTAGTTGAAGCGGATCAGGAAGTTGTTGCTGGACCGTTTACAGAGTATACCGGACTGCGCTGGGGATTATTTTTCTTAGGAGAATACGGAAACATGACCGCTCTATCAGCACTGGCTGCGACAGTATTTTTAGGAGGTTGGCAAGGTCCTGCTATCTTGCCTGGTTATGTTTGGTTCTTTATGAAAGTTGGAGTGATCATCTTCTTTATGATGTGGGTTCGGTGGACCTTCCCAAGGATTCGTATTGATCATCTTATGCACTTAGCGTGGAAGGTACTGTTACCGCTTTCAATTTTAAACATTTTGTTAACGGGTCTGGGTATTTACATTTACCGATTCGTGATGGGAGGGTGACACAGTGTTTGGTAAAGGTCTACTTCAAGGTTTAGGCATCACATTCAAACGCATGGTCGGTCCTAATATCACTGAGTTTTACCCTGAGCAAAAACCTAAATTACCGACCAGGGTGCGTAGTTCTATGGCGCTCGACCGAGAAAAATGTATTTCTTGCAATATGTGCGCTATGGCTTGCCCTAACTCAGTCATCAAATTGACCAGTGAAAAGAACGAAGCCAATAAAAAGGTTCTCAAAACGTATCATATGGACCTAGGACGCTGTCTGTTCTGTGGTATGTGTACTGAGGCCTGTCCAACCAAGGCTCTAACTGTAACCCAAGACTATGAAAACGCAATCTATGAACCCGATGAAATGTATTGGGATATGCTTAAACGTGCTGAGCAAAAAGGGAAGGTGGAGTAAGCGTGGGTACAATAGTTTTCTTCATCTTTGCAATCTTGGCGATTGCATCTGCTTGGGGTGTTGTCACCTCGAAGAACATTATGCATAGCGCGCTCTATCTGGCCCTTTCCTTTTCAGGCGTAGCGGTGCTATACGTTCTCATGAATGCCGACTATTTAGCGGCAGTCCAGTTGCTGATTTATACAGGGGGCATCGCCATCATGGTGGTCTTCGCGGTGATGCTGACTTTACGAGGAGAAATCTGTGCCAGCAATCCGGACAACAAGGTTTGGGGCTGGGGAGCCATAATCTCAACCTTGATGTTTCTCACGATTGCTGTGGTTGTCCTCTCGAATGCAGACTGGCGTGTCTTGCCCACACCGTGGACAGGCGGAGGTTCAGCCACGGATATTTCGCTGTTACTGCTCACCAAGTTTATGATTCCATTCGAAGCCGCCGCAGTCTTGCTCACCATGGCCTTAGTCGGAGCGGTGATCTTGGCGAAGGGAGTGAACGTGAGCAAATGAATTATTTAAGTAATTTCAGTAATTTTAGTGTAGGACTTTCAAC
>DAIEHY010000180.1 GCA_027353165.1 Desulfosporosinus sp.
AATAGCCGTAGAAACCATATATTATCCTGAAGTCGCAAGGTGGAGGGATACATATATGGGGGTAGCTTTACTTATGGCAGTGGCTTTGAGTTTGGATGGATTTGGCGTTGGGTTGGCTTATGGGTTACGCCGAATTCGGATTCCAATGAGTTCACTTATTGTCATTGCATTGTGTACCGTTATTGCAATGGGTATATCTATGCTTTTTGGGAGTTGGGTTACGTTATGGCTCAAGTTTATTCCGGCGCGATTATTGGGTGCTTCAATTTTGCTGGCCCTTGGGGTCTTTCAACTGAGCAGGGCGATTTGGAACCGTAAACGCGAGACCTTTCCGCAAGCGGTCCCTGCGATGGCAGTAGCCCTTCAAAAGCCCGCTTTGGAACCAGTTTTTCGATTTCAATTTCGCTTTTTAGGATTAGTAATTCAAGTGTTGAAAACGCCAGATATAGCGGACGTCGATGGTTCTGGGGGAATCAGTCTGCGAGAAAGTTTACTCCTAGGGAGTGCCCTGGCAATGGATGCTTTTGCCGGCGGAATCGGAGCTGCAATGGCAGGAATGACTTTTTCGGTTATTGCAATTGTGGCTCTCACCCAAATTATTATGTTGCGCTTAGGGCAACAGATGGCAGGAAAGATACCGGAAAACTGGACGACGAAAGCAGAATATTTACCAGGGACCGTTTTAATCATAGTTGGACTGGGCAAATTGATTTGAGGTGAGATATGTGTTAACGATCGGACTGACCGGAGGGATCGGAAGCGGCAAATCGACAGTCGCCCAGTGGTTTGAACAGCAGGGAGTTCCAGTGATGGATGCCGACAAAACAGTTCACTACTTGTTGCAATCGGACTCGTCTACTATTTCAAAACTGGTTGGCGAATTTGGATCCGATATTTTAGGAGAACATGGGGCAATCAATCGCGTGGAACTAGGCCGACGAGTTTTCAAACAGGAAGATGCACGAAAGCGCCTTGAGCGCATAGTGCATCCTCGCGTCATTGAATGCATGAACTCTGAACGCGATGCGCAGCAAAGGCTTGGAACCAAAGTGTGCGTGTGGGATGTCCCTTTGCTCTTTGAAACGGGGTTTGATCGATTTGTTGACGTTGTTTGGGTTGTTTGGATACCTCGTGACTTACAGATTAAACGTGTTCTTGCGCGGGACAAGCTGAGTCATGATGAAGTGGAAGCTCGTATAGCTGCACAACAAGCATTAGATGAAAAGTGCAAACGAGCGGATGTAGTGATTGATAATTCAGGGAGTAAAATAGAGACGATGTGTCAACTTGAAGCAGCATGGAAAGAATTAATGAAGCATAATATGAAAAGAAATATCGAAAATCCCGAAGATTAATGAAGCCACCTTAATCGAGAAGAGGAGATGTGATGAGTCAAAAGAAATCGAAGAGTTGGACGATGATCAAAAAGGTAATTCTCGTTTTTGTCCTAGTAATCGTAGGGATTTATGGTATGCTTCAGGTTCCGGTTTTGGAGAAGATCATATATCCGTATCCGCATCGGGATATTATAGAAAGATATGCCGCACAATACGGCGTAGACCCTTTCCTGGTTGTAGCCGTAATCCGAGAGGAGAGCAAGTTTCTACCCCAATCCGAATCACGTAAAGGGGCAAAAGGGTTGATGCAGTTGATGCCTAGTACGGCACAATCCATCGCGCAAAGCATTGGGGATAAAAGCTATAAGGACGGAGATTTGCTTAATCCGGAAAAGAATATTCAATATGGAACATGGTATCTCGCAAGTTTGCAAAAGGCCTTTGGCAATAATACAACCTTAGTGATTGCTGCTTACAACGGGGGGAGAGGACATGTACAAGAGTGGATTAAGACTGGTCTGATTGACCCTAAGAACACACTACAACAAAATATTCCGTTTATGGAAACTAAGGATTATGTAGGCCGTGTCTTGAACAGCTATCAAAAATATATTAAACTTTACAGTGAGTAGTCTCATCGATTGGATGCCCAAGGTCTAGTCATAATCATAGGGATGAAAATTCTCTCTGAATTGAGGGATGGCTTTAGTTTATAACGGGAAGGATGGTTCCTTGTGAAAGAGATAGACCCGGCAGAAGTGCAACAGATTTTAACCCGGCTGAAAACAATACGCGGCCATATATCCGGAGTTGAACGCATGATTGAAGAAGAAAAGAAATGTGAGGACATTTTGTTGCAATTGGTTGCCATTCGTTCTGCAGTGCATAAAGTATCAACGATTGTGGCCCAGCGTTATGCTAACGGTTGTTTAATCGAGGCGATTGACCAAGGAGAGGATCGCCAGCAAATAATGAACAAAGCGATTGAAACTATAATGAAGATCAATCAATAAGTATACCTTATAGCCGTTAATCCTATTAGCTGGATAACGGCCTTTTTTATTTAATATTTACCATCAATCTGTCACAAAAATCCAGCAAATTAATGATAAACTAGTCAGAAGGTATAAGGAGGTAAACGAATTGGATAAGTATTTGCTGATTGCAGATGATAATGAGGGCATTCTCGATATATTAAGTACCTATGTTACAAAAGAAGGCTTTTCCCCGCTTATTGCGCATGATGGCGAAGAGGCATTAAAGTTGTTTAAAGACTATAGACCTATACTGTTGCTGCTCGATGTTATGATGCCAAAGAAGGACGGCTTTACGGTGTGCCGGGAAATTCGGCAGAATTCTACGGTGCCAATTATAATGGTTACAGCCAAAGGAGAAGATGGGGACCGCATTATGGGATTAGATATTGGCGCGGATGACTATATTGTGAAACCGTTCAGTCCAGGGGAGGTTATGGCCCGAATCCGTGCGGTTCTTAGGCGTTTAGATCCGGTTGAAGAGAAACGACCGGATATCGTCTTTTACCCTGGCCTGAAAATCAGCCTCTCAGATTATGAAGTGATGATTGATGGGCAGCCTTTAAGCCTTACTAAGAAGGAAATCGAAATATTATGGCTTTTAGCTTCTAACCCTGGAAAGGTTTTCTCGCGGGATAACCTGTTAAACAGCGTATGGGGTTATGAGTACTTCGGGGATGCCCGTACCGTAGACACCCATATCAAACGGTTGCGGGCAAAAATAAACATCACGGAAACCTTTAGTTGGGATATCAAAACCATCTGGGGCGTAGGATATAAGTTTGAGGTCAAACATGTTTAAGAATAGAATCGCCTTCAAATTGACTGTAGGATTTGTTGTCATCGTGCTCGTCTCAATGCTTACGATTGGGATTGTCTTTATGCAAATGTTCCGGCAATATACTTTCGACAGCCGGGAAAAAACCATGCTGGCAAGTGCTCGGAGTATATCCGGAGTAATGGTGGAGTATACACAAGGTAATGTGCCTAACTCCACGACCAGTTCAAATGTCCCTAATGCCCAAATGCGAGGTTTCGGCGGGTATATGCGTTCTCTTGATACGCTAACGGAATCCAACGTATGGATTATTGATAGTAAAGGAAACCCCTCCATAATCTCAGGTATGGGTCAAGGGCAGGGCATGGGATCAGGTCAAGGTTTTGGTTTGAGACAAGGACAAGGAAAAGGACTACAAGGTCAAGGAATTGGCGCAGGTACGGGACAGGTTTTGTGGAAAAACTCAGCCCCCCTCCCCAAGGAAGCAGAAAATGTTATCCAAGAGGTTCTATCAGGTAAGGAATCTATCAGTGAAAGTTTTAGTAGTGTCTACAATGAAGCTACCATAACGGTGGGTGTCCCGATCGTTGATTCTAACCACGTCGTCAGGGGTGCGGTGCTTCTTCATTCTCCGGTAACAGGGGTAACGAATACGCTGACGAGAGCAACGAGCATCTTATTGGTGAGTCTCGTGGCAGCTCTCATTCTAGCAGTAGCCCTGGGGATTTTCTACTCCATTCTCTTTACTCGTCCTCTGAAAGCGATGAACCGCACTGCGCTGGAAATAACTCACGGAAATTATACTGCAAGAACAGGTGTAAAACGCCAGGACGAATTGGGACAACTCGGTAATTCACTCGACCATCTCGCCTCAGAATTGGGTTCTACCATTAATCAGCTTTTTCAAGAGAAGGGAAAACTGAACGATATAATCACAAGTATTTCAGAAGGCATTGTAGCCTTTGATA
>DAIEHY010000181.1 GCA_027353165.1 Desulfosporosinus sp.
TGAATTATGATATGACTTGGTCTAACTTGGAATTCCCAAGTTCCGCCGATGTGCTGCCTCTTAACCAAGCAACAGATCGGTTCTTAAAAATGCGTCCCTTAGAGATAAACTACATCTTAATTTCGAAGCAGGAGGGGAAACAGGAAGTCCGCTTGGTCTATCAACCAAAGACAAACTATAGTGCGAACAATTCAGCGATGCTAGACGCTAAAACGGGTGACCTTATGGATTGGTATGGCAAATCGCAGTCCCAGTGGTCTAAGTCCCAAAATTTCACAGATATCTCGGGAAATTATGCAGAAAAGGAAATAAGTTTAATGGGTCTGATGGGGGCTTTTGGAGAATATGGAGAGACATTTCATCCTGACGAAAAAATTACCGCGGGTTCGCTTTTGCGGGCAATGCTAGCGGCGGAAGGAAATAACCGGGATCGTGTTTTGAACGATGAGGATGTTTTGAAAATTGCTAAAGAGCGGGGTTGGATCCCTGGGGATTTAAAACTGGGGTCTGAATTGAGTCGAGATGATCTGTCCAAAATGATGATTCGCCTCATTAATATGGAACCTGCAGCGAAGGTTAGAGGCATTTATTTTGTACCTTTTACAGATTTTGATCAAATTCAAACCGAATCAGTGGGCTATATTGCACTTGCTTGGGGACTAGGCATTTTGAAATTAGATGGGACTACCCTAAACCCAAATCAAACCGTAACAAGAGCTGAAGCCGCCTACGCTTTAGTCCATGCTTATGCAGTAGAGCAACCACAGAATAATTACATGATGAGATAAAGTGTGTAAGGGGGACGGCCCTTTTAACACGCAATTAAAGTATAGTATATATGTTATAAGAAACCTGGCATGTAGTGTGACAGGTTTCTTTTGCATGTGTGAGGGGGGCGGAAGGTAGATATTAAATAAAAATCTAATGCAAGATAAACCTAAAGAAGGGAAAACCTATAGGAATGTAGAAATAATAAATTGGACTAATCAACAGGTCCAAAAAGGACTATACCAAACATAAAATAGATTGTGCTCTCAAGTAGTGGGATTTTAGAAAGGTGATTTTTATGGATTTGGATCGGAAAAGTGGTGTACCTTATTACATCCAACTTAAGGAGCAGATTCGTCGGCGAATTACTCAGGGAATTTGGCCGGCAGGGACGAAACTTCCTCCGGAACGAGAGTTGGCAGTAAGCTTAGCCGTCAGCCGAAATACCGTCAGCCAAGCTTATAAGGAACTGGAGAGTGAAGGGATTTTAAGTTCAGCCAGGGGCAAAGGAACCTTCGTTGAGGATACTTCGCAAATCTTACAGCAAGAAGGTCGAAAGGAGAAGGTCCTCCGAATTGTCGATTTGGCCATGGAGGAAGCAGTCGGACTTGGTTTTTCGATTGATGATTTTGTATCGTTTGTGCATGTCCGGGGAATGGAAAAGAAAGAGCTTCTATCACGAATGAAAGTAGCTTTCATTGTCACGAACCCTGAGCAACTTGCTGAAGTTAATTGGAATCTTGGTCAAGGGGTAAGTCTACTGCCAATTTTACTTTCTGAACTTCAGGAATCCCCTAGGGCGCAGGAACGTTTGACGGGAATGGATATGGTGATCACAGGGGTAACTCACCTCGCCGAAGTTAAAATCCTTCTTGGCAAGCTACGCATTCCTATTTTAGGGATTTCTATGCAGCCTAAGCTTGATACGATTGTGCGCATTGCTAAGCTTAGCATGGGACGAGGGTTGGCCTTGGTCTGTGAGAGTCATCAATTTGCGGAAATGGTGAAAGGGGCACTTAGGCAAGCTGGTTTGTACCTAATGCTGAAAACCTTGATTCAACCCGATGAGACAAGTTTGGGTGAAGTCTTGCCGGAATGTGGCGCAGTGATCCTAGCTCCAAGGCTACGGTTCCAGGTCGAAAAAGTACTTCCGGCAAACATGGAGTGCATTGAGTTTAAGTTTGAACCGGATGCAGGAAGTCTTAATCTGATAAGAGGACTTTTATTGGAATTAAAGGGGGAGAAACTTTGAAGAAACAGCGTGTTATCGGGATGTTCGACTCAGGAGTGGGTGGCCTTACCGTGATGAAAGAAATTCTGGAGCGACTACTCGATGTCCGGATTGTTTATTTTGGAGATACTGCGCGTGTACCGTATGGAAACCGGTCTCGAGAGGAATTAATCCGTTTTGGAGAGGAGATTGTCACCTTTCTAATTGGGCAAGGGGCAGAGATGATTGTCGTAGCCTGCAATACCAGTTCGGCAACTGCACTCCCTGTTCTGCGAGATCGATTCGATATTCCCATGATTGGTATGGTTGAACCAGGAGCCCGCTTGGCGGTGGAAAAAACCATTGCTGGAAAGATAGGGCTGATTGCCACAGAAACCACTGTGCGCAGCAAAGCCTATTCGTCCGGAGTGAGTCGAGCACTGGCTAAAGGAACCTTACCGGAAGACTTAGTACTTAGAGAAGCATGGCAGCAAGGAGAACAGGCAATTACTTTAGTTAAAGCTCAAAGCTGTCCACTCTTTGTCCCTTTAATTGAGGCAGGTTTAGCGAATTCATCCGAGGCGCGTGGAATTGCCAAAACCTATCTGGCTCCTTTACAAGCAGCGGGAGTAGATACTCTTATCCTGGGCTGTACGCATTATCCGTTTCTTGAACCCGTTATCAGGGAAACCTTGGGAGAAGATGTCTTGATTGTAGACCCAGCTCTGGCAGTGGTTAAAGAGCTGGAAATATTACTTCAGCATTTGGATGAATGGGAACGTTCGGGAATACTGGAGTCACCAGCTGCATCCGTCCTAGGGAAAAAGCATTGGCGTGCTCGTTATTTTGTCAGTGGAGACCCAGGGCTTTTCCGACAAGTAGGCAATACGCTCCTTTCAGAGGGGATCGATCATGTGGAACAAGTCGTTTTGGGCGAGTAAGCACGAAGCGAAGACCAGGAGGAATGATAGTGGAACAAAAAACCTTGGTGTTAGGGGTCATCGGATCAGATGTTCATGCTGTGGGAAATCGGATTTTAGATTTTGCTTTTACTCAAGCGGGTTTTAAAGTGATTAATATCGGTGTGCTTGCTACACAGGAGGAATTCATTCATGCCGCAATTGAAACAAATGCAGACGTGATTTTGGTTTCATCCTTATATGGTCATGGAGAGATGGATTGCCGGGGTTTACGTGAAAAATGTCAGGAAACCGGAATCGGTAAGATCCTTATGTATGTCGGAGGTAACTTAGTCTGTGGGAAACAGGATTTTGCGTCAGTCGAAGAACGGTTTTTAGCCATGGGCTTTGATCGGGTATATCCACCTGGCACTATGCCGGAAACGCCGATCGAAGATTTACGGCATGATTTAGGCATGACTGAAGATTAAAGGGGGAACGGACCTTGCAAGCAGTCCTTCTCATTGATTTTGGCAGTACGTTTACTAAAGTGACCATTGTAGACCTGGATTCAGAGGATATAGTAGGCACGGCTCGAGCGGGAACGACTATTGAAACCAATATTATGGAAGGTTTACAGGCCGCATTGGCCCAGATCCCCGAGCCTATTGGCGGCTGGAATTTTGTGCGCAAGCTCGCTTGCAGTAGTGCAGCCGGCGGATTAAAAATGATCGCCAGTGGTTTAGTTAAAGAACTTACGGCAGAAGCAGCCAGACGAGCAGCTCTCGGAGCGGGTGCACGGGTCCTGCAAGTTTTCAGCTATGAACTCACGTCAGAGGATCTTAAACTTATTGTAAGTTCTAAACCGGATATCCTCTTGTTAGCTGGAGGGACAGACGGCGGTAATAAGGACATTCTCTTGAAGAATGCGGAAATGTTAAGCCTTCTTCCACTGAGTATCCCTGTTGTGGTTGCGGGAAATAAGGTGGTGTCTGCTCAAGCAGTAGAGATCTTACAAAAACGACATCGTCCTGTAGTTATAGCGGATAATGTGATGCCGGAGCTCGGCGTTTTATCTGTAGAATCAGCACGTCTGGCGATTAGAGATGTGTTCTTAACTCACATTATTCAGGCTAAGGGGTTAGATACAGCTGAGGAGTACCTGGAACGGATTATGATGCCGACCCCGGCAGCAGTCCTTTCCGCGGCCGAACTTTTGGCTCAGGGACACGGTTCG
>DAIEHY010000182.1 GCA_027353165.1 Desulfosporosinus sp.
GGTCATAACGATACTCCTCCGTTAGGGCGTACCCTATTCCCTGCTGAATTGCTCCCTCGATTTGACCCTCGACAACCGCAGGATTAATAGCCGTACCGACATCATGAGCAGCCACCACTCTGAGAACTTCTATTATTCCGGTCTCAGTATCGACTTCTACTTCGACAAACTGGGCTGCGTACACGGGTGGATTACCTGGCGGCTCTTCACTTACTGCCCCAATTATTTGATGACCGTGGCTACCAAAATGAGCAAAGTGTGACACTTCTGCTATACTCAAAGATTTAGCAAGTTCTTCAGAGGAATCATTACTTACCCAGACTCTACCATCCTTCACAACGAGTTCTTCAACTGGAGTCTCCAACATTTCAGCTGCCATTTCTAATAATTTTCGTTTGGCCATTGTCGCGGCATTCTTGACAGCATTTCCACCAGAATAAGTTTGGCGACTGGCATGGCTGCCAATATCAAACCCAGCTACATCAGTATCGGCTGTTTTGGTAATCATCACATCCTTAAAAGGAATTCCAAGTTCTTCGGCGGCAATCTGGCTTAAGGATGTACCAGCACCTTGCCCGCAATCAGAATTACTATAAATCAAATTGGCAGACCCATCTTCATTAATCTTAATCATGGCAGCCGACGTTTCGTGAAGCATAGGGCGAGCCCCGCTTACATGCATCATGTAGCCCATACCGACACCACGTTTTTTGCTTCCTTGACTACCACTTCCCATTCCACTATTACTTCTCTTCTCAGTCCATTTAATGGCCTTTGCCCCGCTAGAGATACATTCTTCAAAACCACAACTTTCTATAACCCAACCGCTCCACATCCAAACCTCTCCAGCGCAGGGATGATTTTTAAGTCTCAGCTCCAGTGGATCTATACCCAACTTTTCGGCAATATCGTCCATCTGTGATTCTACGGCAAACACCACCTGAGGGTTTCCATAACCGCGGAAAGCACCACATTGTGTTGCATTTGTATAGACAGAATAGTTATCTACTTTTATGTTGGGAGACTTATACATGGCCAAAAACCAACCGGCCACGGGTCCGGCAAACGATGGCGTGTGGGTTGCATACGCACCACCGTCGATATAAGAGGTTAACTGACGTGCTGTAAAAGTACCATCTTTTTTGACGCCTGTTTTGATAGTCATAGTTATCGGATGTCTGGATTCTGTCGCCAAAAAGGCCTCTTCCCTCGAATACTTAAGCATGACCGGTTTTCCAACCTTCATTGCCAACAAAGCGGCAATGGGTTCATTAACCACACCTAAACGACTACCAAACGCTCCTCCCACCGGTGGCTTTATGACTCGAACCTGTCCAGTCTTTAATCCTAAAGCATGCGCGGTAATACTCCGAACCAAATGAGGCATTTGAGTCGAAGTCCAGATCGTTATACGCCCGTCTTTGTCGGGTGCCGCCATAGAAACTCCACAGGGTTCCAAACTCACTTGGTTGACCTTTGGCACGTAATAAGTGTCTTCAAAGATAAAGTCCGCCTCGCTAAAGCCTGCCTCAACATCTCCTATAACAACTGGTGTATGACCATAGGTGTTTTTTTCAGCCTCATGGATCAAGACCGCCCCTTCAGCCATGGCCCTTTCAATATTCATTAAGGCTGGCAACACCTCATACTCTACATCAATAAGTTTCAAGGCTTGGTTAGCAGTATCTTCATCAACTGCCGCTACTGCAGCGATTCCGTCCCCGACATAGCGAGCCTTATTTGTGAGGATATATTGATCCTCAACTAAAATCGCCCCCGGAGAAGGAGGAAAACCCGCGCTATTCCACAAAATCTTTGGTGTATCCTCATAAGTTAAGACAACCTTTACTCCCGGCAATTGCTTAGCTTTTGATGTATCGATACTAATAACCTTAGCGTGAGCGTAAGGACTACGCAACACTTTACCAATTAACATATGGGGCAACACCATATCACCAGTGTATAAAGCACTTCCACTAACTTTTTCCCTCGCATCTACGCGTGGTAATGAATGACCGACAACAGAATAACTCATAGTTGCTTCCCTCCTTTCCCTAGCGACGACTAACATCCATGATCGCTTCGACAACTTTAACGTAGCCTGTACACCGACAAAGATTCCCTGTGATTCCCTCTCGCACTTCGTTTTCTGAAGGATGAGGATTGCTATCCAACAATGCTTTAGCGGTCATAACAATTCCCGGTGTACAATAACCACATTGAATTGCCCCGTGAGCAACAAGTGCTTCCTGAATAGGATGTAATTCCATAATCCCACCAATGCCTTCTATCGTGGAAATTTGCTTACCAACTGCATCGATCGCTAATATGATACATGAGTTGACTGGCTTACCATCCATTAAGACGGTACAAGCACCACATTCTCCGCTGTCGCAGCCCTTTTTGGTTCCAGTAAGGGAAAGATCCTCCCTAAGCACATCTAATAACGTCTTTTTAATTGGAACATTTACTTGATATGATTCACCATTAATTTGCAAGCAAATCGATGTTTTCATAGATCTCCCCCCCAAGCTTCAACCAGTGCTCTCCTTGTAAGAACACCTACCATTTGTTTACGGTAACTGGCGGTACTGCGGACATCGTCAATCGGGTCAACTGCCTCCTTAGCCAATTTTGCTGCCTGCTCGAAGACGCTTAGGGTTGCTAAAGAATCAGTCAAGTAATCCTCCGCATCCTTAATACGTAATTGAGTAGATGCAACAGAACCAACCGCTATCCTGGCTCTGGCAATTTGCTTGGTTCCCGGCTGAGGGGTTAAGAGCACAGCTACATTAACCAAGGCGATTTCATGGCTTTTGCGTTTACCATGTTTATAGAACACACCCTTACTGTTCAGTGGTGGAAGAGCCATTTCTATCGCCGTAAGTAGTTCCCCTTGTTGTAACACAGTTTGGCCAGGTCCAACATAAAACGCTTGAACAGGAACCTTGCGTGACCCATTAGGTCCCGTAATCAGTAAGCTTGCCTCATACATTAAAAGAACTAAAGCTACATCCGCGGCAGGAGACGCATTACACAAATTACCGCCTATCGTTGCCAGATTACGCACTTGAGGAGTACCTAAACTCCTTGCAGCATCAACCAATACAGGAAAGTGAATTTGAACCAACGGGTTCTCCAGAAGGGAACTTATTTGGGTTAAAGCCCCTATCATGATTGTTTCGCCCTTTTTGTTGATTCCCTTAAGTTCTGTCAAACTTTTTAAATTTACGATACCCTTCCAATTTATAGGTCCTTTCTTCATTTTAACTAATAGATCAGTTCCCCCTGCTAAAGGCCTGACTTGATCTCCCAGATTAGCTAGTAAGGAAACCGCATCCAACAGGCTTCTAGGTTCCCAGTAATTTAAATCCGACAAAGGCTTCACCTCCAGGAATATTTAAGGTTAATAGCACCTAATTACTTAACCCAAAACTCTTAATAAGCTTATGGTTAATATTTATAATATTCTGATAATATTTACTAAAAAATATAGCACCTGCATTCTGGAATTTCCAAGTACCTCATCATTCTTATAGTGGGATCATTTCCATTTTCATCACTGAACTCCCAAAAATCATTAATATGAATTCTTGGCAGAATAACCTTTACAGACCTTTCGTCTTATCACCACCACCTTGCAAATTTCTTTAAAGATAAACCCCTTATTGATCGCGAATCATACTTCTATCATTTATGCAAGATGAATTCCTAAGTTAGGTAAGAACATCACTTTTAACCCGAATAGCTCATCTAAGGTACCCTACTGTCTAATTTAAGCTTTAAACAGTTCTGTTAACATTACTGAACAAAAATTCATGAGCAACATAGGTACATAATAATACCGCTTTTATTCCTTCCTTTTTGGGGAAACATACTCTTTGGGCTAACTTGATACTCAATCTTTCGGTACACATATTTACCACTCTTTCTACGCATGTACCACAATTGTTCCTATTCCGCTGGCATTAATTTATATTTTTGAATTTTACGTAGAACTGTTGGATGCGAAACACCTAAAACCTTAGCTGCCTGCCGAATCGTCGGATATGTCTTCAGAGTTTTACGCAAGAGTTCTATTTCGAGCATTTC
>DAIEHY010000183.1 GCA_027353165.1 Desulfosporosinus sp.
AAGAAGCCTTCCGCACGGTGGGCTTCTTGTTGTATAATCAAAACCGTTATGTAAACCAACGTGACAATAAATCCAATAATATTAGCAGTATTATGGCTATAGAATATGTGACCAATACAGGAAAGCAAAAATCAAGGATTCTGTTGATAATAGGACTCTTAGGGTCTAAAATGTTCAACTCTAGCTCCTCCTCATCCTCATCCTACAAATAATCGCCGATAAACTAACTCAGCTTTCTATAAAGTATATAACAAGGCTGTTCCAGTTTATGTCGAATTGAAAGTTTTTGGTGAACAAAAATTCGCAAACTCATGCTACACTAGGAGTACCACACGTAGTTATTAGACAGTCTAAACCTGCAAAAGATTGGATGGGGGCCAAATGTTGAAAAAAAGCTCAATTCCTTGGTGGATGCGCATTAAAGTTCACTTTCTTTTATTTGGTGTTACCATGTCCATTCTTCCTCTGTTCTTTCTCGGGTATTTAGGCTTTACCTCTGTGCGACAGAATCTGCAAAAAGATATTTATGAACAAAACTTTGAGCAGGTGACAGTACTTGCCCATGAAATGCGGGACTTCATCATAAATCTTGAGAACAGTTTAACCCTTACAAAGGCTACAAGCGCCCACGCTCTCGTTGGGCAAGATGAAATGTCACGTCAGATAATATTAGAAACACTTTTGCAAAAAGAGTCTTTTATCGAAGAAATTAAAGTTGCAGATCAAGGGTTTAACGTCCTCGATCAAATCGATCGCCAAGAAACAAAGTCTCTTTTTACCTCGGCAGCAAAACTTGAAAACCTGATCCCCTTGGGCAAATCCTCAGCTTTGAGTGAAGTGTTCTACTCCAGTGACAGGAGTCCAGAGATTTATTTAACAGTCGCCGTTCAAGACCCCACAACTAGAAATCCGATCGGATATCTCCAAGCGAAGGTTGACTTAAAGGGGCTCATTACCCGATATGCTAATATACGGTTGGGTGAGGGAGAGTACGTATTTTTAGTGGACCAAGCCGGAAATTTAATGGGCAATACTGACTCCGGTCTTATTTCACATCATGAGGAAATTCATCAAGATCCAGCTGTTCAAAGTTTTCTGGAGGGAGAGGATTTTTCCCTAGGCAGTGAATTTAAAAATCTGGATGGTGTACCCGTTATAGGAGCTTTTGCTTCCGTGGGCACCCCGAATTGGGCAGTCTTTATCGAACAGCCGGCTCGAGAAGCAAACAAACCCATTTATGAATTTGCTATGAGGCTGATCATGATCGCGATCTTAATCATGGCCCTAGTCATGATTTTAAGCATTGCCTTTGGTTTAAAAGTGGTACATCCGATTGAAAATCTTGAAGAGCAAGTCAGGCGAATCATTTCCACGGGAGACCTGGAGTCCCATATTCCCATGGAGAGTTGGGATGAAATCGGGAGGTTAGTCAAATCCTTTAATCAGTTGTTAAATTCCTTGGATCAGAAGAATGAAAACCTAAAAGATGAAAAGGAACTGTTGACCACCGTCGTTGACGGGGTTGGGGCTGGAATGATTCTTTTAAATCCTGATAAAAAGATTATTTGGTGGAATACGAAGTTTGCTCAATGGTTTGGACATGATTTAACGAATCTTCCCTGGGATCAAGTTATTAGTAGACAGGGAATGGAAGACGTTTACCTCGAAAATGGACGAACTATTTCTGTTTTTGTGAACGAGGAACGCCGACATTTCCGTCAGATGTTTTATGAGTTGTCACCCGATAATCCGGAGAATGCATCTTACCTGTTACTACTTGACGATGTTACTCAAGAAGTGGAAATGGAAGCCCGGATGATTGAGACGGATAAAATGGCCGCCATCGGACTTTTGGCCTCAGGAGTGGCTCATGAAATTAACAATCCCTTGGCTATCGTTGCAGCTCATAGTGAGGACTTACTGGACCGCTTGAATGAGGAAACACTGGCCCCGACACGAGCGGAAATCAAGACGGGCTTTAAAATCGTCTTGGAGCAAATCGTCCGCTGCAAGCAAATTACGGATCGTTTACTTGGTTTTGCCCGCAAGCGTATCAATGAAAGTGACCTCATCGATATTGGTATTGCCAGCGTGCAGACACTTGGACTTTTAGAGCACAAAGCGAAACAAAAACAGATAAAACTTGAACTCCAACTGGAAAACAATCTCTTTGCCCTAGGTAACGAAAATGAGTGGCAGCAAGTAGTACTCAATCTGATCACTAACGCTTTGGATGCTTCTGCTGAAGGAGAAGTCATCGAAGTTAAAGGATACCGCGCAGGAGACAAAATCTATTTTCTAATCAAGGATTATGGGGAAGGAATTCCTCAAATTAATCTAAAGAAAGCCTTCGACCCGTTTTTTACCACGAAATCTGTAGGACAAGGAACTGGGTTAGGGTTATATGTAAGTTATGGAATTGTGCTGAAGATGCAAGGTGAGATGTCCTTAGAAAGTACGGAAGGTCAAGGAACCCGCGTGAAGATAACCTTGCCTCTCCATAAGGCAGGAGATTAAAGCAAATGAAACACTGTCAAAAGATTTTAATTTTAGACGATGAAGATGCTTTACGCGCGATTATCGCCCAGCGTTTAACGCGTAAAGGCTATGAAATACTCGAAGCCGGTACAGCAAAAGAAGGTTTATCCCTTCTCAAAGAGACTTTAATCGATGCGGTCCTATTAGATATCAAGTTACCGGACGGTGACGGGCTAATCCTTTTACCCAAGATCAAACAATTACAGGCCGATCTTCAAGTCGTTATGTTAACGGGAAATGGTACGATTGAATCAGCCATTGAAGCCATGAAACTTGGAGCGTATGATTACCTGACCAAACCGTGTAACCTGTCTGAGCTTGAAATCACCTTGCAAAAGGCCCTTGAAAAACAGAAGTTATTGCTCGAAAATACGGGGCTCAGGCAAGTGGTGAACCGCCAAACTCCAGAACAAAAAATCATTGCCGAAAGTGCACCCATGAATGCACTCCTAGAAATAACCCGTAAGGTTGCCCAAACTGATGCCTCAGTGCTCATACAAGGAGAAAGCGGCGTAGGTAAGGAGTTAATTGCCCAAGCCATCCATCTCGGCAGCTCAAGGGTTAACCGCCCCTGGGTTCCCGTCAACGCCGGCGCCATACCTGAGGCTCTAATTGAGAGTGAACTTTTTGGCCATGAAAAAGGCGCCTTTACAGGAGCAGGGACGCAAAAAATCGGTTTAGTCGAAATGGCTGATAATGGCACCCTCTTTCTCGATGAAATCGGGGAAATGCCTTTATCTATTCAAGTAAAGCTTCTCCGGTTTTTAGAAAGCGGAGAATTTCGACGCGTAGGAGATACCCGACTCCGGCGGGTAGATGTTCGGATTGTAGCGGCAACCAATAGAGATCTTAAACAAGAAATAAATCACGGCAGATTTCGAGAAGATTTATTTTATCGCTTAAACGGCCTAACCTTAATCGTCCCCCCTCTCCGTGAACGGCGGGAGGACATCCTTCCTCTTGTAAAACATTTCCTCGAAACCCAGAGCAAAAACAAATTACTGGCTCACGATTATTGTTTATTACCAGAAACGGAGGAGCGCCTGCTAACCTATGATTTTCCCGGTAATATTCGTGAGCTCTTCCATCTCATTGAACGAGGACAAATCTTATCGATCGACGGGAGTATCTCACCTCAAGATATTTGGGGGAAATCAGAGCAACTCTTGAAGACCTCCCCCTCTTTCAATTCAGAAGAAGCATTTTTAAATCTATTCCACGACCATCATTATCCATCTTTAGAGGATGTTGAAAAACACTATATTTTGGCCACTCTAAAAAAGGTGAAGGGCAATAAGACCCAAGCTGCAAATGTAATGGGAATCAGCGTTAGGAATCTATATCGAAAACTACAGGGTTATGGGATGGTAGAATAATCGCCCCTGCGTGGAGCATAGTACAGAAAAGGTGCTTCGATTCAACACTCGGAGCACCTTTTCTGTGTATTAATTACCGCTTTCAATTTTAAGGACTGAGTCAACCCTTAAGCGACGTATTTAGCATAGACATAACCGTAACCGCCATTGTAAATGATCTTATCCCA
>DAIEHY010000184.1 GCA_027353165.1 Desulfosporosinus sp.
CTGTGGAGAAGCTCCTCAATTAGGGCAAGAAGTAGTAGTCATCGGCGGAGGGAGTGTGGCTTTAGATGTCGCTGGCACAGCCCGCCGTTTAGGTAGTCATGTTAAAGTACTAGCCTTAGAGGCAAAAGAGTCCCTACCCGCTCAGCCAGATGAGCTGACTGAGTCCTTGGAAGAAGGAGTCGAGATTTTAGCCGGTGTGATGGTTCAGAATGTTAACTTAAGTTTTGAAACGATTAGTTTGAATTGTATTAGGGTTACTTTAGATGAGACTTCTCCAGTAGGAGTTCTTAAACCAATTTTACTTTCTGGTACAGAATTTAAGGTTTCTGCAACTAATGTCATTTTGGCTGTCGGTCAAGATGCCGATTTGACAGGATGGGATAGCGTCATCAATGTCGGACAATCCCTAGTCAGGGTAGATGCTAGTTTAGCGACTAATCGACCTGGAGTTTTTGCGGGCGGAGATGTGACTCCTGTAGAGCGCTTTGTCTCAACTGCAATTGGGCAAGGAAAAAAAGCCGCCTTGAGTATTGACAAATATCTGAAGAAACCTTACTCCAAGGGTAGTTTAAAAGAAACGGAAGGTTCACAAGATTTAGTCTCTTATCAGGAAATTAATAGTTTTTATTTCCCAGAGAAGGCTCGGGAAGGGAAAGGTACAGTTACGGTTGAACAAAGGCTCCAAAACTTTGCAGAGCATAAAATAGGATTTAGCCCAGAACAAACTCAGTCCCAATCCGAGCGCTGTTTTAGTTGTGGTAATTGTGTAGAGTGTGACAATTGTTTTTACTTTTGTCCAGACATGGCAGTGGTTAAAGACATTTCCTTGGCAGAACATTACCGCATTTTAGATCAATACTGTAAAGGGTGTGGAAGTTGTGTCCAGGAATGCCCACGAGGAGCGGTTGTATTGAAGGAGGAAACCGGACGATGAACAAAAACAACAACCGCATTCTAGTTAATGGTAACCATGCAGTCGCTTATGGTGTAAGACTGGCTCAACCAAAAGTGGTTCCTATATATCCGATTACCCCCCAAACCCCAATTGTTGAAAAAATTTCGGAGTTTCAAGCCGCGGGTGAGATGGTTGTTGAATTAATGACTGCCGAATCAGAGCATTCCGCGATGGCAGCTTGTATCACAGCCTCTCTGACGGGTGTGAGAGTGTTCACGGCAACTGCGTCTCAGGGCTTAATGTTAATGCACGAAATGTTACATTATGCCTCCGGAGCTAGGGCTCCCATCGTTATGTTTAATGTCAACCGAACAATTGGTTCGCCTTGGGGTTTTTGGCCCGATCAAACGGACAGTATGGCACAACGGGACACTGGTTGGATTCAATATTATTGTGAACATGGTCAAGAGTCGTTGGATACTGTCCTGCAAGCCTATCGGGTTGCAGAGCAGGTCATGCTCCCGGCTATGGTTATGCATGAAGCTTTTTATGTTTCACACGCCCTTGATATTGTTGAGGTTCCGGCTCAAGAGATTGTTGATCAATACTTACCAGTTTATAATCCGCTCCATCGTTTAGATCCGGAAATAGGGGAATCTTGGGGAAATACCGTCAATCAAGAGATGTTCTATCGTCACCGCCGAGATCTCGGTTTAGCCATGGAAAGTGTCATTAATGTGGCTCAAGAAGCTGATGCCGAATGGCGGAAGCTTACGGGTCGCGGTTATGGAATTATTGAGGAGTATTGCTGTGAGGGCGCTGAATTAGTGATTGTTACGATGGGAAGTATGGTAGGTACTGCACGGGATGCCGTGGATAATCTGCGCAAAGAGGGAGTTCCAGTCGGTTTAATTAAGGTTAAATTGTTCAGGCCGTTTCCAATCGATACAGTGCGCCAGGCCTTAGTCGGGGTCCCTAAGGTAATGGTTTTAGACCGCAATTTTGCTCCTGGTACAGGTGGATTTCTGCATCAAGAGCTTAAAGCTGCCTTATATGGAATGGAACGTGGTCCAGCAGTACATGGTTATTTGACGGGTGTAGGTGGGACGAATATCTCTCCAACTAATATCGCTGCTTTAGTTCGGGAAGCCATGAGTACCCAACCTGTTATAAATTCTGTATGGAAGGGGTGATGAAGGAAGTGGGTTATCAAATTATTGAAGAAAAAGTGTTTAATTCCGGTCATGCTGCCTGCCCAGGTTGTAGTGAAGCCTTGGCTATGCGTTATATTGTTAACACTTTAGGACCTGACACGATCGGAGTAGTGCCACCCTCTTGCATCGCCATTATTTCCGGTCCGCAACCCTTAAGCTCAATGCGCATGCCAGTTTATCAAACGACACTTGAGGCAAGTGCTGCCTCGGCGACGGGTATTGCGCGAGCGCTGAAAGCAAAAGGTAATGACCATACTAAAGTTGTAGTTATTGCCGGTGATGGCGGAACGTATGATATTGGCTTTCAGGCTTTATCCTCCGCTGCCGAGCGTAATGAAGACTTTATCTACGTTTGTTTGGATAATGAAGGGTATATGAATACAGGGTCACAAAAAAGCTCGTCAACCCCTCACCTGGCCTATACAGCGTCCACTCCTGCGGGTAAACAAACGCCAAAGAAGAATCTGGCAGAGATCATGGTAGCCCACCGTATTCCCTTTATGGCTACAGCTACCACGGGTTATCCTGAAGATTTAGCGCGTAAAGTTGCCAAGGCGAAGGAAATGAAGGGATTGAGTTTTATTTTAGTTTTGGCCCCGTGCCTGGATGGCTGGGGTTTGGCAGACAATGCTGGGCCGAAGGTTTCTCGTTTGGCAGTAGAATCAGGGGTTTTTCCATTGTATGAAGTAGAAAATGGAGAACGTTATACTCTTAACTACGGTTCGAAAGGGACACCTGTATCTCAATATTTATCTCTTCAAAAAAGGTATAGGCATCTTAATCAAGCTCAGATCGAGGAAATCCAACGAGAGGTTGATCATGATTGGCAACGCTTACAAATAAAACTGGAAACTTAGGGGGTGAGAAAACCGAGTTACATGACCATCGGAAAATAGTGAAGGGGGTTATAGTAACATGAGTAAATTAGTATTAAAAAACGGTCGTTTAGTGATTCCAGGACAGGGTATCTTTGAAGCAGATGTGGCAATGGAAAATGGAAAAATAGTAGCTATCGGTCAAGGTCTAAGCGGTGACGAAGAAATCTCAGTTGCAGGAAACTATGTATTACCTGGTCTTATTGACCCTCATATTCATCTGGGTATTTTCGGTGATTTAGCTGAAGAGATGGAAAAGGAAACTGCATCCGCTTTAATGGGCGGCATAACGACTGTTGGAGCTTTTATGGGTGGTCCCAATCCATATATGTCCTATTTCAAAGATGTGATTGATCTCGCCAATTCAAAGGCTGCCGCTGATGTCTTTTTTCACTTAGCGATTATGACTCCCGAACAGCAGCGTGAAATCTCTACCTATGCTAACGAACTCGGTATTACCTCGTTCAAGATGTATATGTCAGGAATCCCAGGACTGATACCGGACGTTGACGATGGCTTTATGCTCCAAACTCTGGAAATTGTAGCTGCTTTAGGGGACAAGGCTATTGTGTGTGTTCATGCGGAAAATCCCCATCTGATAAGAGTTGCTACTGAAAAAGTTCGAGCCAGAGGCAGTGAAACCCTTGCTGATTGGGCAGATACACATCCTAATGCTGCTGAAGAAGACGCAGTTCGAAGGGCAGCTTACCTCAATGATCTGGCAGGAAGTCGAATGTACATTGTTCATGTTTCCACGGCTGAGAGTGTCAGGGCATTGGCAGAACTGAAACCACACTATCCTAGACTTTATGCGGAAACTACCTCCCCCTATCTGT
>DAIEHY010000185.1 GCA_027353165.1 Desulfosporosinus sp.
AAATCCAAACACGGCCTGTGATGCGGCAGTTTCTGGGGTCGTGGCTTATGCAGGTTTTCAAGGGGCAATTTTCAACGTTAAGATCAATCTAAGTTCAATTAAAGATGAGACTTTTATTCAAAATGTAAGAGAGAAGATTATTGGATTACAAGAAGAGGCGGATAAATATAATCAACTAATTTTAGGCCGAGCCAAAGAGGTCATTGGTTAAGGATAGAATTTTTTGGTTAACTTTAAATTTCATAAAATAATTCTTAAACAGGGCCTTTGGAATTGATCTGAAGGCCTTATAATTTTGTTAGAATACTTTAGTTTTGTCACTTAAAGGCGCAGCGCCTGGAATATTGATTCTGTTCTATTTTGTTAGGCTGTTAGGCTAGGGATTCTTGCGGAATTCCCCCTTAAGCTGTTATACTAAGTATTTAGAATATCTAAATTTGCCTAACTTAAAACTTGATTATAGAAATGAGGACAGGACCTTGGCACAGGCTTCACAACGTATCCGAAATTTTTCAATTATTGCCCATATCGATCATGGCAAATCTACTTTAGCTGACCGACTAATAGAATATACCGGGGCCTTGAGTAAACGAGAAATGGAAGAACAGGTCCTTGATTCCATGGATTTAGAACGTGAGCGTGGGATTACGATTAAACTACAGGCGGTACAGTTAAGTTATCGGGCTAAAGACGGGAATGTCTATGAACTAAATCTTATTGATACGCCAGGTCACGTAGATTTTACGTACGAGGTATCCCGCAGTTTAGCAGCCTGTGAAGGGGCACTGCTGGTTGTTGATGCGGTCCAAGGGATTGAGGCTCAGACCTTAGCCAATGTTTATTTAGCGTTAGACAATAACCTTGAGCTGATTTCAATTATTAATAAAATTGACCTTCCTAGTGCTGAGCCTGAGCGTGTTAAACAAGAAATTGAAGATGTGATCGGCTTAGATGCCAGTGAGGCTATTCTGGCTTCGGCCAAGACCGGAGTCGGGATTGAGGAGATTCTCGAACGAATAGTGAAAATGGTTCCGCCTCCTAAAGGGGATGATCAAGCACCTCTCAAGGCCTTGATTTTTGATTCTAAATTTGACGCTTATAAGGGTGCTATTTCCTATGTTCGGATTGTCGAGGGACGGGTTTCCAAAGGCACTACTATGAAAATGATGTCGACCGGAAAAACCTTTGAAGTGACGGAAGTGGGCGTTTTTGCCCCAGCGATGCGGATCGTCGAAGAGCTTAAAGCGGGTCAAGTTGGATTTGTTGCTGCGAGCATCAAGAACGTCAAGGATACGCAAGTTGGGGATACGATAACGGATGCGGAAAACTCAGCCCTTGAACCGCTACCTGGGTACAGAAAGGCCACACCGATGGTGTTTTGTGGACTTTACCCAGTTGAGGCGAGTGATTATAATAAGTTGCGCGATTCTTTAGAAAAGCTCCATCTTAACGATGCAAGTTTGGTCTTTGAACCGGAAACGTCTGTTGCTTTGGGTTTCGGATATCGGTGCGGATTTCTCGGGTTACTGCATATGGAGATTATCCAGGAACGCCTCGAGCGAGAATATGATCTAAATATGATTACCACGGCGCCTAGTGTGATTTATAAAGTTCACACAATCAAAGGGGACATCCTGAGTATTGACAATCCTTCCAATCTTCCGTCGGTTGATCAAATCGTAAGTATTGAAGAACCAGTCGTAAAAGCGACTATTTTAGTGCCAGCGGAGTATGTTGGGGCGATTATGGAACTCAATCAAGAAAAGCGCGGTACGTATTCTGCCATGGACTATGTTTCAACGAGTCGGGTTCGTTTGACTTATGAACTCCCGCTTAGTGAAATTGTGTTCGATTATTTTGACCAATTGAAGTCAAGGACTAAAGGGTATGCCTCTCTGGATTATGAACTGTCTGGATATAAAGAGACGGATTTAGTCAAAATTGATGTTCTCTTAAACGGGGAATTGGTGGATGCGCTTTCCTTCATCGTCCATAAGGCAAAGGCCTATAATCGGGGCCGAAAGTTAGTGGAGAAACTACGTGGAATTATTCCGAGGCATATGTTCGAAATTCCGATCCAGTCTGTGATTGGAAATAAAGTTATAGCCCGCGAGACGGTAAGCGCTATGAGGAAAGACGTTTTATCCAAGTGCTATGGGGGGGATATCTCCCGGAAACGAAAACTTCTTGAGAAGCAAAAAGCGGGGAAAAAGCGCATGAAGCAAGTAGGAAGTGTTGAAATACCTCAGAATGCGTTCATGGCTGTCTTACAGATTGAGGATTAGGAGTGTACCATTTATGCCTTCGTTATACGTTCATGTTCCGTTCTGTATCCAAAAATGTGAGTACTGCGCGTTCTATTCTCAGGCACTGACGGATACTCCCAGGGAGCTTATTTCCTTGTATCTGGAGGGTTTAGAAGTCGAGATCTCTAAGCGACAAAAAGATGCCCCTCAGGGGGTATCTTCTCTTTTTATCGGAGGTGGGACTCCGACGGCGCTTAAAGAGGTAGAGCTAGAACAATTATTAGGGATGATTAACTCGTTTTTCACAATGAACTCAGACACTGAAAAAACGGTGGAGGGAAATCCGGGGACTCTATCCGTTGATAAAATTACTATTTTACGTCGTTTCGGGATCAATCGGTTTTCACTCGGAGTCCAGTCGTTTGAGGATCGATTATTACGAGCAGTGGGTCGCGCTCATACTGCGCAACAAGCTCGTGAAGCCATTCAGCGATTGAGAGAGGCGGGGTTTAAGAATATCAATCTGGATTTGATGTTTGGACTTCCTGGGCAGGATATGGAGCTTTGGCAGGCGTCCGTAGAAGAGGCCTTGTCTTATACTCCTGAGCATTTATCTCTTTATGGGTTAATGTTAGAAGAGGGTACGCCACTCTATGCGCGATATGGGGAAATCAAAGAGTCTGAGAAGGATGGGCAAGTTGATCAGCTTCCGGATGATGATTTACAAGCGGAGATGTACGAATGGGCTGCAGTAAGGTTAAAAAAGGCAGGGTTTAGGCAGTATGAAACGTCTAATTTTGCACTGCCGGGTTTTGAATGCCAGCATAATTTAGGTTATTGGCGGGGAGAGGATTATTTAGGCTTAGGTCCTGGAGGGGTATCTTGTTTGGAAAGAGTGCGTTGGAAAAATATCGAAGATGTACGTTCTTACTCAAATCTGCTGTCGAATGGGCAAAGCCCAATGGATGAAGAGGGAAAAGAAGCCTTATCTTTGAGCGAGTGCATGGCTGAACGTATGATTTTGGGGCTGAGGCTTGAAGAAGGCGTAAATCTTATCTCGTTTCAAAATGATTTTGGAGCAGATCTCAGGGATATTTACAGGAACGTTTTGGAACGTTATAACTCTGGGGATGTTTTTGTTTTTCAAGGTGATTATCTTCGCTTGAATCCGAGATATGCGTTTGTTGCGAATACTATTTTGCAGGAGTTTGTGTAGGGGGACTTGTGTGTACATCGCTCGGTCTTACGACGCAGAGCAAACTAACCGTTCAAGCTCCTAAAGGGGGAGCGGGGTACATCCTTCGGCGATACTCTCCACTGGAGACTATCGTGCCAGACTCGCCATCCGCCGTCCATGGATGGACAAGTGTCCCTGTAGCCCGAAGACGCGGTCTTCGCACGTATTAACCTTCTTGCAGGACGGCGAGAAGGGACCTTGGCTCGGTTGGCGGCAGTGCACGTCCCTGTGCACTTCGTGTGACACTCCGTCCCGGGCTGGGGTCGGAGTACGTAGTGCAAGTTGGGGGCGGTTTGTGACTTGCATGTGTGTTGAGGTAGCG
>DAIEHY010000186.1 GCA_027353165.1 Desulfosporosinus sp.
ACATACTTTGACACCGCTTATGTCTATCATGGCTATCAAGCTGAAGATGCAGTCAGAGAGTCTCTAGTAAAGAGACATCACAGGGACGAATTTAAACTGGCAACAAAACTGCCCATGAGAGACTTTCAGTCTGCTGAAGATATGGAACGAATTTTCAATGAGCAGCTGGAAAAATGCGGCGTTGATTATTTTGATTACTACCTGCTTCATAACATGGGAGTGAACTCCTATAAGAAGGCCTGTGAGTTCGATAGCTTTGGATTTGGACTGCGGAAAAAGCAGGAGGGCAAAATCAAAAACTTCGGCATGTCCTTCCATGATACGCCGGAGCTGTTAGACGAGATTCTGGCCGCTCATCCCGAGTTGGACTTTGTTCAGCTGCAGATCAATTATATTGATTGGGAAAACCCCGGAATCCAATCCAGACGATGCTACGAGGTGGCAAGAAAGCATGGAAAGCCAATCATTGTTATGGAACCCTGCAAGGGCGGCAGCCTTGCTCTTGTCCCTGAAAAAGCGGAACTGCTGATGAAGGCATATAATCCGGCAGCGTCTGTTCCCTCCTGGGCCATCCGCTTCGCCGCCAGTCAGGAGGGCGTGATGATGGTACTCAGCGGTATGAATACCCTGGAGCAGCTGCTCGACAATACCTCCTACATGGCGGACTTTAAGCCCTTGAGCAAGGAAGAATACGAGATCATCGGGCAGGTCATCGAGATCATCAATGAAAACACGGCTATTCCCTGTACGACCTGCAGATACTGTGAGAAAGACTGCCCCAAGAACATCGCAATCCCGGATTACTTTGCACTCTATAACAGCGCAAAGCGTGCGATGAGCAGCAATTTTTCAAGCCAGTTCGTTTACTATATTAACCTTACCGCCAACCACGGCAAGGCTGGCGACTGTATCGACTGTAAGCAGTGTGAAAGTGCCTGTCCGCAGCATCTGAAGATCACGGAACTATTAAAGGATGTTTCCTCCACATTTGATGTGACACCTGCATTCCCGACGAAGAAATAAGAAATGTGCAGACGGGGCGCCAGATTCAGTTCACCAATGTTCGAGAAATAGTCTCATGTTAGGAAGGTGTCCATCGAATGATGGGCACCTTTTTCGGCAGCACAGAGAACCTCGACCAATGCAACAGTTACCAAAGTTAATACCTTGACAGGTGACAAAGCTCCTAACGCTGCGATATTCTGCATTGTTGAACCTCCTATGGCTTCTATCGACGAATCTTTATTTTTGGGGATTAGAACAGCAATTGTTAAAGTATCTGCTAAGACTGGGTCAACTTTATTAGATGTGTGGAGTGCATTTCCAAAAGATCAAGTCGCCTTGGGCGCATTATTGACGGATGGGCTTCATCCAAATGATACGGGGTATAAACTAATGTCGAACTACATGTATAATCAACTAGTTAAGGTGATAAACACAACCGGAAAATTGTGATCCTTCAAGATTGGTTTTCAAAAGAGGAGTAAGCATACATGAACACCAGTGCCTTTTCGTATAAATAACGCTCTATAGATCCCTGTCACTGTCACTGTGAACAGATCTATAGAGCGTTATTTAACGTTAAAACAATTGTTAGATTGAGATAGGTTTATTACCTACAGTTCTCAGGGGCGTCTGTTCCCGATTTTACTTATCTGGCTTACATGAGACCATCCACATTACCCCAAACTTATCCGTAAATTCAGCAAATAATGGACTAAAAAACGTTTCTTGTAGATCCATCTCTAGGGTGCCGCCTTGGGATAATGCTTCAAACATGGCTTTAGTTTCATCTTTGGTATCAAATCCTAATGAGAAAGCAATATTGTTACCGACACTGTAGGGTAGCTGAGGAAGAGTATCTGAGAAGCGAATTATGTGACCATTCTTTCTTAATTCAGCATGCATAACCAGGTTTTTAACCTGATCAGGTACAGGAAAGACTGGATTTGGTGGTGCATCGCCAAAATGTAATATTTCGCATTCCCCGCCCAGAACTGTTTGGTAGAACGTTACTGCTTCTGCACAATTTCCGTTAAACACTAAGTAAGGTATTAACCAATCGCTCATTTAAAAACCTTCTTTCCCTAATAATCGATTTTATTATGTTCAATATCTGCTTAATTAGACATTCTATAGCTAAAAAAAGAACACTTCAGTTATAAAATCCAAAATTGTCCACACCTTTTTGTCCGGGACTTGTTCTATAATGACACTATAAGAAGCAATTAAGTTAAAGCGAAAGGGGTTAGTACCCATGCGAATTTTACATACATCAGATTGGCACCTCGGACGAACGCTCGAAGGGCGCAGTCGAATTGAAGAACAAGTAACATTTATTAATGAACTTTGCTTGATCGTAGAAGATGAAGGGGTCGATCTTGTTTTAATCGCTGGAGACGTCTTCGACACGGTTAATCCACCCGCCATTGCGGAAGAACTTTTTTATGATGCACTTAATCGATTATCTGCTAACGGAAAACGTGCAGTTGTGGCAATCGCCGGAAATCACGACAATCCGGAGCGGCTTTGTGCAGCAAGTCCTCTTGCAATTAGAAATGGGATCACACTTTATGGTTTGCCTAAACAAATCCTCGTACCTAGTCTACTGGTTCAGCCGAATCAAGGTAGAGTAGTAAGAGTTGCTGCAGGACTTGGGTGGGTGGAGTTACATATTCCCAGTTGCTCGGATCCAGCGATTGTGGCCATGCTTCCTTACCCATCTGAGTCTCGACTCAATGAGGTTTTAAGTGTAAGTCTTGATGAAGAAATATTGCGCGCGGAATACTCAAAGCGTGTACAACAATTATTTAGCTCGTTTGGGCAATCCTTTCGTCCGAATGCAGTTAACCTTGGGGTAAGTCACCTTTTCGTGAGAGGTGGTATGAAATCCGAGTCAGAGCGTCCGATCGAACTAGGAGGTGCCCCAACAGTTGAGGCGGAAGCGATGCCTTCCGGAGCTCAATACGTTGCGCTTGGGCATCTACACCGGGCTCAGGCGGTTAATGGGGCCACTGTTCCGACTCGTTATTCAGGGTCCCCGCTCGCCTATAGTTTTTCTGAATCAGGGTATGCCAAATCTGTAATCCTTGTGGAGGCTCATCCAGGGCAAGCGGTAACGACCCAAGAAATTTTTTTAAGTGCGGGTTATCCTCTGGTGAAATGGCAGGCCAAGGAAGGTTTTGCCCAGGCGCAGCGCTGGATTGATGAAGGCAAAGATCCTCACGCCTGGATTGATCTGGAGGTTAATGTGACCCATGCTCTGCATCCGCAAGAGATCCACTCCCTAAGGCAACAGCGGGAGCGGCTTGTGAATATTCGACCTATTTTCCCAGAGACAGAACAGATAGTTTTAGAATCCAGATCAAAGATGCCAATCCATGAACTCTTTCGAAAGTTCTATCAAGATAAAACGGGCGGAGCTGAGCCAGAGGAAGAATTGGTTTCTTTGTTTTTATCCTTAATAGATCCTAACAAAGGCTTAAAAAGTTACGAATGTAACGATGCTATCGAACCCGAATATTTAGAAATAGAATCCCTGACTCGAACAATTGAGACTGAGGATGGTGAGACGGCATGAGACCCATTCGTTTAAAGATCGCTGGGTTAAACAGCTTCAGGGAAGCCCAAGAGATAGACTTTTCGAAACTATGCGAAACTGGGGTGTTTGGAATTTTCGGCTCTACCGGAAGTGGAAAATCGACAATTCTTGACGCCATCACACTCGCGCTTTACGGAACGGTGGAACGTGCGGCCAATAATACGCAAGGAATTCTTAATTACGCGGAAGAGCAGCTCA
>DAIEHY010000187.1 GCA_027353165.1 Desulfosporosinus sp.
GCGAGGTAGACCTGTAAACATAATAGCCAGTTGCATAACTTGCGAGATTCCAGGTCAGATTTATTTGATTGGCACTTGAAACTGTAGCTGTAAGATTTGTTGGAGCTAATGGAATACTTAAGGCTAAAGTGTTCTTCGGAAATATTAATGTTGAGATTAATACGCAAAGTACAAGCGCAATTAATTGAAAATTATACTTTCTCATCAATGTGCCTCCTCAAAAAATAGTCCTTTAACGAGGTGTTTATCATTATTCTCTATTCTTGTTTGTATCTTGATAATCCTTCCTGCAAAGCAAACATTTCTCATTAAAAAACAATGATCAACAAAAAAAGACTAGCAATGTTTCTCTAGTCTCAATGATTAAGCACCTTAAAAAAAGTTAGAGTTTTACTAACGCAAAATACCTTGGTTCCTAAAAAGCTTTTTTAGAAACCAAGCAACACTTCTAAGGATCAGGTAAAGTAAAAACGCAACTAAAAAACCCCAGAGGCCTTCAACAATATCTTGAAATTCCATATTACCACGACCTGTTAATTTCTGCTCAATTTCTATGGCAAAAACCAGAACAACAAGGACTGTAAACGTATAAATGAAAGAAATCGCTGTTAGGCTGTACCGAACAAGATACTTGAATAGCTGATGAACAAATACAAAGAGTACTATTCCCAAAAGCCCAATGACCAGAAAATGTAACTGTTTATCGTTAAGTTTCAGACCAAAGTGATAAGTTAATAGAACTAATTTGTCATGAAAATAGTTCAAAATTCTGGTTATCAGTTTCAACGAACTATTCATACTTTAACCTCCGAATGGCCGTCACTGATATTTTCCTACGATATGTGTATGATTAAGCACGTGTCTCAAGACCCTCTACACAACATCCAATCGCCCCATTATACTGCGGCTCTATCGGAATAACAATCCGCCTGCCCGAGCCCGCCTCCAAAAGTTTACCTACTGCGTTGTTGTGAGCAACACCCCCGGTAAAAACCAAAGCCTCGCCGGCGAATGGCCGCAGCAGAGGCAAAATTCGCTTGACAATTGTAGCGTTAACGCCAGCCGCAAGTTCGGTTAAGGGGAAACCTTCCACAATCTTACCGATCAACTCGCTTTCGCCAAACACGGCACACGTCGAGCTCAACTCCACCGGAGCATCTGAATATTGTCCCAGTTCCTCAAGTGTCAGATCAAGGATACTCGCCATATTTTCTAAGTAGCGTCCTGAAGAGGCCGCACATTTATCATTCGTCATAAAATCAATCATTTTACCCTTTCGGACTTGGATGATTTTACTGTCTTGTCCACCCAGATCGACTAACGTAAAATCCTTCAACCCTGTCTGATAAACTGCCCCCATGACATGCGCCTTAAGCTCCGGAATAGCGTCTCCACCAGCAAGCTCTAAAGTATTACGTCCATAGCCGGTGGAAACTAAGTGATCCACCACAGGCAGTCCCAAAGCCTCAAAATTCACCGCCAGTTTTTCCCCGTGCTTGCGCCCATACTCTCGGTAAAAACGGATCGTATCCAAACTTTCCAATCGGAGGATCTCTAAACCTTCCCCCGCTATCCTCTGCTGCATGAGGGCGATCTTCACGCTCCGGCTGCCCAAATCAATTCCACAAATAGTTTGTTGTCCTGACATGAGTCACACCCTTCCGACTTGTTCCAAATCTTTCTCTAATGACCCACACACCAAGTGTTCCGCCCAGCCTGCATTCATCAGGGGTTAAAGCCTTAATTTGGCACGAAGAGCGCATGGCCGAGGGACGTGTCTCACGACCCGATCATACTCAAAAAAGATTCTAACCTCATCTTACTCCGCGCATCTAAGCCCGTTGGATTTTCCCCTTCAAGGGTTAGAATCGGGCAATCCAATTTCTTGCGTATAATTAAATCCTCGATCTGTCGATAGCAAAAACTTTGAGTATAATGAATAATTCCGTCAAGACGACGACGCTCTATCTCTGTCGCGATATCTTCAATCCGCTGAAATACTTGATATGGATACGTGTATAACCGATACTGTTCGACAACGTCATTCGTCTCAAATGGCATTGAGAACTGCCTCTGCACTTCATTAAAAACAACGCGTGCTCCATGTTGTTCTAGAAAATCGTATAATTCGGGGAAAATCGGTGGAACCCCGATAAAACCCAGACGGATTTCTCGACCTTTCCCTCGTAATCCTGAACGAACCTGATCCGATAATGGCTCTCGCTTACAAGCGGTTTGAATAAAGTTTTGCATTTCGCCGGCAAAGCCTTCGGGATCTCCATTAAAATCCGAACAGGAAACTTGATAGAGGTGGTTTTCAAACCCACTTACACGGTTTTCTTCCCAAGTCAGTCGATCAATTTCCCAAGCCAAAGCTCGGACCTGATCTAACCGTTTCTTCTGACGATTCACACCCTCCCAATCCGTGCCCATAGCTTCCATAAACTTGTTGATTTGGAGACGGAGCATGTCAGGATCTCGATCATATGGAAAAGCGAACGGGATAATTTTGATCCCCTCTACTTGCCAAGTTTCCATCAAGGCGTGGGTATTGCTACAATCTCCTTGAGTTACGGCGACAATGCGCTGAATCTCCGGATTACGCAAGGCCGTCGAATACAACCCTTTAATCCAGCCACATACATTTCGAGGGTATCCGGCTAGCTCGGCTTCTTCCACTCGACGCATGGCTTCCGAACTAGTAATGAAACTATTGTTTAAATCGACTGGCGTATCTCCTGCTGCGTAAATTACTTCAACAGGCACCGTCGTGGTTAAACCGATTTTACTCATAATCGCTGTCTGCTCCTTGTTAACCCTTAACTCCAAAACGCTTGCTCAGAATGGGTTTTCTTCCCTTCTCTATACTTCAACAATGCCAGGGTCCTATTCATCTCATTATGCACGATCATATACCCTTCATCTACCCCCATACCGGGTTTAGCCAACATTTGGTCAGGCCGCGTTGCCAACGATACATGCACTGCTGTCCGACCACCTGCATCCGTTTCATTACAGGATCCCCCAACATAAGCACCCACCCCAAATTTCTTGGCATAGATTACCGCTTCAATCGTATTTTGAATGCCACCCAAGTCCGGAGTTTTAATTTGTACCATATCTGCGGCTTGCGCATCAACAAATTTTACAATATCTTCATAGGTATTGCACCATTCATCTGCCACGATTTCCACGTTAACTCCTCGTACCTTTAAAGCGTCACGCAAAGACTTAAGTTGTTCAATCTGACCTTTTAAACTTCCCGCATCCATCGGTCCTTCGATCCGCAAATGCAAAGGCTCCGCGGCTTTTTCGAGCTGCACAAAATAATCGACCATCCGCTCTGTGTCATCTTTGAAGGCAAGCCCGATTGTCCCATAAACATCGATATGCAAGACAGGACGATAGTCATCTCCACCCAATGATAGCACACGATTTCTAAGCCATTCTACATAATCTAAAAGCAGTTCACCATGGCTGCCCAACTTTGTCTCTACATGGTTAATTAAGGCATGGGGTAAAACCCCGGCTCGTTTAATAATTGCTTTATCAGCATTATCATAGCGGTCATCACCCGTTTGTGTAAAAATCGGTACAGGTTCAAGGACCATCGGAAGTTCATATTCCTTTACAATAACTTCTGTCATCGTTTTATGATGAGCTTTAGCCACGCCATCAAGAATCGCTTGGCTAATCCCATAACGAATGGCCGTATGATACCGATCCCCATTTGGTCGTTTCGAATCCTCAATCTGACCTGCTAAATGTCGGA
>DAIEHY010000188.1 GCA_027353165.1 Desulfosporosinus sp.
TTCAACTCCATAATAATTGAGCACGTATTCAGTCTCTTTATTGAGTTTTCCTGCTGAGCATGGAACTACATTGGCAGTCCCCGTGAGCCCTTTTAAACGAGCTAAGGCAATTGCTGAGCAAACTGAATCTGTATCTGGGCTTTTGTGACCAACAACATAAATTTTATCTGACATAATTACACCTAAACCTTTCTTTTCCTAAATTTCGAAATGCACCGTGGATATAGAAAACTTGGCTGGCGCCGAGCCAAGCGAAGGCGGCGCCCTAGTTGCACTTATGCCACACGAAACTCATACTAACTATCTTGGTATAAAAATGTCACAGTTTCGTTAACTTGGCATACTCCGCAATTAATTTCTTGATTCCACCGTCAAAAACAATTGTCAGTTCCGCTTGATTTCCCTCTCCCTTAATGGAGACAATAATCCCTCGACCAAACGTCGCGTGTTCCACTTTTTCTCCTATATGATGCGCCTCACCCCCTTTAATGACCAGAGTACTCCCAAAATCTTTTTCCCACGCCCCTGAACCCAACGGAATCGTGCGGTCAGAAGACGTGTTCCGTTGTCGACCTGGCTTGACTGGAGTATTTGGCCGACGTTTAGGGGGATCAAGAGGGTCAATCACCGTCATTAACTCTGACGGAATTTCCTCTAAAAAGCGCGAGGGTTGATTATACTGCGTCTTACCATAAAGCATTCGCATTTCTGCATTACATAAGTAGAGTTTTTCACGCGCACGAGTGATGGCGACATAACAAAGTCGACGTTCTTCCTCCAAAACGG
The DNA here is from genome assembly GCA_027353165.1 of Desulfosporosinus sp. Taxonomy (GTDB): domain Bacteria; phylum Bacillota; class Desulfitobacteriia; order Desulfitobacteriales; family Desulfitobacteriaceae; genus Desulfosporosinus. Next base: position 787 of record DAIEHY010000188.1, read on the forward strand.
CCGGCTCCATGAGTGAACGACTACTGGGAAAAATCCCATCTTCCATCCCAACCACAAAAACAACCGGGAATTCCAAACCCTTCGCACTATGCATCGTCATTAAAGCCACGGCTTCCTCCGCTTGGTCCAATTCATCAATATCGGCAACCAAAGAAACCTGTTCTAAGAATCCGCTCAAGCCCGGAACAATCTCTTCCTCTTCAGACCCATCGTTTAAGGCATTTTGGGCGGCTTGGGCTGCTTTCGCATCATACTCAGCGGTTACGGATAGAAACTCCAAGAGATTTTCCAGACGCGTCTCCGCTTCTGGTGTGTTTTCCGCCTCAAGAAGCGCCTTGTACCCTGTCTTGTTCAGAATCTCTTCCACTAGGTCTGATACACTTGCCTCTCGTGCAAAACTTAGCAAGCCCTGCATCGTTTGAGCAAAACCTATTAACGGTTTCTTAGCCCGTGTTGACAATTCCGGAATATATTCAGCCTCCAGAATGGCCTCCAGAACAGGCATTCCTTGTTCATCGGCATATTCTAAAATCTTCTGCAAGGTGCTGTCCCCTAGGCCACGTTTCGGCACATTAAGCACACGAGCAAAACTCACTTGATCCGCTGGATTATACAAGACTCTTAAATAGGCTAGGATGTCTTTGATTTCCAAGCGCTGGTAGAACTTCAACCCTGAGAAAACACGATACGGCGTAGAAGCCTTCATAAGCCGCTCCTCAAGAGCCCGTGACTGGGCATTCGTCCGATAAAGAATGGCAAAATCATTAAAAGGGCGTCCTTCCAGCTCGTGCAACCGTTGAATTCGTTCGACGACATAGCCAGCCTCATCTCGCTCATCAGTCCCTACATAACACACGACAGACTGTCCTTCTGAGTTTTCAGTCCAGAGTGACTTCTCTTTACGTGATTCGTTATTCCTGACCACAGCATTAGCGGCATTGAGGATCTTTTGCGTTGAACGATAATTTTGTTCTAGTTTGATGACTTTCGCTTCTGGATAGTCCCGTTCAAAATCGAGGATATTCTGAACATCCGCCCCGCGCCATCCATAGACCGATTGGTCATCATCTCCCACCACGCATAAATTGCGATACTGACTGGCAAGAAGCTTCACTAGCATATACTGCGCATGGTTCGTATCTTGGTACTCATCCACCATAATATAGCGGAATTTATCCTGATAATACCGATAGACATGGTCGCTTTGCTGCAAGAGCTGAACCGTGAGCATGATAATATCATCAAAATCAAGAGCATTATTACTCTTGAGCCGTTTTTGATAAGAACGGTAAATATCCACAACTCTTTGTTCAAAATAACTGGCAGCCTTATAGGAAAATTCTTCAGGATCCTGGAGTTTATTCTTGGCATCACTTATGACGGCAGCCACACTGCGCACTGGGAATTTCTTTTCATCATAATTTTGCTCTTTTAAACATGCTTTGAGTAAGGATTGTTGATCCCCTGTATCGTAAATGACGAAGTTCTTAGTATACCCTGGTAAATTATCAATTTCACGTCTCAAGATACGGACACATGCCGAGTGAAATGTAGTGACCCATAGTCCATACCCCTCACTGCCCAGCAAAGTAGCCACTCGCTCCCGCATCTCTTTCGCGGCTTTATTCGTAAAAGTTATCGCTAATATCTCACTGGGTTCTATTCCCTGAGCAATTAAATGGGCAATTCTATAGGTGAGAACCCGAGTCTTCCCAGATCCTGCACCAGCAAGAATTAGAAGCGGCCCTTCTTTATGCTCAGCAGCCTCCCGCTGTATTGGATTCAAATCGTCTAAACGATACATTAAACCACTCCACCTCACTTCTTGTACTTATTATAACATACACTACGCCCTACTGTTGCTCGATTTAAAAGTGCTCCCCTAGCTTCGGGGGGGTCACAATAATGTTTGACTATACCTAGTAGTGGCGGTTTTTATAGCGCAACCCTTATTATAAGGTCATTTTGCCGATTTCTTCAACAATTTCTCTAGCTGCATTGGAAAGAAATCTATTTATTCCTGCCTTCAGGTGATAAAAAATCCAAATATGCCTAAAACGGGATGGATTAAACCGAAGTTGGATCAGATATAGCAAGAATACCCTCGGAAATATTAGCAAAGTAATATAAATAAGGTTAATGGAGACATTCCCTTCTCCATTAACCTTATTTGTTTGTTTAAGCTGTTTATTCAGACCTCACATGACTATAACTAAGTCTGATCACCTTCAAGATTCAAGGTTACTTAGCAGCGTTGCAATCGGGCGAATCCGTTCCAGCGGTAGATTTTAGATTTGTGAATTTCTTAATGTTAACTACCTCTAAGTATTCGCTCCAAAGCCGTGCTGTACTATGGCAACAGTTTTCATTATGAGCACCCCCTTCACCTTGTTCAGTTGTCGCAAGAAACTTTCTGGACAAACGATTTCTTGGATATTGGAATCCAAAGGCCCAAGCTTATCAACGCAAGAACCAGATACATAAGCCCCATAACCCGAATCCGGTTTGCCCAATTCAAAGAAATTATGATCATCCCTATGCTACCAAAGACCGTAAATGTGCAAGACATGAGAGACACAGCAGCTCCCGTATCTCCCTTCTGCTGCTCAAGCATTAGATTAGCAGTCGGGGGACGAGTAATACTGCCGAACAGGGTTGCGGGCAATAAGGATAAGGCGAAAATCCAAGGGCTTTGATTTCCAATCGTACTGATTAGAAGCCCGCTTATACAGGTGATAACATAGCTGGCACTTATGATCGAATTCGCCTTAAAATATTGGGATAGTTTCATATAAAGCATAGGACCTATCACCATAAAAAACGCATTGGCGGCAAAAAAATAACTGTATACCTGTTCACTTAAACCAAATTGACTCACATAAATATAGGATGATGATGAAATATACGACATCATCGGAATCCCCATTAATGAAAATGTAAACAACAGGGTGACAAATCCTGGGTTTTTAGCCACGATTCCTAATCG
>DAIEHY010000189.1 GCA_027353165.1 Desulfosporosinus sp.
CCAGAGCAGTTGCCAAAAATCAAAAAGCGGTACTTATAAGTAGCCAGCGTGTTTTTTGTGTCATGTTGTGATCTCTCAAATCAGGATGATCATCTATGCTTGTTAATAGTCCGATGCTTCCTAAAGCTATAAAGGCTAATGGAGCAAAGACGGGATTTCCGCTGGAAAAAAGTCCGTTGTCATCCAGCAAATAGTCATTTAGAAATTATCTAAACTCTGTGTTATAATCTTATTAAATACCTATCTCCGAAGAGGGGTAGGTATTTTGTTTGATCAGAGTTAAGGGGAGAGTTTATGCTTCTTTTTAAAGATTTACTATGGTTTTTTAAACAAGAAAAGAAAAGCTACGGTATAGGTGTTTTAGTTTTAGTCTGTGTAGCTCTTATTAATCTGTTTCCGCCCTATGCGGTACGAGTTATTGTGGACAGCGCAAGTAGAGGGAATCTGACTCGAGAAATATTACTCAAGTGGTCTTTGCTGCTTCTGGGGGCTGGATTCATAGCATACGGATTACGGTACATCTGGCGTTTGCTAATTTTTGGCGCGTCGAGTCGCCTCGGGCGATTGCTTAGGAAGCAACTTTTTGAGCATTTCACACGCTTATCCCCTCAGTTCTATCAGGAGCACCGCACCGGAGATTTAATGGCACATGCCACTAATGATATTCAAGCAATAGAAATGACTGCTGGGATGGGAGTTTTGACCTTAGTCGATTCCCTGACGACTGGAAGCTTGGTTATTTTTTCGATGGCTTTCTTTATTAGTTGGAAACTCACCCTCATAACGTTGCTGCCTATGCCGCTAATGGCTTGGTCCACCAGCCATTATGGAACAATGCTACATAAGAGGTTTTATAAGGCACAGGCTGCTTTCTCTGATCTGAATGACAAAGTGTTGGAAAACATTTCTGGGGTTAGAGTGGTTAAAGCGTTCGGGGAAGAAGAAGCGGAAAATGAAGCCTTTCGGCTGTTATCGACTGAAGTTGTGAAAAAAAATATTGAAGTAGCAAAAATCGATGCGCTCTTCGATCCGACGATCCAACTAATTATCGGGATTTCCTTTTTCCTTGCCATTGCCTTTGGGGCGAAAGAAGTCGTGCATGAGAAGTTGACCTTCGGCCAGCTTACTCAGTTTACAATTTACCTGGGACAGTTTATTTGGCCGATGCTGGCTTTTGGTTGGCTCTTTAACATTCTAGAACGAGGGAGAGCATCTTATGATCGCGTAACTATGTTACTTAAAGTTAAATACGAAGTGCTTGAACGTGAGGGGGCAAAAAATGAGGTCCCCAATGGACAAGTAATGTTTGAAATGGCTTCCTTTACTTATCCGGGAACTCACTTGCCAGTCTTGGATAAAATTAACGTAGCCGTAAATCGAGGGCAAACCTTGGGAATCGTCGGAAAAACGGGGAGTGGAAAGACCACGTTATTTCGTCTCCTCATGCGGGAGTTTGATTTAACGAAAGGTGACATTCAAATTGGCAGACTTTCAATTTATGACCTAAGGCTTGGAGCTTTGCGAGCCGCGATTGGTTATGTTCCTCAGGATAACTTTCTTTTTTCAACAACAATTGCGGAGAATATTGCCTTCGGTAAACCTGATGCAAAGCTAGAGGAAATCAAAGCGGTCGCTGATCTTGCTGCGATTCACGAAGATATTCTACAATTTTTAGATAGTTATGGTACTTTGGTTGGAGATCGAGGTGTAACCCTTTCAGGAGGGCAAAAACAACGAATATCCATTGCCCGTGCTCTCTTGCTCCAACCAGAAATCCTCATTTTGGATGATTCTTTATCGGCTGTGGATGCCAAAACAGAAAAGGCCATTTTGCAGGGCTTAAAGGAAAAAAGGGCTCAAAAGACAACTCTAATTTCCTCTCATCGTTTGAGTGCTATTGAACATGCGGACTTAATTATTGTTCTTCAGAATGGGCAAATTACTGAACGTGGTTCTCATTCCGATCTCATGGCTATGGAGGGCTGGTACGCTTCAACTTACCGAAGTCAGCAGTTAGAGTCTCTGATTGAGGAAGGGGGAGAATGATATGGTGATTAGGCGCTTACTTAATTATCTCAGACCCCACTATAAAGCCTTAAGTGTTGCCTCGGTGATCTTACTTTTAGCCACCTTTGCCGATGTCATTGGCCCAATCTTGGTCAAAATCTTTCTCGATCGTCATTTAATGCCCCGTTCATTTGACTCAAAAGATTTAATGCTCCTTGGGGGCGGGTATTTGGGACTTCATATTCTATCCGTTGGATTACACTATTATCAGCTCGTCAGCTTCAATCAGATTGCCCTAAAGGTGATTCAACAATTGCGGGTCGATGTATTTAACCATGTTCAACGCCTTGGGCTTGTGGTTTTTGACAAAACTCCGACAGGGGCCTTGGTTTCTAGAATTACCAATGATACGGAAGCAATTAAGGAGTTATTCGTGGGTGTTCTAGCGACTTTAGTGCAGAATGTGGTATTTTTAGTGGGTATTTTTATTGCTATGTTTAGTTTAGATGTTCGACTAGCGGCCTTTTTCCTGGTCTTACTTCCTGTAATTCTTGGCTTGATGTATATGTACCGAAGGTTAAGCACGAAGGTTTATCGGACCATGCGCAAAGAGCTCAGTCTTCTCAATGCTAAATTGAATGAATCGATCCAAGGGATGACCATCGTACAGGCCATGCGCCAAGAAAAGCGATTTCGGCAAGAATTTGGTGTCATAAATAGTGCATATTATCGGGCAGCCATCAATAACATCCGCTTAGAAAGCCTCTTTGTTAGACCAGCCGTTGAATTGATTTATACCTTTGCGCTCGTGCTTATCTTAGACTTCTTTGGGTTTCAGTCGCTGAAAGGGCCGATACAAATTGGAGTACTTTATGCTTTCATTAACTATCTAGATCGCTTCTTCGAACCGGTTAATATGATGATGCAGAGGTTGTCTCAAGTCCAGCAATCGTTGGTTGCAGCGGAGCGAGTTTTTGAGCTCTTAGACGATGACCGCATGGCGCCCAGAACGGGTACAGATACCAAGCCTCCTGAGATTCGAAATGGCCAACTAGAATTCAAAGAGGTTAGTTTCTCATACGACGATTCATCGGGTGCTGGAATAGATGTTTTGAAAAAGATCAGTTTTATTGCATACCCTGGACAGACCGTTGCTTTAGTAGGGCATACTGGAAGTGGTAAAAGCACGGTAGCCAATCTTCTGATGCGCTTCTATCCTGTCTCTCGTGGAGAAATTCTTATTGATGGGGTAACTTTGTCTGAGTTTTCCGATCAAGAGTTACGATCGAGAGTTGGACTAGTGGCTCAAGAACCATTTTTATTTGTCGGAGATATCACCCGAAATATTACTCTTTCGAGGCCCACCGTGACTAAGATTGATGTGGAAGAAGCGGCTTCCTTTGTTCAGGCGGATGAATTTATCCGAAAACTCCCCCAAGGATTCGAAGAACCAATCGGAGAGCGGGGAGCTACATTGTCAAGCGGTCAACGACAACTCATTTGTTTTGCTCGAACAATGGCAATTAACCCCAAAATCCTTGTATTGGACGAAGCGACAGCCAGCGTTGATACGGAAACCGAAGAAGCAATTCAAACGGCCTTAGAAAAAATGCGCCAGGGTCGAACGACGATAGCGATCGCCCATCGGCTTTCCACAATACAGGATGCAGACCTCATTTTGGTCCTTCACAATGGCAGGATTGTAGAACGAGGGACTCATACAGAGCTTCTGATTAAGGAAGGGCTTT
>DAIEHY010000018.1 GCA_027353165.1 Desulfosporosinus sp.
GGCAGGGCTCCGTTTGCCAAAACCAATTGGGTCGACGATTGGAATTGTAGGGGCACTTGTCATCGGGGATGCAGCAGTGAAGGCCGGTTTAGTCAGCCCACTGATGGTTATTATTATTGGATTGACAGCCGTAGCTAGTTATGCAATTCCAACGTTCGATTTAAGTCTTGCAGTTCGGCTCATTCGATTCCCACTGATGATTTTAGCGGGTATGCTTGGCTTTTTTGGAATGGCTATGGGACTCTATGCAGTTTTAATTCACCTACTAGGCCTTCGATCTTTCGGAATTCCATACACTAGCCCAATGGCACCGCTGCGTATTCGGGCCTTGTTGCAAGATACGTTTGTGAGGGCTCCATGGTGGGCATTAAAGCGTCGTCCCCAACTTATTGACGTAGAAGAACCCCACCCAAAAGGAAAGGGGTAAGCATGGAAAGAATTTCACCACATCAATTTATGACCTTAGGAGCGGCGGTAATGATGGGTACAACCTTTCTGCCCATAGCATCGATCGTGACTGGGACAAGCGGTCGAGATGGTTGGATGAGTGTCTTGCCGGGATTTGCGGTGGGGATACCTTACGGCTTGATGCTCTTGTATCTTCTAGAACAGTATCCTAGTAAAAACTTGTTACAGATTAGCGAAATTCTTTTAGGAAAGTGGACAGGAAAATTGATCGGTATTCTTTATATATTAGTTGCGGGCTATCTTGGCGGCTTGTTGTTGGGCCAAGTCGGAGACATCTATCAGACTTCGATAATGCCTTTAACTCCCCTCTTGGTGTTCTACTTAGGAGGATTTTTGCTCGTTTTCTATCTTGTAAGCTCTGGAATTGAAGTGTTTGCTCGCTTTTCGGAAATAATCTTTCCAGTCATCGTCGTCGCCTTACTTCTGAATATTGGACTCTCTATACCTCGGCTCGAGCAAGGGGAACTGATGCCAATTTTAGGCAAGGGTTTTAAGCCGATTTTTTGGGGAGGATTCAAAGTAATACCCTTTGCTTTGACCTATATTTTCTTCGTAGCAGGAATCCTCCCATTTCTACCTACCGGGAAGCGTGAGCTTGGGCAATTAAAAACTGGAGTTTGGCGAGTTGTGTTCTTAGTGGGTATCCTGAACACCTTGGTAGTCATAATTCAAATTCTTGTTTTTGGACCAGCAGAGACCATCCGTTTGGTCTATGGGTTACTTGTGTTAGGGAAAATGGTGGAGGTAAGCCGAACGATTGCTGGAGTAGAATCCATATTTTTGGGGATTTGGTTTGGGGCCGCAGTCATAAAAACCGGTTCCCTCTTTTTCGCTGCGTCTTGGGGTTTAGAAACTGTGTTTGGCTTAAAGGGGCTTAAATGGAGGCTGGCAATTGGGATCGTATTTTTGGGGATTGCGTTCTGGTTTGTAAGAGGACCTTCTTTGATTAATGAAATAGGAATTGTTGACGAGTATCTTACTCTCCCTTTTGTTTCTGCTTGGATACCTACGCTTTGGGGAGTAGCACGATGGAAGAATAGAGCGGGTGTTTAAAATGCCCTGACGGAGAAAAGGGGCTAACTAGCGTAAGTATTGATCAGGGGACAGAAAGGATAGCGATGGAAAGAATTTCGCCACATCAGTTTATGACCTTAGGGGCAGCCGTGCTTCTCGGGACAACATTTCTTCCCGTAGCATCAATGGTGACAGGAGTTAGTGGACGGGATGGTTGGATGAGCATTTTACCAGGCATGGCCGTGGGAATACCTTACGGACTAATGGTGATTTCGCTTCTGGAACAGTATCCACATAAGAACTTATTACAAATTTCGGAGACCTTGTTGGGAAATTGGATCGGCAAACTTATCGGGGTTCTCTATATTCTAATTACAGGTTATTTTGGCGGTCTGTTACTGGCCCAAGCCGGTGATATCTATCAGTCCTCGATAATGCCATTAACGCCCTTAGGCGTGTTCTACCTAGGAGGGCTTTTACTCGTTTTCTACTTGGTTAGTTCAGGGATTGAAGTGTTTGCACGTTTTTCCGAACTAATCTTTCCCCTAATTGTAATTGCTTTAGTTCTAAATGTCGGACTTTCTATACCACGTATAGAAGAGGGAGGATTATTGCCTATTTTAAGTGAGGGAATACTACCACTTTTGGGAGGGGGGCTTAAAGTAGAACCCTTTGTAATGGAATATATTCTCTTCTTAGCGGGTCTCCTTCCCTTTTTACCTAACAATAAACGAGAGCTGGGGCAATTTAAAACTGGGGTATGGCGAGCAGTCTTTTTAGTAGGGATTATGGACACGTTGGTTGTCCTAATTCAGATTCTAGTTTTTGGACCAGCGGAAACGATACGTTTAGTTTACGGCTTACTTGTATTAGGGAAGATGGTGGAAGTAAGTAGGACGATTGCCGGAGTGGAATCCATATTTCTGGGGATTTGGTTCGGGGCTTTGGTTATCAAGGTCAGTGCCTTTTTTTATACTGTGATTTGGGGGTTAGAGACCGTCTTTAGTTTGAAGGGTTTAAAATGGAACCTAGTGGTGGGAGTAGTATTTATGGGAATCGCGGTAATGTATACAAGAGGACCCTCTTTAATTGTAGAAATAGGATTTGTTGACGATCATCTTATTTTTCCTTTCGCATCTATTTGGGTGCTGACCCTTTGGGGAGTTACACGGTGGAAGAAGGGAACAAGTGGATTATGAATCTAAAAAGTAATTGGTTACTTAAATGGGTATTTATATTGATCTTGATTGTAGGCCTACTAAATTTAACGGGATGCTGGGGGAAGCGTGAAGTAGAGGAATTGGCCCCATTATTAGGAATCGGTTTTGATCTTGGCAAGAAACCCGGTACTTTTCTGGTTACGCAGCAATTTGCGAGGACTAAGAAAGGGGCATCAAGTGGCGCGGAGGTTGAGGCCCGGAGCTTTAGTGTAGAGGCTTCAAGCGCTAGAGAAGCTATCGAAAAGATTGCTGCAGTTACCTATCGAAAACCGTTTATGGGCTCCCTGAAGGTAGTGATCATTGGCGAGGATGTTGCAAAAGAAGTCGGTTTTACGAATATGTTGGACTTTTTACAACGTTTTTCTGAATTTCGGCGGTCGATGTATCTAGTTTTAGCCAAAGGAAAAGCTCAAGATATCTTAAATTTAAAATTACGCTCTGGGCTATTACCGGCGACGGCTATTAAAAGCAATATTGAAAGTGGAGATGAACTTTCGAACTTTCCAACGGTACGGCTAGGGCATTATCTTACAATTTTGAGTACAAAAAGTACGTCACCAATCCTCCCGGTCATTGAGAGTGTAAAGTCGGGAGAGGGCATTGAATATAAAGCGGAGGAAAAAAATCAGCCGGAAGAGATAAGGATCCAAGGGGCAGGTGTTTTGCATGAGGATCATTTAGTGGATTTTCTGACTGATGAGGAAACTAAAGGGTATATGTGGCTGGATAATGATGTGCTACAACGACTTATTTCCACGACGGAGCTCGAAGAAACCCCTAAGTTTGGAGGGCATGTACTGAATTCAACGACAAAGTACAAACTAAAAACGAATAACGGAAAACTAGAGTTACAATACCAGATTAAAACAAGTCTAGCGGTTGATCAGATTCTGGATCTAAAGAAGCAACTGTCGGGGCCGGAGTGGGTAGAATTGCTGAAAGGAGCAGAAAAGAGCTTTGCTAAGGTTATTGAGAAAGAATGTGAGAGCTCAATTAAAAAGCAACGAGAGTTGGGGTGTGATTTCCTGGGGGTTGGTCGGCATATTGAACAGAAAAATTCGGCGTATTGGCAGACGATAAAGGAACATTGGGAAGAAGAAGTCAAAGATTTCCCGATTTCCCTAGAGGTGCAAGTCACGATACATCATTCTGGAATGTCAAGTAGCAGTGCGGTTAATTCAACTGGAGAGGGGCAAGAATAGGGGTAGGGGCAATTCATGAATTTTGCCCCTATAAGGGGGTATGAAATGATGATTAAAACGTTTGACTATACTAAAAACACGTCAGAAGTGCAAGAAGCCGGGAAAGACCAGACCGTTACTGTCAACGGGGGTAAAATTCTCCCAGTGTGTTATCGCTGTGCTCAGGTGCCAAAAGAGGGTCTATATGATGGTTTCCGAGTTCAGGGAATGTTCTTTTGTTCGGATTGTCAACAGGAACTATTTACGGCGGAACAAGACTCACCAGAATATCGAGAGTTCTTATTTTTAATAAAAGGAATTTTTTATTGATAGGGGAAACGTATTTATTACCCCTATAGTCAGATTATCATTGAGGATGAAAAAATACCGATTTCATGTTAAACTATAGGGAATACCATGTGTTAGTAATATTCTAAGAAAAAAAGTCTGGTGAATGGAGGTTCTTCATTCGGTGGGTGATCTTGGAGAGGGATTGAGCCATTACCATCAACAAGGATTTTGCTCTTTCCATACTCCTGGCCATAAAGGTCGACAGGAGTTTTTTAATGGCCTAGATTTTCAAGGGTTTGACCTAACTGAACTTCCAGGTCTAGACATGCTGCATTCACCATGCGGGATTATTGCAAAGGCCCAAAGGCGGGCAGCAAAGATTTTCGGAGCGGAGGAAACCTTTTTTCTAATTAATGGGGGAACAGTTGGAAATCATGCGATGTTTATGGCCTTGGAGACAACTGCAGAAAATAAGGTCGTTGTGGAAAGAAGCTCTCATCGTTCCGTTATGTCAGGACTAGTGTTAAGTGGTTTAAAACCCGACTATTTGTTACCGATCGTTCATCCGGATTTTAATCTTCCTTTAGGGCTTGAGGTGAAACAGCAACAGATTTCATGGCAAGGGTTATCCGCCTGTCATGTCACCTATCCCAGTTATTACGGAACAGGCTTTGATTTAGGCCAGTTGCTAGATGAAAGAACTCGTTTGGGAGCGGAGACACCTATACTTGTTGATCAAGCGCATGGCTCGCATTACCTTGGTTCGTTATTTCCAGCGAGTGCCTTAGAGGGTGGAGCAGACCTTGTCTTACATAGTTCCCATAAGACATTAAGTGCCTTGACTCAGTCCGCTATGCTACATGTTCAAGGGGGTAGGATCTCCCGTACTCGGTTAAGGCAAAGTTTAGAGTTACTACAATCCTCAAGCCCGAGTTATTTATTGCTAGCTTCGCTGGAGCGGGCAGGAGAATTCGCTTTAGATATTCAGCGCTGGGAATGCTTACGAGAAGTAATCGCTGAACTTCATAGGAAGGTAAGCATGAATTTTCGCGTTCTCTCTGAAGAAGATGTCGGGACTTATGGCATTCGTTCCTTGGATTGGTCAAAAATCCTTATCAATACATTGCCACTAGGTATTCCAGCCCCGCGCTGTGTAGAATACCTCAGAGAGAACTTCGGAATTGAACCGGAGTTATGGGATGCTGAAAACATTTTATTTATGATAGGGATTGGAAATACACCTGAGGATATCCGAAGGCTCACGAAGGGACTAGAAAGTTTTATTCATTTCGCTCCTTCAATTGCAAGAAACAGCTTAAAACGTGTAACAAGCTTGGAGCCTAAAGTTCTTCCTTTACCTCGTCCGATTCTTTCCCCACGAGAAGCCTTTTTCGCCCGTAAGCGTCAAGTCCCCCTTAAAGAGAGCTTGGGTCATATTGTTGGAGAAACGATCTCACCTTATCCACCGGGAATACCAGTGGTCGTCATGGGTGAACAAATGACTCAAGAAGTTTTGGAACGGTTAATGACTGCGGGAGAGGGACGTTGGCAAGGGTGGGACGGTTTTAAAAATCAAACAATCTGGATTGTCGAGGAGGATTAAAGGATGAAGAGGGTGATTCCTATTGTCCCGGGCAAAGGTGTTGATACTACGCTATGAAACGACAACTAGACTATTTAGAGAAGGCAGCCCGTGAAAGGCGCTTAGCTCATCTTTTATTGTTTCATGGAGAAAGTTTGCTCTATCAACGGGAGGTGGCTCTCCGCTTAGCGCAAATATTGAATTGCAGTCAGCCAAATCCTGAGGGCCCTTGTCAAGTATGTGCCTCTTGTCGTAAAATTTTAAATGGAAATCATCCGGATATTTTATGGCTAAAACCGTTAAAGACAACCATCGGAATTGAGCAGGTCCTTAAGTGGCAAGAAAAAGTATATCTTAAGCATTACGAGGGGATTTATAAAGTATCGATTATTGAACATGCCGAGACTATGACGATACCAGCGGCCAATTCTCTGTTGAAGGTTATCGAGGAACCACCGGAACGAACCGTTATTATTTTAAGTGCTGATAACGCTGAGGGGGTTTTACCTACCATCCATAGTCGAGCACAGCTCGTTTATTTTCCGAATCTTTCTGAACAGTCTTGGTTAGAGGTAGTGGAAGAAGATAAGCGTCATGAGGCAATTCAAGCCTTTCAGCTCAGTGGAGAAAATCAGAATCTGGCAACTGATATTTTAAAACACGGAGTGCAGACCCTGCAAGAATGGCTGGGAAAGTTTAGGACTGCTATTCAAGAAAGAAATTTTCTAAAACTCTTTGTGCTTTTTCCGATCGATAAAAATCAAACGACTCTTTATCTGCAGGTCATGGCTGTACAAGCTCAAGAAGGAATTAAAAAGGGCACGATCCGACCTTTAGAGCTTTTGGCGATTGGGAATGCAGTTGATGCACTGAGACAACAAGTAAATCCAAGGTTAGTAATTGAAGTATTAGCTTTAGAATTATTTCAACAAGGGGGGGATTTCTGTGATTGAGATTGTGGGCGTTCGATTTAAACACGCTGGGAAAATTTATTATTTCTCCCCGGGAGACCTTGAACTGGCTGCATTTGATAATGTGATCGTTGAGACAGCAAGGGGTATTGAATTTGGGGAATTGGTAATCCCCTCTCGTCAGGTTCCTGATCAGGAGGTAGTTTTACCACTCAAACAAGTTATGCGTAAGGCGACGGCTGCAGATGAACATTTTGTAGAACAAAACAAAGCAAAAGAAAAAGAAGCCTTCCAAATTTGCTTAAAGAAGATTTCTGAACATCATTTGCCTATGAAATTGGTGGATGTTGAATACACGTTTGATGGGAATAAGATTATTTTTTCCTTTACGGCAGAGGGCCGGGTTGATTTCAGGGAATTAGTAAAGGACTTAGCAGCAATTTTTAGGACGCGCATTGAACTCCGCCAAATCGGGGTACGTGATGAAGCTAAAATGCTCGGGGGAGTCGGGTCTTGTGGTCGGATTCTTTGCTGTACTTCCTTTTTGGGAGATTTTGAGCCGGTCTCGATACGGATGGCAAAAGACCAAAAGCTCTCACTAAATCCAACTAAAATTTCGGGGATTTGTGGTCGCCTTATGTGCTGTCTTAAGTATGAAAATGGCTGTTATAGATCTGATGATAAAGAGCATTGTTCACGACATAATGCTCAAGAGGTAGACAAAAGACTGGAAGTCATCGATGATGAACAGAATCCTCGCGCGGACACCGCTTTTTCTTCCAAACCTGATGGGAGACAGCAACGCAATAGGAAAGGGGAAAGGCCAAAAGGAAAGAGTGAGAAAGTATGAGCCAGTTGACCCAGGCCTTGACGGAAGTCGAAGAAAAACTGCGTTCTCTGCTCGAAGAAGTTAATCGCTTAAAACCATATGTTCAAGCGATAGAGGACGAAAATATTAAGTTGAAGCGGGAATGGACTCTTCCGGAAAAAGAAACGGAACGAGTTATTGCTAATGCTGAACACATCCAAGGAGTGGCCCATGATAATCTTGTCCGTCTGTACCAAGAAGGTTTTCACGTTTGCCATCTCCATTTTGGGCAATTGCTAGAAGGAGATTGCCTATTTTGTATGGGCTTTTTAAGAAAAGATTGACGTTGAATAGGGATACTTGGAAAACGAGGAGTCGAAGGATTTGTTGGCTAAGGGTACATTATATGTATGTGCAACACCCATTGGAAATTTGGGAGATATCACCTTGAGGGTTTTAGATACGTTGCGAGAAGTGGATTTGATTGCTGCTGAGGACACTCGTCATTCACGAAAGCTTTTGCAGCATTATCAGATTACTACTCACATGATTAGTTATCATGAACATAATGAAAAGAAGAAATCTCTAGAATTAGTAGAAAAACTTAAAAGTGGTTTAACCATTGCACTTATATCTGATGCAGGGTTACCAGGAATTTCTGACCCTGGAAATGAAGTAATTCGGCTTTGTTTTGATGAGGATATTCCAGTCGACGTTTTACCTGGCCCCAATGCCGCCCTTACAGCCTTGGTCTTATCTGGAATGCCTGCCGAACATTTTTCGTTTCATGGATTTCTACCTATTACAACAGGGGCCAGAAAACGTAGTTTAGAACCACTGGTGAATCTTCCCCAAACCCAGATATTTTATGAAGCTCCTCATCGCTTGTTGGCGACGCTACAAGGGATGGCAGAGTATTTTGGGGAACGAGAGGCAGCGGTAGTACGTGAACTGACTAAATTACATCAGCAAGTGCACAGAGGGACTGTTTTAGAGCTCATAAAAGAGTTTGAACAAACAACTCCACGTGGAGAGTGTTGCATCATCTTAGCCCCGTATGTTCCGGTAAAAGTATTAGGAAGCCCAAAAGAATGGTGCTCAGAGGTCCAAGAGAGGATTGACCAAGGGTTAAGTAAAATGGATGCTATGAAAGACGTAGCCAAACGCCATGGAGTAAAAAAACAACAAATCTATCAAGCTCTCCTCGACGCGAGTGTAGAATAAAAAAGAAGGCCTCTGTAGGCCTTCCCATTGAATTTAATTATGCACATTTCTAGTTGGATGCTAGCTAAGTATTGATTAAACTACTAAACAGCTTTTGAATTTGATTCGACAGTACTAGCTAAATTTTCGCTCATTGCGACTGCACATTCGCGGCAGACATTCTTGCCGAGGAACATTTGGTTGTTACTGGCATTACCACAAAATACACAAGCAGGCTCATACTTTTTAAGAATGATTTTTTCTTGGTCTACATAGATTTCCAGAGCGTCCTTCTCGTCAATACCTAAAGTGCGTCTAAGCTCTATGGGTAAAACAATACGACCCAGTTCATCTACTTTTCTTACGATTCCCGTTGATTTCATCATTATTCCCTCACTCCCTTTACAACAACATTCGACAGAAAACTACAGACTTATGATACCAATCGTTCCATATAAAGTCAACCACTTTTTTGAAAGATTTCCTGATAATAATTTTCCAGCTATATAACCTTAGTCTGCTCATACAAAATCTTAATAGTGGATATACTTGACAAATATGAACTGCCTATAAATAAAATGATAAGGAGAGGTAATGGTGAAATATTATATAACAACTCCTATTTTTTATCCTAATTCGAGTCCTCATATTGGTACCGCTTATACCACGGTCGCTGCGGATGCGCTGGCCCGTTATCATAGATTGATTGGGGATCAAGTTTACTTTTTAACGGGTACGGACGAAAATGCTCAGAAAATAGTTCGTACTGCTGAAGCACATCATATGGATCCCAAGGTTTATGTCGATGGTGTCGTAGAACGTTTTAAAGAATTATGGAGTGCCCTGGATATTTCGAATGATGACTTTATTCGAACGACCGAGCAACGTCATCAAATGGTTGTGCAAACGATTTTTACCAAACTATTTGAAAAAGGAGACATCTACAAGTCGGAGTATTCTGGGTGGTATTGTACCCCTTGTGAAACGTTTTGGATGGAAAACAAACTAATTGATCAAAAATGTCCTAATGCAGATTGCGGTCGAGACGTGGAGTTACTAAAGGAAGAAAGCTATTTTTTTCGACTTTCAAAGTATCAGGAGGCCTTACATCAATATATTGAAGATCATCCGGAATTTATTCAACCGGTTTCCCGTCGCAATGAGATGTTACGGTTTATTGAAGGTGGTTTAGAAGATCTATGTGTTTCGCGTACCACGTTTCAATGGGGTATTAAAGTTCCTTTTGATCCAAAACACGTTGTATATGTTTGGCTGGATGCTCTAATCAATTATATTTCTGCGCTTGGCTATCCTGATGGAGAGGATTATCAAAAGTTCTGGCCTGCAGATGTCCACATTATGGGGAAAGATATAGTGCGTTTTCACGCTGTGATTTGGCCGATTATTCTTATGGCTTTAGACATCCCTTTACCTAAAGTAATTTATGGACATGGTTGGTATTTAACCAAAGATGGTGGGAAAATATCTAAATCCCGCGGGAATGTCCAAGATTCTTTTGAACTGATTCAGAGATATGGTTCAGATGCTATCCGTTATTTTCTATTGCGAGAAATGCAAGTAGGAACAGATGGCACATATTCCGAGGATAACGTGGTAGAACGTCTAAACAGCGATTTGGCCAATGATTTTGGTAATTTCATATCTCGGAGTTTGGCTATGGTTGTTAAGTTCAGGGAGGGGATTATACCAAAGCCGGGACAAGATGGAGATTTGGAGCGGGAATTAAAAGCATTGAGTCAAGAAGTAAAAAAATCTGTTGAAGAGAGCCTCAATCGATGTGATCCAGCTAGTGCGCTTGAAAGCATTTGGCGGTTTGTGGCACGGTGCAACAAGTATGTTGATGAGACAGCCCCCTGGGCGCTTGCCAAACAAGAGGATCAGCAGGGGCGCTTAGATACGGTGCTTTATACGTTTGTGGAAGCGATACGAATCCTAGCAGTCTTGACTGCGCCGTTTATGCCGGGCCTACCAGCCAAGATTTGTAGGCTTCTAGGGTATGACGAGGGTCTCATCCATTGGAATGAAGCAGATCAATGGGGGATCCTGAAGCATGGCACGCATGTGCAAAAGGGAGAACCACTTTTTCCGAGAATTGATATTTCGCAATATGCGACTGTAGGGGAGATAGAAACGGTGGAGCATGAGCATGCACCAAAGGAAACGATAGAGCCTATTCAGACCCCAGAATTTGAGCCGATAAAAGATGAGATTAGTATCGATGAATTTGCCAAGCTTGATTTACGGGTTGGAAAGGTTTTAAGTGCGGAAAAAGTGGAGAAGACGGATAAACTTTTAAAGTTGGAAATCGAAGTGGCTGGAGAGGTGCGCACAGTGGTTTCAGGGATCGCCAAACACTATGTACCCGAAGATCTTATTAACCAATATGTTGTCTTGGTGGCTAATTTAAAACCTACCAAGCTAAGGGGAATCACATCTCAAGGTATGATATTAGCTGCTTCGCATGGGGAAGTTTTGGAGGTTCTTACCGTGAAGAAGGATCTCCCCGGAGGAGCGAGGGTTAAATGATTTGGGATACTCACGCACACTTAGACGATCTCGTCTATAAGGAAGATTTTCTTGAAGTAGTAGAGCGTATGAAGTCAGCTGGTATTTCTCGGATGACGAATGTAGGCTATGATCTGCCTTCATCTGAACGGTCTGTTAAATTGGCACAAGACTATGATTTTATTTATGCTGCAATTGGAGTACACCCTCACAATGCTGAAGAGGCTAACGATGACACTTGGGAAAGGCTTTTAGAGTTAGTAAAAAAGTCTAAGGTGTTGGCTTGGGGCGAGATTGGCTTGGACTATTATCGCGATCTGTCCCCACGGCTAATTCAAAAAGAGGTGTTTATCCAACAAATTAAATTGGCTAATGAAGTGGGCTTGCCTATTGTCATTCATAATCGTGATGCACATCAGGATGTTCTAGAGATAATTAAAACTACCCCCCCTCAATACGGTGGAATATTTCATTGCTATTCGGGATCTTGGGAAATGGCAAAGGTTCTCTTGAACATGGGGTTCTATCTGTCGTTTGCTGGGCCGGTAACCTATAAAAACGCTCGCCAAACGGTTGAGGTGGCAAAACAGGCTCCGTTAGATAGAATCCTAGTCGAGACGGATTCTCCTTATTTGACACCTGAACCTCGACGTGGAAAGCGCAATGAACCGACATATGTGGTGGAAATTGTGCATAAAATTGCCGAAATTAGAAACGCTTCTTTTGAAGATATTGCTGAGCAAACCATGCGTAATGCCAAAACCATTTTTAAGTCTAACTAAAAGAACTGTGACACAGTTCTTTTTTTTTGTTTACTTCATAGAGTTTATTAAGGAGGGATAAAATGTATTCGCTACCGATAACTACTTATTCCGATTATTGGCGAAGAACCAAGCAATGGAGTTCGTACTTAGGCGGCTTAGCTGTGTTTGCAGCGGGTACGCGTTACTCAACCTTTAAGGTCCCAGATACTCCTCAAATAATGCAAGTGCATTCCCTGCAGGGTACAAGCGTAGCTAGTTTAAACATTCGGGAGCAGGGATTTAATTGGGGTCTAGTTAACAGAAGACCACTGGGGGAGAAACTGGTCAGTCGCGGAATCGGTAATCAGGAATTTACTGATCAAGAAGGAGTTAAACAAAAAGCAAGTAGCAAGGGTTCTTTTGAGCATAAAACTTCCATAACGACTACTAATGTTACGGTCTTGGAGAAGGGGATTCCCTTTGAAACCCAATATGTTGAGTCAGAGACACTTCTTCCTGGTATAAGCCAAACCCAAGAAAAAGGAGAAGAAGGAGTTTTGCGTCAAGTCATTAAAACCTTCGCAGTTGATGGACAACCCGTTGATCAGCAAGTGAAATCTAGCTATGAACTTAAAAGTCCAAAGAAGGAAATAATAATTCAAAACTCGAAACCAAATCCCCCTAAAAAAATAATTGTTCAAACTCCTAAGCCTGGGAATATTGAAAGTCAACCGATTGATTTAACCAATTTTAAGATAAGTAAAACATTTAACGTTGAGGCTACTGCATATACGTATACTGGAAGTAACACTGCTACGGGAGTCCCGCCGAGGGAAGGCCTGATTGCAGTTGATCCAAAAATTATTGCGATGGGGAGTAAGGTCTATGTCGAAGGGTATGGGTACGCTATTGCAGCAGATACAGGAGGAGCAATACTTGGAAATCGAATCGATGTATTCTTTGGTACTCTGCGTCAGTGTATAGATTGGGGTCGAAAACCTGTGCGCGTTCATATTTTAATCCCCATATAATGGAAATTTATTTTGACAACTGACTACTTATCCATTAAAATGAAGTTGTTATTAGCTTTTTGGAGGGATTCAATGTTTCAGTTTACTCGAACTCAGACTTTTGTCTTAGTTCGTACGTCTCGTATTGCACAAATGGTCGTTGCAGGATTGGTAATTTTCTTGATTGCCACTGGAGCTCTTTTTTACAATATGAAAACGATTAATGTCACTATTAACGGAGAACCTGTTTGTATTACGACAGTCTTCGGGACCGTTGGCCAGGCACTTTCCCATTCGAAAATAAAGTTTTATCCTGAAGATATCGTAATTCCTTCCCGTGAAACAAAGGTTACCAAAGGATTAGCCGTAGAAGTCACCAAAAGTTTACCAGTCCAGTTCTCGGTCGATGACCAAACGTTCTCGACACGAACAGCCGCTAAGACCGTAGGAGAAGCTATCACTGAATTAGCTGGGAGATATGGTATTGCGGTTAAAGAGGTTGACGAAGTGAATGTTTCGCGTTTTGAAGAGGTTACAAGCCAGATGGAAATAAAAGTGCGTAAGGCAATCCCTATTATCGTAAATGCAGATGGCAAGAAATCGGAAACCTATATTGCACCACGGTCTGTCGCAGAGGCTCTTAAGAAGCTAGGCATCACCCTAGGCGATAAAGATAAGATATCATTAGCATTAGAGCATATGTTAGAACCAAATGACCAGTTAAATGTGGTGAGAGTTACTGAGAAAATTGAAACTGTCAAGAGTGAGATTCCCTATCAAACAGTTGCACAGGCAGCGGATTTTCCAGTTGGATTACCAGACAAAATAGTCAGTCGTGGTTCCAATGGAGCTCAAGAGCAGACTGTTCGACTTACCCTAGAAGATGGCAAAGAGGTTGATCGAGAGATACTTGGTCAAAGAGTGGTCAAGGCCCCTATCAATCAATTGGTTTCTCGCGGTACGCAAACGTCTATTTCGCGGGGAGGGAGCACGATTTACTTTAAGCGAGCTTACGTTATGAAAGCTTCCGCTTACTGTTCACCTGGAGGGACCACCGCAACTGGGGCAGCGGTTAGCTCAGGGATTGTTGCTGTCGACCCAGGGTTATCCCTTTGGGTCAAAAAGTATATGTTGAAGGGTATGGCTCTGCACATGCTCTAGATACTGGAGGGGCTATCCGGGGTAATCGTATTGACCTTTACATGAACTCGGATCAGGAAGCATTATCGTGGGGTGTACGAAATGTTTTGGTCTATGTCCAATAGATTGTTTTTGATAAAAGGTGGCTTCACGAAAGTGGAGTCACCTTTTATTATACTAGTCTGTGTTCCTTGTTAATATGAAAAAGTCTAACCTTATTTCTCAGCACATACTCTTTATTATAACCATAAAGCAGAGGAGTGCTGGATGATGGTACGAGGGTCTCAACAAATGCTGGGTAAAAAGACAGCAATAGTTCTTGTCCTAGGTGTAATGGGGATGTTAATCTTCTCTGTATTTTGGCAGGGTTCAACCGCTGTTGTTAGTCCGCTAGGGAAGGATTTTGTAGTGATGCTTGATCCTGGACATGGGGGGTATGATCCAGGGGCTATTTCGGCTAAGGGTGTTTACGAAAAGGGAATTAATCTTCAAATTGCCAATATGGTGAAAGAAATGATTCGTCCAAGTGGGGTTAAGGTTTTTCTTACACGGGAAGAGGATATAGATTTTGTTCCTGATGGAGTCAAGGGCAAAACGACTAAAAAGCAAATTGACCTAAATTACCGCATTGATATGGCAAGTAAGGAAAAAGCTGATATATTTGTCAGCTTGCATGTTAATGCTACGACAGCGGGTCGTAATTCAGGAGCGGAAACGTTTTATCATTACAAATCTGAATCTGGAAAAAGGTTAGCTGAATTAATACAACAAGAATTGATTAAAATATCAGGGATGAATCGTAGAATTGCAAAACCCGGCGACTTTTATGTCATTAAAAACACGAGTATGCCAGCGGTTATAGTGGAAGTTGGATATTTGTCAAGCGTGAAGGAACAAAAAAAATTGCAACAAACTTGGTATCAAGAGCAGTTAGCGCGTGCTATTTCAAAAGGAATTGCTAATTATTTCGAACTTCCATAATTCACTTGTAAAGGATATATATTGCGAAAAATCATTGAGATACATAACCTTATTTGAAGCGGGGAAAATAAAGTCAGTCACCGAATCTAGATTAAGGAGTTGAAGCGCAGCATGAAACGGTTTCTGACATTTATGAGTAGTGCCTTAATTTTGGGCCTTACCTTGACAGGATGTACAAATGTACCATCTCCTAATCCTCCCCAAAACCAAAACCCCCAGCAAACAACACAAAATACAAAGCTTCCTGAGGCGGAGGCAGGAGCAACGCGGGAATCTGTATTAGGACCTGAAAAACGAGTAGTTATGGGATTTTATACTGACCCAGAAGGTCCAGTACCCGGTTCAAAAGAAACAATGCTTAAAAATGCTAAGCTATTAGATGAAGTAGCCTTTTTCTGGTACGCATTTGATGCAACGGGCAAGGTTAAGCCGAGCGGCAAAGTTGATTTAAGTATCAAAGAGGCAGCTCAAAAAAATGGATCCAAAGCCTATGCCTTGGTGCATAATATGAATTTAACAGGTGCAGTCGGCTTTGATGCGAATTTGGCTCACAAGGTTCTATCTAATTCTGGGATTAGAGCAAATTTGGTGACAAACCTTGTCAACCTGACCACAAAAGATGGTTGGGATGGTATTTCAGTGGACATCGAAAAAGCACCACCTGGAGACCGCAACAATTTCTCCGCGTTTGTTAGTGAACTTGCTAAGGCCTTAAAGGCTAAAGACAAAGTCTTGAACATTTCAATTCCGGCAAAGTTTGTGGATTATCCTTCAGATCTATGGTCAGGAGCTTATGATTATGCCGCGATTGGTAAAGCAGCAGACCAAATTATTCTAATGACCTATGATGAGCACGGACTGGGAACCACCCAAGGGCCTGTAGCATCTGCAGGATGGGTAGATAGAGTGATCAAATTTGCAGTAGGAAAAATTCCTAAAGAAAAGATCGTAATGGGCCTCCCAGTTTATTCCTTCGATTGGGGAACAAACAAACCAACCATGCCAGATTATTTATCACATGCTCAAACGTTGGAACGGGCTAAGAAGCATGGCGTCGAAATTCTTACCGATCCCAATGCCAAGGTACCCCAATTTATCTATACTGCAAATGGGATACGTCACGAAGTCTATTTCGAGAATATTGCTAGCTTAAGAGCCAAAATGGATAGCGCGCTGAAATACAAATTACATGGGGTCGCCGTATGGCGTTTAGGAATGGAGGATCCCGCTATTTGGGATCAACTCATAAAAACGTACGGGACCAATAAAGAAACAAAGGAAAAGAAATAAACTGTTTAGCTCTTTAGAATCGAGTATCCTATTAAAGGACGAAAGAATCACTCTTTCGTCCTTTAACTTTACGATCAGAAAAATCCCTATAGCCAAGTTTTTATCCGACGATTTGAGTATTGGGACATTCTCGGTTAAGATAGGAGTTGAAAGCGGAGGAATCGAAGGATGATCAAAGAATTAATCGTGGTTGAAGGAAAAAATGATGCTCATGCAGTTCGTCAAGCCCTAGGGAAAGTTGATGTCCTCTGGACCGATGGATACGGGCTAACGAAGAAAAAGCTAGACTATATTGCGGAAATGGCAGACCGCCAAGGGGTGATTATTTTTACAGATCCTGATACAGTGGGAGAGCAGATTCGCAATCGTATTAGGGCTTATGTCCCAAAGGCTAAACATACTTACTTAACAAGGAAAATTGCGACAAAAGATGGGGATATTGGCGTTGAAAATGCTGCATTACAAGAAATTCGACGTGCCTTTGCGAATATTCAACAAGAGCAAGAGATTTCCACTGACAGTGAGAAATTTACGATAGAGGATTTGTTTGTTACGGGTCTCGCAGGAACAAAAAATGCAAGCGAATATAGAGTTGCGATAGGGCGCAAGTTAGGGATCGGGGATACTAATGCTAAACAATTTCTTCATCGTCTAAACCGTTTTGGAATTTCACGAGAAGTTTTCCTTCAAGCCGTAGAGGAGGTTCAGCATGGAAAACGCTGCTGACTATACACAACGACTCCTAAAAAGTGGAGCACGTGCTCATAAATCGATGGGCCAAGTTTTTTTAATGAGTGATGATGTGATTGAACGTATTGTCTCTGCTAGTACTCTACAACCGGATGTTCCGCTTGTAGAGATCGGGCCTGGTCTTGGGGTCTTAACACGGGTCTTAGCTCCAAAGGTACCAAAGATGTGGGCAGTTGAGTTAGACAATCAAAAAATTGAAATTTTAAACAGGGAGTTAAAAGGGCTTCCCATAGAGATTGTTCATCAAGATGCTTTAAAGCTAAATCTGAAGGACTTATGGGGGGATCAATTAGGATATTTAGTAGGGAATCTGCCCTATTATATTACGAGTCCACTCATCATGCATTTTCTTGAGCAAGCTGATCGATTAAGCGGAATGACGATTATGATTCAGAAAGAAGTAGCTGATCGGATTGCAGCACCACCGGGAAGTAAAACCTATGGTATTTTGTCTATCGCAGTACAGATCTCAGCTAAGGTAACCAAAGTGACCGATGTTTTACCGAGTGCATTTTGGCCATCACCTAAGGTAACATCGTCCGTGCTTAGGCTGGACCTGCGTCCCTACCCAGGATTTGACGTGAATAAGAATGATTTTTTTCGAGTAGTCAAAGCGGCCTTTAGTCAGCGGAGGAAAACTTTGAGTAATTCTCTGACGGGTGGTCTAGGGCTGAAAAAAGAAGATGTTATTGAACGTATGCAAGGCGTAGGGATCTCGGAAGGGCGACGGGCAGAAACGTTAAGTATTGAGGAATTTCAGGTTCTAACCAAGGCGTTCAGTGATAAACAATATTCTTCTTGATTCAGGCGGGCTTTTTCCCCATCTGAATCTTAGAAGATAATAGGATGAAAACGAGTATACACTCTTTGCGGTGTATACTCGTTTTTTTCTGATTGCAAAATAAAGTAATATATTCAAAGTATCCAATAGATATTTTTGCATTTCTAGGATAAAAGATGATCAATTTCCAAACCATAAGGTGGCATAAACATGTGAAACCTTAACGACTGGAGGAGAGCAACTAAGCTTAAAGAGAACCCTTACTTTAGAGTGCATGAAATATTAAAGATAAATGGAGGGAGACCGGAGTGGGAAAAACAAAGAATCAGTTGACTAGATGGTCGAATATTATTGCCACCGTAGCGACGACAGTACTTGCACTTACGGCTTTGATTACTGTCTATTTGACCGTGGCCGCATGGAAGGTTCAACAAGAGACTGCGCGTCCTTACTTCGTTATGCAGGAATCCCCAAAGATTGACTTAGGAGATGAACTAAGCTTTGAGTTAAGATTCAACAACGAGGGAATACACCCTGCGGTTAACCTTTCCAGCAAAACGGTTATTTTTGATGAGCAATTATCCGAAAAGCCGATTTATCATGATGAGGCTTCAATTGTCAATGAAATCCCCAAAGAAGCGTCCTCTAGTTTAGTTGTCACATTTCCTAGCGAAGAAATTAACCCTAAACAGCTAGAGATCAGTGCACAATATATTGTGATTGATCTTCAGTACTCTGATCCCATCTTGAATAAAGCCTTTAGTCAAACTATTTATATGAAGTGGAATGGGGTTAAAAAGGGGCAATTGCAACCCACTGTCCATGTTCAGGTCAATGAAAAAAGGAAAATTCTAAACTACTTCGAAAAAAATAAACTTGACCCCAAACTGAGAAACTAGTTAATTAACCAGTATTAGAGGGTTTTGCTTGGAGGGGACGATGACATGCTGTTCATAAAACAAGCTCTGATAGTTTAGAGATTCCTCCCAGAGCCTAAGGATATCAAACCGCCGTTCTGAATGGTAGCCTAATAAGTTGTGTTTTCCAACAGAGCGAATCAGAGGGGTATTTTGACTTAGTGCTATCCCCATAAGACAATCACCAATAATAGTTTCCGCAATTAGTCGGGCATGGCGTCGATGTTTTCTAGGCGAGTGAAGGGCTTCATGAGGAATTGAGGTAACCACTTTAATTAAAAAACTTAGTTTTTTTGCCCAATAAAGGGTGAGCGGGGGAATCGCAATAGCCTCGATGGGAAGGGTTTCTAAGGCGTGTTTAGATAGAGCATGAGGTCCGTGTGTGGGAGTTGCTAGACCGAGACTCTTAAAAAGATCGAGCTCCCTGTTAAGTTTTGAACGAAATTTTAGGACTAGATTGGCGAGCTTTTGACGATGTGGAATGTAGGGATAACAATTTGTTAAGGCGACATCAACACCAGATTCAATGGAAGCCAGGAGCTGGATAAGGCTTTGATATATATCCCCAGACATATCCCCATCGAGAAAGAGGGTTCCTTCGACTCCTAAATGACGGGCATAAAGCGCACCAACCGCTCTTGGGACATCAATACCTAAAGGTTCCGAAAAATATAAGATATGAATCCGAGGATCTAGTATCAAACGAGCAAGTTCAAACGTCCGATCCGTACAACCGTTAAGAACAAGGATAATATAGCTAATAGGAAGACGCAAAACTGTGGTTAGGACTGCCAAGATGCTCTTTTCTTCATTTTTGGCTGGAATGACTACCCCGAACATCTTAGTTCCCCCCTTTACCTAAATTGTTATCATTATAATATATGCCATTTTGATCTGGTTCGACATAGTATATAGCGATCCTAGAAACTTACTTCATCAGAGGTTTAGTTGAACTTATCCAGGAGGCGTAAGAGAATTCGAACCACGGACCGAAAAGGGAGGTAAGTCATGTTTCATATTGGAGATGTTGTTGCTCGATATTCACATCAACAGGATATTTTCTTCCACATTGCTCAGTTAAACGTTAATTATAAAGGGGAAGAATCAGCTATTCTTAAAGGGATCAATTTACGGCTACTTGCGGATGCTCCCATCTCAGACCTTGTTGCTAAGAGTCCGAGTGAAGTTGCAAATCACGAGCGTGAAGATAGTAAGCTAATATACCAAAAATTACACAAGCTAACCAGTCAAAGAAAAGCCGATTTGGATGATAAACGAGAATTTTTTGAAGTACCGGGGCGGGTGCTGCAACTTGATGGCGACCCGGATTATTTAAACCAATGCATTAAGATGTATCGGCAAATGGGAATTGATGCTAAAGGAATTTGTAAATCTGAAATTGAACAACCGAGAGTCATACGCAAAATTTTACAAGAAAACCCCGCGGATATCTTAGTATTGACTGGGCACGATGGCTTCATTTATGGGAAGAAGGATTTCCACAGTAATGATAGTTACCGTAGCTCACGTTATTTTGTGGAATCTGTTATGGAAGCAAGGCGTTTTCAGCATAATCGAGATGCCTTGGTGATTTTTGCTGGAGCTTGTCAATCAAATTATGAAGCAATACTTTCGGCAGGAGCTAATTTCGCTTCTTCTCCAAAACGTATGCTCATTCATGCTTTTGATCCCGTGTTTATTGTAGAACGAATTGCTTTTACTCCGACAGATCAAATTGTTTCAGTAAAGGATATTTTGACCCATACGATCACAGGGACAGATGGGGTTGGGGGGGTCGAGACTAGAGGACAAATGCGTCGTGGCTATCCGAGGAGTCCTTATTAGAGAGCTACGGGGACCAAATGCGCTGACGCGGGGGTGTGTGAAAACTCAGTCTCCGAAACTCTAAGTGGTTGCAACTAGCAAAAATCGTCCTATTTCACGATCAAAGTGGAGTGAGGACGATTTTGTTTTGTTGTCCCCCAACACGCTAACATGTTATTAGGCTTG
The DNA here is from genome assembly GCA_027353165.1 of Desulfosporosinus sp. Classification (GTDB taxonomy): domain Bacteria; phylum Bacillota; class Desulfitobacteriia; order Desulfitobacteriales; family Desulfitobacteriaceae; genus Desulfosporosinus. The sequence goes on from DAIEHY010000018.1 coordinate 20,827, forward strand.
TGCATAGAGTATTTTAGAACCAAGGGAATAGTTGATAGCAAAGTTTACAGGGGTGATTTTCTTGAAGGTTTTGTCATTGACCAATGAATTTGAGGAAGAGAGTTTTGGCGGTGCAGGTACAGCGACAACGGGCATGTTATATCTGCTTGATCGTATGGGTATCCAGCAAACTGTAATCGTTCCGCAAAGTAATGGAAATGTACCAGGCTGGGCATTACGGGGACAACAGATCAAAGTTTTAAGCTTGCCACGTAACAGCCGTTACTTTGGCTATTTAGGAATGATTAAGACGGACGTTGTATGTCAGGAAT
>DAIEHY010000190.1 GCA_027353165.1 Desulfosporosinus sp.
ATGAAAAATATCGCAGGCTACTTTATTAATCTGAATAATTTCACCGTCTTTATTAACAGCGACAATTCCCTCACTCACAGAGTTCAAAATAGTCCTTAACTCATGCTCTCTCTCTTCATAAGGCATCTGATCGTGCAAATTTACCAGGAGAACCCCTTTAACAACTTCCAAATCCTTTATTAAGCTTCGAACCTGTTCATCGGAAGAACATCGAAATTTAATATACATGCCTTGATTCGGAATGACTTCCATACCAATTTTATCAACCCCAGCCTTTTCGCAAACCTCAAAGATCTCTATCCCCAATCCCAAGCGGTCTTCGAAATCAATTCGAACTACACGTTCTATAAATTCCATGCCTATCCTCCCTCAACAAAATTATCTAAGCCTTTTAGTCCTAATACTTAATGATTATGGATAAATTGGTCATCTCTATTAAGAGTTTTTAGTTTACTTAATTATAACTCAAATTTCACGGTTCAACTAACTTGGTCTATTGATCATTTACTTTGATAAAAGCCGCTTAATTAGAACAAACTAACCTAAATATTTTTATCCGATCGCTAACTGTCACAAGTCCTAAATTACTAATATTGTTGCTGCTAACTAAATCCCAATATCCCACTTAGTTTTATTCCCGCAAAGCTTGGTCTATTGCCACAAAATCAGGTATACTATAAATCAGTTGTGTCATGCTTAGAAGAATACTTGGTTTAAGCCATGACAACTTCAAGGAGGTAGAACACCATGAATAAACAAACTCTTAATACTCAAAATGCTCCTGCGGCCATCGGCCCCTATTCTCAAGGGGTTAAAGTCGGAAATTTAATCTTCACATCCGGACAACTCCCGATTAACACACAAAGTGGAGAATTGGTCGCTGATATTGAAGGAGCCACCAAACAATCTTTAGATAATGTCAAAGCAATCCTAGAATCCTCAGGCTCTTCGATGGATAAAGTCGTAAAAACTGTGGTTTTTCTGAAAGACATGAATGATTTCGCAGCAATGAATACCGTTTATGCCACCTATTTTCCAAATAACCCTCCGGCCCGTTCGGCTGTACAAGTTGCTCGGTTGCCCAAGGATGCCATTGTTGAAATTGAAGCAATTGCTCTCGCTGAATAGTGATTCTCGCAAAGGTTCCTAATATCCGCTTCAGGATATTAGGAACCTTTTAGGTTAGTATTGTAAGATTTATCTTCTCTAACTCTATAAATACATATTTATTACGTTCACTCCATAATATTGGAAGGTTTTGTATATTAGATAGAGAATATGTATTATACTATTCATACGGTAACACAAGTATATACTATACCTTCTGATTACTTTAGAAAGGATAGATAAAATGACCTTAACAGAACGCTTAGAAACATTACCCGTATCAAGATTTCATTATCTGCTACTGATTTCGGCAGGCCTTGGTTGGATGTTTGACTCCATGGATACGGGCATTATTTCCTTTGTCCTTCCCGTATTAATGAAGGCCTGGAATCTCAGTCCAGAACAAGTAGGCACTCTTGGAAGTATCGGGCTTGTCGGAATGGCGATTGGTGCGATTCTTTCAGGGACAGTTGCCGACCAAATTGGTCGCAAAAAAGTGTTCGCTTCAACGCTCATAATTTATAGCATAGCCACTGGATTATGTGGGCTGTCTTGGAATTATCAATCCCTTTTGGTCTTTCGTTTCTTAGTTGGATTTGGCTTAGGAGGTCAACTTCCAGTAGCTGTAACAATGATGAGTGAGTTTTCTCCCGCAAAACATCGTGGTAAGTTCCTTGTCCTCTTAGAAAGTTTCTGGGCAATTGGGTGGCTCTTAGCTGCCTTAGTCTCTTATATCATCATTCCTAAATTTGGCTGGCAGTCCGCGTTCTATATTGGCGCCCTCCCTGCCCTTTATGTATTCTATCTATGGAAATCCATTCCTGAATCTCCTCGCTATTTAGCTTCAAAGGGGAAATTAGCCCAAGCAGAGGCGATCGTAAAGGCTATCGAGAGCCAGTCAGGTGTCCAACGCACTTCCACAAAGCAAGTCTCACAACAGAATTTGGAAGTTCCGGCTAAAATGGCCGTCTCGGAACTCTTTTCTAGCAAATTTATCAAAAGAACAGTCTTCCTCTGGCTTCTCTGGTTTGGTATCGTTTTTGCCTATTACGGAATCTTTACTTGGCTCCCTTCTCTATTAGCTCTGAAGGGATTCACTTTAACTAAGAGCTTCCAGTACGTCATGACGATGACCTTAGCTCAAATTCCCGGATATTTCAGTGCCGCCTTCTTGGTGGACAAGATTGGTCGAAAGCCCACTCTGGCGACGTATCTTATCGGGACAGCTATTTCCGCTTATCTTTTTGGACAAAGCACAAATGTCCAAACCATTCTTATTATGGGATCTTTAATGTCCTTCTTTAACCTTGGCGCATGGGGACTTGTCTATACTTACACTCCTGAGCTTTATCCGACCCATGCTCGAGCCACTGGATCTGGTTGGGCTGCAGGGTTTGGTAGGATCGGGGGGATTTTAGCTCCCATAGTCGTTGGGGTCATGATTGGAACTTACCATTTACCCTCTCAATCTGTTTTTATTATGTTTGCAGCAGTGCTCATCCTGACAGCCCTAAATGTTCTCCTTCTCGGCGAAGAAACAAAAGGTAAGCCCATGGATGAAGCCTCCTAGGTTCCAGCAGCGTTCTTTACTTAGATAGAGTATAGCAATGCCAGTGGGTATTATGTCTAATTTTCCATTATATGGAACATCAAGGATCTTATTGCATACTGTGTATTAGGAACCCATGATTCTCACATTTATATAAAGGGGGCTTGCCCATGAAATCGTTGATGGGGCAACGGGGTTATTCTCCGATTCAACAGAACAGGTTCTCCCCAATTCAGCGACAGGGTACTAACCCTGTTCCGCGGCAGGGACCGGGACCATCCTCGATAAATCAGCCAACTTCTCTCCCAACTTCTCAAACGACTTCACCTATAGTTCAGCCTATAGTTCAACCAATAACCCAATCGATAACTAAGCCTGCTTCTACTCAGAAACCCTTTAATTCTTTACCGCAAATTCCTTCCGCTAAGCTAGAATCTTCTAACGTCTGGCAACAGCAAGCTGGAATTCTTATAAAAAAATATGGCCCTTCTCTCATGAGACAATATGGGCCCCCTCTGGTCCGCAAAGTAGGACTTCCCATCGCCCAGCGCTTTGGACCTCCCTTAGCACAAAAGGTAGGAATTCCTCTTGCCCGGCGTGTAGGCCTTCCTCTCTTACGCAAAGTGTTTGTTCCTCTCGCCAAACGAGCAGGATTTGCGCTCATTAGACGACTAGGTCTTCCTTTTTAATTAAAACCTCCATGTTCAACCTTAAGCGCTGACCGTTAAAGAAGGCTGTAAACGAAAATTAATCGTCTACAGCCTTTCACATACGGTAGCGTTTATTTGTTATTTACTTAACAATTAGAACAGGGCACTCTGCTTGCTGGAGGACGCGCTGACTCACGCTGCCTAATACAGAACCGGCAATCAGACCGTAACCATGACTCCCCATGACCACTAAATCTATACCCTCTTTTTGAACTTCTTCTAAGATCATAGTTGCCGGGTATCCCTGAACTACTTTTTTCTTTATAGGGACATCCCCTACGTCAATTCCTTTTAAAGTTGCTTCTAAGGCGAGCTCCCCTGCGTCTTCAATTTCTTCTGGCGATACCAAAACGCTATAAGCTACGTTATAACCCCAGTAGGCTTCCC
>DAIEHY010000191.1 GCA_027353165.1 Desulfosporosinus sp.
CGACCGCTTTTTGAATCCAGACGTCACTGACCCGAGTGGGGAAATCCCCTTGGGCTGCAATTTCTGTAGCGACGAATTCCGAGGGTGTTAAACTACTGGGAAGGAGTCCCGATTTAGTATCAAAGGAGCCGCTGATAATCCCCGAAGGTTGTTCAAATTGTGTTTTAACAGGGAGATCCTTGAGGGCTGCCGTCATGACACTCTTCCAAATCTTGGCGGGATAACTCCCTCCATAGACGTTTCGCAAATAATGTTGTCCGTCTGGATCAGAGTCGTAACCCATCCAAACAACCCCGGCATAGTTGGGAGTATATCCAGCAAACCAGGCGTCAGGATTCCCCGATTTATTACCGTATTTATCTGGATCCAATGAGGTTGTACCAGTTTTACCTGCCACAGCCCAGTTCCCAATTTGAGCGCTAACTCCTGTTCCGTCGGTCACGACACTTCGTAACATACTGTTGACCAGATAGGCAGTCGTTTCTTTCATAACTCGATTTTTGGTTATTTTCGGGGTAATTAGAGTGTTCCCTTTAGCGTCTAAGACTTTTACAATTGCATGATCATCTACTTTAACGCCATTGTTAGCGTATACACCATAGGCGGATGCCATGTCCAAGGTGGTTACATGGGTAGTCCCTAAAGCAAGGCTCAAGACTTTATCTTCAGGTTCAAGAGGAAGCCCAAGATTGTTTTTCCCGAACGACCAACCGTAATCAACCCCAATGAGGTTCATAAGTTTAACGGCATAGACATTGACGGAATCTTCAAGCGCATAGCGCATGGTAATTAGGCCTTTCCAGCCTTTATCGATAGTGTCAAAGTCAGTAGGTGACCAAGATTTTCCACCTCCACCATTATAGGTTACTGGCATATCGTCAAGAACGGTGCCCGGGAAGTATCCACCTTTCTCGAGGGCGGGTCCGTAGACCACCAATGGTTTAATCGTTGAACCAGGTTGACGCTTGGATTGCCAAGCCCTGTTCAGGCCCCGTGGCGTATAGTCTCTTCCACCGACCATCGCCTGAATATCACCGGTTGAGGGCTCTACAACGGTTATGGACCCTTCGATCTTTGTGTTATCAATGCTTTTGGGAAAATTGGCTGGGTCAGCAAAAGCAGCTTCAGCTGCACTTTGGATTTTTGGATTCACCGTCGTATAAATCCGTAAACCACCGCTGTAGATTTGTTCAGGAGTTAAATTATAGGTGGTTTCTAATTCTTCAATCACGTAATCCACAAAATAGGGGAATTTATAATTTGTTGTGGACACAGCGGTTTTTTCAGCGCCGCCTCGTTCTTTCTTCATGGTCTCGACGTAGGTAAACGGAGTATCTTTGGCATCGTTATACTCTTGTGCGGAGATAAGTCCAGCATCCCGCATAACCCCAAGCACAATAGTACGCCTATTTTTAGCAGATTCGGGATGAATATAGGGATTATATTGACTAGGAGCCTGAGGTAAACCGGCCAAAAGAGCAACTTCAACAGGGGTTAAATCCTTTAGATCTTTGCCAAAATAGGTTTTGGCAGCGGCTTGGATTCCAAACGACGATTCACCTAGGAAAATTTTATTAAGATAAAATGTAAGGATTTCTTCTTTTGTGTATTCTCGTTCCAGTTGGATAGCCAGGACTGCTTCTTGGATTTTTCGAGTAAATTTTTTGGCCGTTGGATCATCAATAAAGGCATTCCGTGCAAGTTGTATGGTAATGGTACTTGCCCCTTCTTTAGCGCTTCTGGAGCGAATATCATTAACAGCAGAGCCAATAATCCGAATTGGATCAACACCAATATGTTGGTTAAAGCGTTTATCTTCTACCGCAATGAACGTATCCTTAACAAGATCAGGAATATCGGAATAATTAACGGTTTGACGATTCTCGTACCCGTGTAATAAAGCGAATTCGGTGCCGTCTTTATCATAAACGTACGAGGTCTGTTTTTTATCATCAAGTGACATTGGATCCCATTTAGGAGTATTTGCTGCAGCGATCCCAACAAAAATCGCTACTCCGAGCATGGCGATAACCATAAAAACCATCAACAATTTCAAAGCTATTCGAAGTTTGGATGAGCGCTTACGGCGCTTAGGACCTGTTGGTTTTTGGGATGACATAATAAAAACCTCCTAAAAATGAATTGAGGCCAGATAACTATTTTTATTTCCTGAATTATATCATACTTTAGCAAAGACAAGGAAATACTAATAAGTATGAAATAAAGCCAAAATTTTTTTGGATTAAAGAGAGTTGCGAGCTTGCCGGGGAAATTGTATAATATGCTCAATGAAACGGATAAGGCAAAATGTATGATTGAGAAGAAACTTGGTGAACGGCTGAAGAGAGTCGATGTAAGGTGCAAATCGACCCAGAAACCAAGAGTTACACCTCAGGACTAGAGTAGAAAACTCTCGGATCAGCTCGTTATCGCTGATGAAGCAGGTATTCGTTTGATTACGGATTCAATGTGGGTGGTACCGCGGAAATATTTTCGTCCCTCAATCTTGGGTTGGGGGACTTTTCCTTGTTTCTATAAAAGAACGATCACGTCACGTCATATCATCAACAAAGGGGGATATAATGTATGGATATTTTTAAGGAGTTACAAGGTCGAGGGCTAATTTATCAACCCACAGACGAAAAGGCCTTGCGCAAAAGGTTAGAAAAAGGTCCGATCGCTTTATACTGTGGATTCGATCCAACGGCAGATAGTTTGCATATTGGGCATTTGCTTCCACTATTAGTTTTAAGAAGGTTCCAACTTGCGGGACATAAATCGATCGCTTTAGTGGGAGGGGGAACCGGGTTAATCGGGGACCCAAGTGGTAAAGCTGCTGAGCGGACGTTAAACCCACAAGAGGTTGTGGAACAATGGGCACAAAAGATAAAAAATCAGTTGGGCCGTTTTTTAGACTTTGAAGCTCAAGAAAATCCTGCGATTCTCGCAAATAACTATGATTGGTTAGGCTCTCTTCAAGTTATTGAGTTTCTTCGTGATATTGGTAAGAACTTTCCCTTGGGCGCTATGTTAGCCAAAGATGCGGTCGAATCACGCATGACTAAAGGGATATCCTTTACAGAGTTTAGTTATATGATCCTTCAATCTTACGACTATCTAAAACTTAATGAAATGTATGGTTGTGAGATGCAGATTGGGGGAAGTGATCAATGGGGTAATATCACTGCCGGAATTGATTTAATTCGACGGACTGCTAGCCATCAGGAAAAAGAAACTTACGGCCTAACCTTACCACTTGTCACAAAAAGTGATGGCACGAAGTTCGGAAAGACGGAATCAGGAGCAGTTTGGCTCGATCCTGAAAAGATGTCACCGTACAAGTTCTATCAATTTTGGCTGAACACAGATGATCAAGACGTTGTTAAGTTCCTGAAATACTTTACCTTCTTATCAATGGAAGAAATTGAGGAATTAGCACGAGGGGTAGAAAATGAACCTGAAAAGAGAAGTGCACAGCGAGCTCTGGCAATCGATATGACAAGGCTGGTACACGGACAAGAGGCGCTCGACCGGGCAGAAAAAATCTCAAAAGCACTTTTTGGGGGAGGTCTGGAGAATCTAACTTCTACTGAAGTAGAAGAGGGTTTCAGTGACGTGCCCTCGACAACCGTTGAAGACCCCGAAACCAGTCTAGTTGATTTATTAGTGCAAGTGGGAGCAGTTTCTTCAAAACGTCAAGCTCGAGAGGCGATAGAGA
>DAIEHY010000192.1 GCA_027353165.1 Desulfosporosinus sp.
GCTGCTTATGCTGCACGATACGTGGCTAAAAATGTTGTGGCTGCTGGATTGGCAGACCGTTGTGAACTACAAATCGCTTACGCGATCGGTGTGGCTCGACCGGTATCCGTCTCTATTGAGACGTTTGGAACCGGTAAAATGCCTAATGATAAGATCGTAGAGTTGGTCATGCAGACTTTTGACTTACGACCAGCTGGTATTATCAAAGCCTTGGATCTCCGTCGTCCAATCTATCATCAAACGGCAGCCTATGGGCATTTCGGAAGAACAGACCTTGATTTACCCTGGGAAAGAACGGACAAGGCTGAAGCCTTGCGTAAACTTGCAGGACTGTAAGCCTATAAGTCAGATTGTTAGAAGGAGCCCCTCATCAATATGTGAGATATTGATGAGGGGCTCCTTGATATATTTTGAGTTAATTCACTCCCCCTACTGGACACCAGAATCCTATTAAACTACCTGTCACATCCCTGTATTCAAAGGTTGGTTGATTCTTTGTTACTTCCGAAAGAATTTGATAAGGCTTGTTTTGCTTTGGAACAGATCAAAACTCCTCTAGGCTACTTAATTATCATTCCGTCACTGTCCTTAATGGTTTCTAATTTCCTCCTTAATTTTGCTATATTAATCATTATAAACGGTAAACAGTTATTAGGATATCCCTCCAAAAGTATCCTGCTAAAGTGGAAAAGTAGTGGAATGAAAACTAAAACTGTAGTATATTAGATCATGTAATTGGACTTAGATAGTGTTGTGTTATAGGAAAATAGGTTAATTTTTTTGTCGACAAATTTTAGAAAATAGGAGATGAGGCAATGGACATAGCAGATAGAGTACCTAAGGTTACGGAGTGTACCGAGGAACAATGGCTGAAAAGTCTTCGAAATACGGTGGAACGAGTTTTGCCGATACCCCATTATCAACATAGCTATGCTGCACTAGGAGTAACTAAAGCTGAGGATATTAGTTCATTAAGAGATTTCCAGGGACTTCCCTTAACGACTAAAGAGGATTTGCGCAAAAATTATCCGTTTGGTCTTTTTGCCGAACCATTAGAAAATATCGTGCGACTCCATGCCTCTTCAGGGACAACGGGCAAGCCCACCGTTGTCGGTTATACTAGCCAGGATATTTCTTTATGGGCAAAGATCGTGGCTCATGAACTAAAACGAGTCGGCGTGACCAAAAAGGATGTTGTCCAAATTGCGTACGGGTATGGCTTGTTTACAGGGGGGATGGGACTACACTATGGTTGCGAGGAACTAGGTGCTATAGTTGTACCTATTTCCGGTGGAAATACCGCTCGCCAACTGATGTTGATGCGGGACTTCGGCACGACCGTCTTGGCGTGTACCCCTTCTTATGCTTTATATTTAGCGGAAAGTCTTGAAGAATCGGGGATTTCTCGAGATGAGCTAAAGCTTAAAATTGGGGTCTTTGGTGCGGAGCCGTGGACAGAAGGCATGAGAGAACAAATTGAGGAACGCTTGGGTATTAAAGCTTACGATATATATGGACTCAGTGAAATAATGGGACCGGGTGTTGCTATGGAATGCCCAGCTCAAAAGGGATTACATATTGATGAGCATTTTTATCCGGAAATCTTAGATGAAGAAGGAAATCCACTACCTATTGGAGAACGAGGAGAAATAGTGTTTACTAGCTTGGAAAAAGAGGGCTTTCCAGTTTTGCGCTATCGGACAAAGGATTTAACGACGCTGCATTATGGTGAGTGTTCCTGTGGGCAGGTCGGTTGGACGATGGAACGAGTTTCAGCCCGAGTAGACGATATGTTAATTATTCGAGGAGTTAATGTCTTCCCCAGTCAAGTTGAGGAAGCAATTTTATCCTCGGGTGGTTTTGAACCGCACTATTTGTTAGTCGTTTATCGTGATGGAAATTTAGATCAGCTTGAAGTCCAAGTAGAAGTCAATGAATCGAGCTTCTCTGATGAAGTCCGTGAATTGGAAATCCGTCAACAACGTTTACATCAAAAAATTGAAGAGATTTTAGGAATCTCGGTCCGGATACGCTTAGTGGAACCGAAGAGTATACCACGGAGTGAGGGCAAGGCCATTCGGGTTATTGATAAACGTAATAAGGAGGGGTAAAAAGTGTTACAATTATCTATTTTTCTGGAAAATGCCAAAGGACGATTGGCTGAAGTAATTAGCCTATTAGCTGAGCTAAAGGTAAATTTGAGGGCTCTATCGTTAGCGGATACCAAGGATTATGGGGTATTACGGGTTATCGTAGATGACCCTGTGGTGACAGCAGAGAAATTACGAGAACGAAAAGTAGTTGTTTCCTTGACGCCAGTTTGGGTCCTGATGGTTCCGGATCGAACGGGTGGACTTGCCGAGATACTCAATCAACTCGTCCAGCAGGATGTGGTTTTCGAGTATATGTATGCATTCGTCGAGATGGAGCATAAGCAAGCTCAGGTTGTCCTCCGGGTTCAGAATAAGGCAATTATGGAGAAGGCCGTACAGACACTTAATTTGCCCGTGAAGTAAATTCGCTGGGGTCCCTCTCTGATTTATTATGCGCAGTGTACAAAGAGCTTTTCGCCCAGTTCATCATATGGGCGAAAGGCTCTTTCCACCCTATTCTCTACGAAAATGCCCTCCCCTAGTAGATAATTATTCTACCAGGGGAGGGCCCTTTAACCTTGTGTCCGGCATATAGGTATCACTTCAGTGTGACAGAATGCTTTTTTGCTAAAAGCATGGGCGTTATTATTTCTTCCCAGCCTTTGCAAGTTTGACGGGCTCCGGTTGCGATTTTAATACCAGGTTCAAAGTAATTCCGACGATGGTAGCCCAAGCCACTCCGTGGTTAGACAATCCAATACCAAGAGCGAAAATTACGGAGGCTATGATGAGGTTTTTCGTTTCGGAAAAATCAACCTTAGCTTCGATAAGAGTACGTATACCTGTTGTACCGATCATTCCGAAGAGGAGGATGGTGACCCCACCCATAACAGCTGTAGGAATAGACATGATTAAGGCTTGTAAGGGGTTAAACAGGCTTAAGATGATGGCAATGATCGCTGCCATCCAGATATTAAAGGTGCTGAATACCTTTGTCACAGCAAGCACGCCAATGTTCTCGCCATAGGTGGTTACTGGAGGACCGCCAAGGAAGCTTGCGACAACGGTGGCTAAACCATTTCCTAAGAGGACTCGATGAAATCCGGGGTTTTCAATCGGGTCGGAATGGGTTATATTGCCAAGGACGATCATGTGTCCTAAATCTTCAATAATCGTTACCAATGCGAGAGGAGCCATAGCCAAAATGGCAACTTGGTCAATGCTTGGCATTTGGAAATCGGTTCCAAGTTTAATTGGGATGACAATAAGTTGGCTAAAGGAGGCGTAGAAAGGTTTGAAATCGACTAGGCCCATGATTGAGGCGAGAATATATCCGGCGACAATAGCCATTAGGATCGGGATAATTTTTAGGAATCCTTTCGCATAAACTGAGAGCAATGCTGCTACGGCTAACGTGAAAGCAGCAATCGGCCAATTTTGAGCTGCCATGCCTACGGCTGTTGAGGTCAGGCTTAATCCGATAATTGCGACGACAGGTCCGGCAACGATTGGGGGAACAATCTTATGGATCCAGCGGGTACCAAAGGCAGCCATAAGTAGATAGATGATGATATACACTACACCGACAGCTAATGCGCCACCCATAGCTGCGGAAGGATT
>DAIEHY010000193.1 GCA_027353165.1 Desulfosporosinus sp.
AAATTATAAGTAAGAACCGATTTATCAGTTCACTCAAGGGTGGCTCTCTTAACTCCTGGTGGGGAGATCAGTTAGCCTAGAAGGGGCTGTCCTGAAAACTTCTTACAGAGATCACCGTAAAATTGCATAACAAATGAGCCTACCTCTTTGGTGGGCTTGTTTCTTTCCAATGACAATTCTTCTAAGTTCCTGTAATGCTTACCGTTACTCCAAGGTTCTCTAAGGACTTTAGATTTCTTTTGATCATCTTCTCTTTATTTAATGTAACGTAGTAATCATTTCTTAAATCTTTAAATGGCTGATTTTTCTTTAGGATATGATATATTGCGATCAAGATGCTGTGTGCAATGGCAATCAGTGCTCTTTTGCCTCCACGTCTTGCCGCTATCCTCTGATACTTAGCATGAAAATAACTGTCTTTGTTTCGAATAGCAGCTCTAGCACATTCTACTAGTGTCGCTTTTAAATACTTATTTCCTTTCCGTATCCGAGTACTCATTTTCTTCCCAGCACTTTCTTTACATTCAGGAACTAATCCCGCCCATGAAGAAAAGTGATCAGCGTTCTTGAATTGTTCCATTTTAACCCCTGTTTCAGCTATGATTCTTTCTGCACTTCTAACACCAATACCTGGAACTTCATCGAGATATTCTATCTGTTTCTTAGTCGATGAGGTTTTTATTGAGATATCTATATCCAGTTTCGATATTATTTCTGATAGTACTTCAATGTGATCTAACTGCCGTTTCAACATAAGCCTTTGGTGGTCCTTTATGGTTCCTTTCAATGCACGCTGTAGTTCTGGGATTTTATTTCGCAATAACCCTTCAGCCAGTTCACTTAAAGCAATCGGATCTGTATTTCCTGAAACTATTGCTTTTAACATTTTAACACTGCTTTTCCCGCTAATATCTGAGACAACACTTCCCAGTTTAATATTTGCACCTTCTAATACGGACTGAACTCGGTTAATTTCTCTCGCTCTTTCTTCAACCAATTCCTGACGGTAGCGTGTGATTTCTCGAAGTTCTCTTTGTTCCCGGCTCGGAATATAGCTCGCTTTGACTAAACCGTGACGCACTAAATCAGCAATCCATTCCGAGTCTTTTACATCAGTCTTTCTTCCTGGTACCCCTTTGATATGTTGAGCGTTAACAACAATAGCAGGAATCCCTTCATCTTCTAAAATGTTATAGACCGGCTTCCAATAGTTACCTGTACTTTCCATAGCTACTATTTCACAATTAGTCTCTTTCAGCCACTTAACCAACTGTAAAATGTCATCCGTCATTGTTCCAAATTTGCGGATTTCTTTTTTTCTGACACCTACAAGAACACAAGCCATGAGTGTATTCTTATGAACGTCAATTCCACAACACTGCTTATATATTACTTCCATTAGAATCCCTCCCGAATTCTATATAAGCCAGTGCAGCTCCTTTCTTATCTGTTGGCTGTCCTACGTGCTCATTTAAAAAATGGCAACAAAAAGTGGTACACCTAAGGAGCTGGTTATCAGTCTGTGTCTCGGGCTTGGTTAGCTCCAATCCCCTTCCGACCTTTACCGGCACTTAAATTTTACCACTTCTATACTCTAATTTAGTATCCTGTTTTCATTGATTGTGGTGAGAGACACTATCATGATTGTCTGTGTGAAAACACAGCCGAGAGAAACCGCTAGAAATCATTAGATTTCGGCGGTTTCTCTGCGTATTTAGAAGAAAAATGGTATAATTAAGACAAGGAAAGAACGAATGAGGCAGGTGTTTTCTCCTTGTCAAAACCGGGAAAGAAAGTACATAATCAAGTTGTTTTTAAAGAGTACAATCAGAATCAACTGAGCTTACCGATGGATTTGGAATGTTTAATTTCTTCCAATCATATGGTCAGAGTGGTAAACTCTGCTATCGATCAAATGAATCTGGAACCTCTTTTGGCTAAATATCCGGGAGGTGGACGTTCGAGTTATCATCCCGTCATGATGACCAAACTGATCGTTTATGCCTATGTCGATAAAACTTTTTCTAGCCGCCGCATAGAAAAGGCAGCTCGCGAAAACATCATGTATATGTGGTTGTGCGGAGGAAATAGTCCGGATTTTAAAACCATCAACAGCTTCCGGGGCGAACGTATGAAAGATGTATTGGTTGAAATTTTTAATGAGGTTGTTGAACTTTTACATAAACAAGGCTATGTCAAACTGGAAAATTACTTCTTAGACGGAACGAAAATAGAAGCCAATGCCAATAAGTACAGCTGGGTCTGGGGAAAATCAACCAAGCGCTACAAAGAAAAGCTGCGGGAAAAGTGTCGAGAACTCTTTGAGTTTGCGGAGTTGACCAATCAGAACGAAAATGAGGAGTATGGGGATCGGAACCTGGAAGAACTAGGAGAAGAAAAACCGATTGACTCCCAGGCTATAGAAAAAGCGGTTAAAACGATCGATGAACGGTTAGCCGAAAACCCAAAGGAAAAGAAACTCATTAAAGTTAAAAGGGCCTTGCTCAAAGATTACCTACCTCGCATGAATAAATACGAAAAACAAGAAGAGCTGCTGGCAGAGCGCAATAGTTACTCGAAAACGGATACAGACGCCACCTTCATGCGAATGAAAGAAGATGCCATGAAAAACGGGCAACTGAAGCCAGGTTACAATGTCCAAATAGGAACAGAAAATCAATTTGTCGTAGGATACTCCATCCATCAATCAGCGGGCGATACCAGTTGCCTGAAAGAACACCTGGAAGAGTTGAAGAAAAACCTAGGGGGTAAGCTCCCGGCCAACATCGTTGCCGATGCGGGGTATGGCAGTGAAGAGAATTACGAATATCTGGCTCAAGAGAACCTTGGGAACTATGTCAAATATAATACCTTTCATAAGGAAGCAACAGCCAAGTGGAAATCCGATCCGACCCTAGTTCAAAATTGGCTATATGATAAACAGAAGGATGAATACACGTGCGGGTTTGGTAGAGTTCTAAGATTCAGGTACATAAAAACTCAAAAAAGCAAGAGGGGCTACCGAAGCACAATTCGAGTCTATCAAAGTGATAGTTGTCAAGAGTGTCCGTACAGCAAACGTTGTATCAAGCAAAGCAATAATCCGGATTTCAAGAAGCAAATATACATTAACCCTAAAGGCAATGAACTAAAAGCTGAGGCACGGACTAATCTGACGAGCGAATACGGGCTGAAAATGCGCAGTTTAAGACCTGTAGAGGTGGAAAGTGTCTTTGGAGATATCAAAGGCAATTTTGGTGTGCGACGATTTATCCTTAAGGGATTAGAAAAAGTCAAGCTGGAGTGGGGATTACATTGTATTGCCCATAACATGAGAAAACTGGCTGTCGTCTTAGGATAGACGGTCAGCCAGTATAACTTCCCTTATTCTGAAACCTTTTATATGGGGTCGTGAGAAACTAAAGTTTCAACACGGCCCCTTTTTGCTCTTTAGGTAGTTTGACAATAAATTCAGTCTCTTGCCCAAATTTACTCTGTACGGTAATGGTGCCTTGATGGAGGGCCGTGATCTGATGAACCAGTGCAAGACCAATTCCAGTTCCTCCGGTTTCACGGGTTCGGGATTTGTCAGTACGGTAAAAACGCTCGAATATAAAAGGGAGATCTTCTTCAGAGATGCCGATACCTGTGTTTAGAATTCTTACTTCGGTAACAGTTGCTGTTTGAGTAAGTGTGAC
>DAIEHY010000194.1 GCA_027353165.1 Desulfosporosinus sp.
AAGATATGAAGCTGCGAGGAAAACTTATTTTGGGCATTGGACTTGTTTTATTGATGATGATATTTTCCTCAGGTTTTTCCCTCTATCAGAATATGCAAATGGAAAAGGCTACTGCAGCAATTGCACAAGATGCGATGCCTATTGGGAGATTAACGGAAGACCTGTTTACGCAATTGGTCAATGAAGAATCAGGAGTAAGGGGATATGTTGTGAGTGGGGATGTCAATTATTTGGCCTCTTACACTGCAGGAAAAGAAGAAATTCAAAAAGATTTAGATAAAATTGCTGTCTACCTGCCGTCACATCCCGGGATGGCTGAATTAATGGAGCGTGGAAAACCATTAATTGATCAGGCTCAAATATATTTTCTTCAACAAATTGAATTAGTTCAGCAAGGCGATATGGTTGGCGCGCGTTTAAAAATCGGGAGTACAAAGGCAACAACAGATGGCTTTCGAGCAGTAAATAATGATATCCGCCAGGAAATAGATCGAATTACCCAAAGTGCCTTAAACCAATCACAAATGGCGAGCAAAAGAGCACAAATTAGCTTAGGAATTATCACGATTGTAGGTATTTTATGGGGGCTGTTAGTCGCTTTAGTTTTATCACGCATGATTGCCAATCCTTTGGCAAAGGTTTCGGGAACAATGGAGAGGATTGCCAAAGGAGATTTTACGTTTGATCATATTGTAATCAATGGACGAGATGAAATAGGTATGATGGTTGACTCTGTCAATCGAATGAAAGAAAACCTTCGCTCTTTGATTCAAAACTCCAAAGAAAGTGCTTTGCAGATTGCTACTTCGGCCCAAGAAATGAGTGCTTCGACTACCGAAGCAACAAAGTCTGTCGAACAAGTTGCTTTCACAGTACAAAATATGGCTCAGGGTGCTAGCGAGCAAGCCATACAAGCCCAAGAAGCTGCCCGTATGGTTGAAAACATAACCTGTTCTATTAGTGATGTAACACAAAGAATTGAAGAAATCGCTAAAAGTTCGGAACAAGCTCAAGTATTTGTTGACGACGGTTTTAGTGCTATACAGAATCAAAATGAGAAAATGAAAGAGAATTTAGCCGCAACGGAAAAGGTTGTCAGAGCTACAGAGGATTTAGTAAATCAATCACTTGAGGTTGGACAGATATTAGAAACTATCACGGCGATTGCTGGGCAAACAAATCTTTTAGCCCTAAATGCTGCAATTGAAGCTGCACGTGCTGGTGAACAAGGACGTGGCTTTGCGGTTGTGGCAGAAGAAGTAAGAAAATTAGCCGAAGGGTCTGCACAATCTACCCATGAAATTGCCGTGATCTTAAAAAAAATTCAGGCCGGGGCCGAAGCTGCTGCGCGTGAGATGGATAATACCCGGCAAATTGTCGAAGGACAAAATTCTGCGGTCATCCGAACAGATCAAATCTTCCGTGAAATTTCTGGGGCTGTAGGTGATATGGTAGAAAAAATTGGGGCGGTAAATGTTTCGGCAGAGCAGATTGATACGTCCGCAAAGGGAATTGCTGAAACAATAGCCTCCATTACTGCAGTGGCAGAAGGAACTGCTGCTGCAGCAGAGGAAGCGTCAGCCAGTACTGAAGAACAAAGTGCAATAACCGAGCAAATTGCTGTATCGGCTGCTTCATTAGCAGGATTGGGTAATACATTACAATCCGCAATTTCTAATTTTAAAATTTAGCAACAGTATTATGTAAGCACCTTATACCCTGCGATGGGGTATAGGGTGCTTTTAATTTTATTCAAGAATTTTAGCTAAAAAAGTAACCTGCAAAGTATTGCCAAGCAGGATTTTGCACATAAAGAGAGAACTTATGGATATATAGCGAAAGGTTATAGTCGGAAGGCGGAGTAGTGATGTTTAAACGTCGAGAGCTGGAGCGAATGGCAGAAGGAAGTGAACATGGGATCATAGGGATCAACCTTTTGAATGAAATTGTGATCTGTAGTCCGCTAGCGGCCAAGCTATTGGAGCTGTCAGTTGAAGAAATCATTGGCAAGGACTTATGGCAAATATTGCCGGATGATTCTCTCCCGAATATTCGAGATTCTCAAACGGTTGAATTCAATCGATTTAAACGAGTTGGTTCAAAGATGTTTATAGCCAGCAGGGTGCCCTATCAAGATGAACAAGGCCGCGTTATCGGAGCGGTTGCCTTTTTACAAGATATGACGGAATTTGACGAGCTGAGAGCCAAAGTAAACACTCTTCAGGAAGTGCGTATTTTGCTTTCCGCCATTATTGATTCCACTCAGGATGCTATTTCTGTAGTGGATGAAAGGGGTCTTGGATTATTGATTAATCCGGCATACACTCGATTGACAGGTCTTAATGCGAATGAGGTCATCGGGAAACCTCCTACTGTTGACATTGCAGAAGGAGAAAGTATGCATATTCAGGTCTTGAAAACCCATCTTCCTGTTAAAGGAGTTTTTATGAAAGTGGGTCCTAAACGTAAAGAAGTAATTGTAAATGTTGCTCCAATTATTGTATCTGGTCAGTTGAGGGGAACTGTCGGTGTGCTTCATGATATCTCTGAGATCCATAAACTCTCGGAGGAGTTAGAAAGAGCAAAACGATTAATTCGCCATTTAGAAGCAAAATATACGTTTAGTGATATCGTTGGTCAAAGTGATGTTATTAAAGCGGCCATCGAACAAGCGGGGCGCGCTGCAGTAACGCCGGCAACCGTCCTGCTTCGTGGAGAAAGTGGGACTGGTAAAGAACTGTTTGCGCATGCGATTCACCGTTCAAGTGAACGACAGAAAGGACAATTCATTCGAGTCAATTGCTCCGCTTTAGCGGAGGGGCTTCTGGAGAGTGAATTGTTTGGTTATGTAGAGGGAGCTTTTACTGGAGCTAAACGTGGTGGGAAAGCGGGGTTGTTTGAAGAAGCTAACGGAGGCACTATTTTTCTTGATGAGATTGGTGAAATCAGTTTAAACCTCCAAGCTAAGCTGTTGCGAGTGTTGCAAGAACGGGAAATCGTGAAAGTCGGAGATAATCGTTCGTTTAATATAGATGTTCGGATCATAGCAGCCACTAACGCAAATTTAGAAGCAGCTTTACGAGCTGGTAAATTTCGCGAAGATTTGTATTATCGTTTGAATGTAATTCCAATCATTATTCCGCCGTTGAGGCAGCGAAGGGACGATATTCCCTTACTCGTTCACCACCTTATTGGAAGCTTTAATCAGGACTACGGCCGTTGTGTTGAGAAGGTCAGTGATGAAGCGTTACAAATTCTGATGGGTTATCATTGGCCAGGAAACGTTCGAGAATTAGAAAATATTTTAGGCCGAGCAATTATTAATATGCGAATTGGGGAAACAGTTGTTGAGTTACAGCATCTTCCGGTCTTAGCCTTTCCAAATGTCAATTATTCGGAAATGGGACTCGTTAACTCGATGCCAACTTCTTTGACTATGGAGGATGGTGGATTCGAAGGACTGCAACGACAATGGGAACGTGCTATTCTTATTGTTACACTTCAAAGAAATGGAGGAAATAAAACGAAGGCGGCTCAGGAACTGAAAATGTCCATACGCAATTTCTATTACAAGCTTGAGCGGCATGCGCTTATCTAAAGGTGGTAGTTGAACTAGTTTACTTCATGGTTTGCAAATTTGCCGGCAATTTATTGCTGGCAAATTACTGC
The DNA here is from genome assembly GCA_027353165.1 of Desulfosporosinus sp. Classification (GTDB taxonomy): domain Bacteria; phylum Bacillota; class Desulfitobacteriia; order Desulfitobacteriales; family Desulfitobacteriaceae; genus Desulfosporosinus. The sequence goes on from DAIEHY010000194.1 coordinate 3,670, forward strand.
AGACCATGAATTTTTTTGCGCAA
>DAIEHY010000195.1 GCA_027353165.1 Desulfosporosinus sp.
TTTAAACCTGATCCCCTCATTTTCAAAGAGACTACCATCTTTAAATATGACACCCTGCGCAGTCGTTTGATGGAGCTCTCATTTCTCAACAATGGCTTAACGATTATTCTGACTGATCTACGCGGAGAAATTAAATCGGAAACCTTTTATTCTAAAAATGGAATTATTGGATTTATCGAACACTTAAATAAAGTATCGAGCGTTTCCCCTGTACATAAGAAACCCATCTTTTTTAAAGGGGATAAAGACGATGTCGTTGTAGAGTGTGCTATTATGTACAACGATGGAGAGGATGAATCTCTGCATTCCTATGTCAATAACATTCCTACCGATGAGGGTGGGACTCATGAATCAGGGTTCCGCACAGCTTTAACCAAAGTTTTTAATCTCTATGGGCGCAAGAACAATCTTTTCAAAAAAGATGAAAATCTGATTGGAGATGACCTTAAAGATGGTTTGACTTGTGTACTATCCCTCAAGATCAAAGATCCTCAATTTGAGGGACAGACTAAAACAAGACTTTCTAATATGGAAGTGGAAGGAATTGTTCAGTCGCTCACCAATGAGGGAATCAGCCAATTCTTTGATCAAAATCCTTCAGTTGCTAAAGAGGTTATCAATCGGTCATTAACGACTTGCTTGCAGAGACTCGCTGCTAAGAAAGCAAAGGAGTTAAAAAAGAAAGCTCGTGATGCCGAGGTTAAGGCGTTAAGCGGTAAACTCGCAGCTTGCAGTGGGAAGGATAAAACTCGCAATGAACTTTTTCTTGTTGAAGGGGATAGTGCGGGCGGTTCAGCTAAAATGGGGCGTGATCGACGATTTCAAGCCATTCTTCCTTTGCGAGGCAAAGTTATTAACACTTACCGGGCCAAGATGGATAAGGTCTTGGAAAATGAGGAGATCAGGAGCATTATTACAGCTGTTGGCTCGGGTATTGGAAAAGAATTTGATTTAGAGAAGGGTAACTATGCGCGAGTTTGTATTATGACGGATGCAGACATTGACGGAGCTCATATCCGCTGTCTACTGTTGACCTTTTTCTATCGCTATATGAAACCACTCATTTTAAACGGACGAGTTTTTATTGCGCAATCTCCGTTATATAAAATTGAAAAAGAACGAGGCAAGATAATCCGCTACGCATTCGACGAAAACGAGCTTAAGAAAGAACTCAAAGAACTGGGGAAAACAGCTAAGATTTCACGTTACAAGGGTCTTGGGGAAATGAATCCGGAGCAGCTTTGGGAAACAACCTTGAATCCGGCCAATCGACGCATGATTCAGGTGACGATCGATGATCTTCTGGAAGCAGAACGGAAACTTAGAATCCTCATGAGTGAGCAAGTCGAGCCCAGACGTGATTTTCTAATGGAGAATATTGTCTTTACCGATGATGATATGTAGAGTTTTTTAGGAGGAGTTAATACCCGATGAGTATATTAGAAGACAACATTAGCCAACGCCCCCTTGAGGATGTTTTGCCGGAATCCTTCTTAGGTTATTCTAAACATGTCATATTACAGCGGGCAGTTCCTGATGTTAGGGATGGGTTAAAACCTGTTCATCGCAGAATTCTTTTTTCGATGGATGAGATTGGGATGTATGCGGATAAACCGTATAGCAAGTCAGCGCGTTTGGTGGGGGATTGTATGGGAAAGTACCATCCCCATGGCGATTCGTCAATCTATGATTCCGCAGTACGCATGGCGCAACCTTGGGCTACACGCTATCCGATGGTGGATGGGCAGGGGAATTTTGGCTCGATCGATGGGGATAATGCAGCCGCAATGCGTTACACAGAAATGAGAATGACCCCTTTATCTCAGCTCATGACTCAAGACATTGAGAAAAATACGGTCCTTTTTAAATTGAATTATGATCAACGTTTAAAAGAACCCGTCGTTCTACCTAGCCCTTTCCCCAATCTTCTAGTTAATGGTGGTTCGGGAATCGCTGTAGGGATGATGTCTAATATGCCTCCCCACAATTTGAGAGAAGTTGTGGCCAGTGTAATCCTTCAAATTGATAATCCTCAAATTACGGTTGATGAACTTATGGAAAAGGTGATTGGACCAGACTTTCCTACGGGCGGGATAATTATCGGCACGGAAGGTATTGTGAATGCCTATAAAACCGGACGCGGGAAAGTGACGATGCGTGGTAAGGCGATCATTGAACAAGTTAAAAATGGCAAAAGCTTAATTATTATTACGGAGATTCCTTATCAAGTTAATAAATCAACGCTAGCAGCCAAGATAGAAACACTTGCTGACGTGGGAAAAATCGAGGGAATAAGCGAGGTTAGGGATGAATCCGATCGGGAAGGGATTCGACTCGTGGTCGAATGTCGCAAGGAAGCGGATCCGCTAAGCGTTTTGCGCCTTTTATATAAGTATACTCAGATGGAAGATACATTTGGGATTATTAATTTAGTGATTACGGCAGAGGGTACTCCGAAGGTTCTGGGACTTAAGGAGATAAATGCTGCGTTTATTAACCATAGAAGAATTGTCATTATCAAACGCACAGAATTCGATTTAGAGAAGGCACGTTTAAAGGCACACATTCTAGAAGGACTGGTTATAGCGATTAATAATCTTGATGAGGTGATTGACCTTATTCGCGCCAGTAAGACCCCTGCTTTGGCCAAGGCTAGCTTAATTACCCGTTTTGAACTCTCTGAAATTCAAGCACAAGCGATTTTGGATATGAAGCTTCAACATTTAACGAATTTCGAATTAGATGGGATTAAAAATGAGCATGCAGATATTTTGAAATTAATAGCTGAGTTAGAAAGTATTCTCTCGGATGTGAATAAAGTTTACAGCATTATTAAGAAAGAACTAAAGGACATTTCTGATCAGTATGGAGATGATCGACGCACCATTATTTTGCCTGAAGAAATGAGAAATCAGCTGGACCTAAGTTCTTTTGCTGAACCGGAAAGCCTCATTGAAATCATGCTTACTAAGCATGGCTATATTAAAAGGACAGCCCTCCAAACTAAGAAGAACAAAGCAAATGCCTTGCTCTGCGCATTCAAAGATGGAGATTATTTAGCGGAGAAAATAACCTGTTCAGAAAGGGATACGCTCTATTTCTTTACCGCTACTGGAAAGTTCTATAGTATTAATGCCAAGACAGTTCCGGATATGGGGTATAAAGATAAAGGTGGGTCCTTAACCAACCTATTTCCTTTGCCAAATGGAGATAATGTAGTTTCGACTTTATCTATCAAAGATACATCTGAAGGGGTTTATCTTGTTTTTGTGACAAAGGATGGTCAGGTTATGCGCTGTCAAGCAAGTGATTTTGTAAACGCTCGCTCTCCCGAGGCTATTGGACTAAAGGAAGGTGACCGCGTAGTTAAAGTCTTCCTAAGCGATGGACTAAATGAATTATTTCTGGCAACCTATAAAGGACAATCGATTCGTTATGCTGAAACTGAAATTAATCCGATGGGTCGAAAATCCCGTGGTGTCAAAGGGATAGCCTTAGGGGATGAGGACTGGGTAGTCGATGGGTTATTGTTACCTTCAGGAGATAATCCATTAAGGGCTCTTATCACAGTGACTGAACGCGGATTTTTAAAAAGGACTTCTTTTACGGAATATAAATCCCAAGGACGAACTGGAAAGGGGATTGCTATTGGGAAGGTAGACTCTGTAATTACGGGTTTTGTCATAGGTA
>DAIEHY010000196.1 GCA_027353165.1 Desulfosporosinus sp.
AGAGTCAAAGCTATGGACCCGAAGCGAGGGGCGGAGCCAGTCGGGCTGAAGTCATCATTGGCGACGAAACCATTCATTACCCCAAAGTCGAACGACCAGACTTTGTCTTAACCCTCAGTCAAGAAGCCTATAAAAAATATGGCTTGCCTCTGAGCGAAGAAGCCATCCTGATCGTAGATTATTCCCAAGTAACTGAAGTAAAGCCCCGCAGTAAGAATCTGTATTCGCTCCCGATTACGAAAGCGACTCGCACTCAATTTGGAACTGAACAAAGCGCCAATGTCGTCGCCTTGGGAGTCGTGGCCTCCTTAAGCGGGCAAATTCCATGGGAGAAGGTTCTGCAGGCAGTTGAGCAACGGGCACCCAAAGGGACGGCAGAGCGCAACATCAAAGCGCTGGAATTAGGGTGGCAGATGGGACTGGAAGCGGGGAGGCAACGTGACAGAACTCTAGAAACACCCCTAAAAACGACCCATTGTCAAAACGAAGGTGATGAGCAGTGGCGGAATTAATCAATTGGGACTGGACTAAGCAGGATTTAACCCGCTTAACAGAAAACCTAACAGCCGTTTTATTAGAGGAATGGGGCGGGCCGAGAAGTCCCCTGGCCCTTAAATACATCCATGAAACCATCATCCCGGATCTGGTCGCTTGTTTTTGTCATAATGCCGACTTACTCACGAATTCCACCTTTGCGGAGATTATCCAATGGAAATTGAAAAACCAGTTTGCCAATCCGTCCGCGGTCGTCGTGGATTTAGCCAAAGACTTACTAAAACCAGCGCAAACAATCATCAATCGCCCACAAAACCAGGATCCCAAGGAACCCTGGCGGCGAGTTTTCCGGCTTTGGATCGGGGAGGAATCTCTGCCCAATATCGCCGAGCGGACCGGCTATCCCTTAGACTATCTGGATTTACTGATCTTGAGATTAAAAAAGGTTAAAGCCTTTACGGCCAATCATACGAGGGCCAGCCTCTTAGAATGCCAACAGAACCCAGAGCTACGAGACTTTGGCTTCGAACAGTTGAATTTCCTCTACCAATTTCAAACGGCCATTGCCGGAGAACCGTTATATAAAGAACGGTTAATCTTGGAGCAAGTCATTTGGGATTTAGGAATGCCGTTGCAGGTTCAAGATTTAGTGATGTTGCTTGAACTCATTCATGCCCATGAAGGGGAGTTGGATGAGGATTCGTTAATCTCGATCATGGGCGACTCACGTGGCAATCTAGTGTCGTGCCTCATCGAGGGTTTAATTTCACTGCATTATATCCAAAAGAATAAAGCCGGGAAATTAACCCTGAGTGAAAAAAGCGCACGAACGATTGCCGGATATTTGCTCCCCAAATTAGGGGAACAGTTGAAAAAGGCGGTTTCGATTCGTGATTATGAAGGAGCGCAAGGAATTCTGCTCGGTCAAAACCAGGAAATCTTAATTCGCCTGATTGATTGGACCGTCCATGAAATAGACCAAGAGCAAGCCTTTATAATTTTAAGCAGTATTTATAAAAAAGTGAGCAGACGGGTCGATATCTACTTAATAAAGGTGTTTGCCAACGTTCCGCTGGCCTTTGAGCTACTGATTAAAGGCTTGAGTGACAATGACAGTTTAATCCGAGCTAGAGCCTGTGAAGCCTTAGGGCGGATTGGCAATAAGGCAGCAGTTTTTTCCTTAATACAATTGCTGAGAGATCCCGTAGTCGGAGTAAAGGAAATGGCTGCGCAAGCCCTTGGGGAAATGGGAGCTGTAGCAGCGGTCAAAGAATTATCGAGAGTTGCCGAAGATTACGGTGAATCGCTTAATGTCAGAGAGCGAGCCCGAGAAGCTCTCCGAATGATTGAAAGTATTAATTCAGCTAAGGCTAAAGTGACGAAAAAACCTTGATGGAGATTTGAGGGGTATATTAGAAAATACTAAAAGCAGTATGTCGATTAGCGATAAAATGATATACTGCTTTTTCCTTTTGTTTAAATACTGTAAGGTGAGATTATAGAATAAAGAGGCGAAGGTGAAGGAGGTGTATGACGTACACCCGTTTTATTATACTCTAATTTATGGTAAGATTATTCTTAATAAGGAACCAAGCGGAAATAGAAATTATAACAATTTCCTAAGGCCGGAGAAAATTAATAAGGTAATTTGCAAAAGAGAGAAGGTGGTCCAATGCCTACGAAAAAAGATGTGGAACGGGTTTTAGAGAAACGGGATTGGAAGCAACTGAACATATGGACTAAAGAAAAAGAAAGTAAGAATGTCTATCGACAATTTATGACGCGAATCTATGTTAAGGATGGGCTTATTTTCTGGCGGGCGGTAGAGGCCTTAGGAGTTTTTGCCCATGAAATGGATCAGAAAGATGAGAAATATGCGGTTGAGCTGGTGCGCCGTTATTTTTGGATGCTCAACGAGGAATCTGGCGGAACCGCTTGGAATGCATCTGAGGCCATAGGAAGTCTTCTGGCTCATTGTCCAAAGACATGTGGACATTTTAATTGGATGCTTTCTGGGTTGTTAGTAGATGAAAGCTTAAGGGATGGCGCGCTATGGGGATTGGCCCAATTAGCCCAGAGCGCTCCCCAATTAGTCGATCCTCTCGAAGAGCGAATTAGGCCTTTCTTAGAGTCTGAGGAGCCGTTCGCTCGTGGTTTAGCGGCATTAATCTATGCTCTTATGAGGACCCCTCAAAATGGTCTTGAGCTATACCGTGAAGAAGGACCTAAATGGAGCGTCCCGATCGAGCTTGATCAACGCTTGAAAATTGATCACAACATAATTCAAATCTATCAAGCCGGAAAACTAATTAAGTATTCGGTTCATGAACTTTGGACGGCCCAAAGTCTCAGTTTTTGGACAGAACGAGTGATGATCAAAGACTTAGAGGTCGAGTTAACCGTTGCCACAACCTCGGTGGGGTTGTGCTGGTTAGGTCTTGGCCCGTCGGTTGAGGAAGAACAATCCTTGCTTAAATGGATGTCACACCAGTTCCCAAAAGGTTTTTTGATACGTAAGCGCGAGCCAAATAGTGAGGTTATTCGTCAGTTGCAAGAGTATGTTTCTGGTCAACGCAAGGAGTTCACGATTCCTCTGCATCCAATCGGTACGCCCTTTCAGCTTAAAGTATGGGCAGAACTTCTGCGTATTCCTTACGGAGAAACTCGCACCTATGGCGAAATTGCCGCCCAAGTGGATAACCCAAAAGGGCAGCGAGCGGTGGGTATGGCCAACAATCGAAATCCAATCGGAATCGTGGTGCCCTGTCATCGGGTCATCGGTAAAGGTGGAAGTTTAACAGGGTACGCCGGGGGTTTAGACATTAAAAAAAAGCTGTTAGAGTTGGAAGGTTATAGCACATCTTCAGTTGGTAAGAACTAAAATAGCTGGATGAGGATAGGTCAACGATTATGATTAGTAATCTGTCAAACACAAGTTTATAATAACGGAAAAACGGGGGAATCATATATGGAAAACCTTTTCATAGGAATCGAACACATTGGGATTAAGGCCTTGGAATTGGAAAAAGCTATTCATTTTTACAGAGAGGTACTCGGCTTTAAGTTTTTACACAAGATTAAACCAGGAGAGGCGGAATTGGCCTTTCTGGAATTAGGTGGTACCGTCGTGGAATTAGTGGAAGTGGTTGATG
>DAIEHY010000197.1 GCA_027353165.1 Desulfosporosinus sp.
CGATTCGAGAATCTGGGGCATTACTTCGTTGTGGAGAACTAATAAGATACTGTCCTGCAGAACTTCAGCAGTTGCTGGGTATGAGCCCGCTTCGAGAAGTAGAACTTCGGCGAAACAATCATAGGGACCACACCAATCAAGAATCTGTTCTTCCCCTTCAGGGGTTGATTTACTGAGTTTAACTTGCCCAGAAAGAACAAAATAAACAGAAGAACCAATCTCTCCCTCTACAAATAAAAGTTGCCCTCGTCGATAACGACGTTCAACTAAATGTGGAAGAAGAGGGGCAACATCATTAGGTTTTAAGGATGAAAATAGAGAAAAACGGAGAATTTGTTCAGGGCTAAGCACTACGAAAACCTCATTTCTAGTCTTGAGTTTCTTTTAAATCCATTTTTCGAGTCATGCAAACGTGCTATAATAGATAATATTCAGTGACAATTCGAGCAATATAATAAATCAGGAGACCTTTTGGCCTCCTTATTTTATAATTAGCAATTTAGGTGGCCACCTTCGCCAAAGCTAACTAGAAGGCTAATTCATGCGAAGACAGTGTCTTCGTGTGGGCGCCCAGCCAAGTTTGCTTTAACAATAGGTAAGATAGGGCCATACACTAAGAAAGAGAGAGGAGGTACGGTATGATTGAGATTGAAGTGACACCAGTTCGGATAGTATCGGTCATTAACTCTCCTTTTAGGGTTATTGCCTTATTTTTCGTAGCTGTATTGGCCGTGATCATCATCCTTAATGCAGTCTAAATTGAAATCAGGATAGAGGGTGTGACGGTGTAGCAGCCACTTGTTGTGCAGCGCGTACTACTTCCGACATTATGCGTGCTTGGTCAGGAAGCGCCTGGGATTCAAATTGTGTCATAATTTCGCCACGTAAAGAAACATAGTAGCGCGCTGGCAAACGATTTAATGCAAGTGCCATAATATCAGCCTGACAGCGCTCACAGGAACATGAAAGTTGATTATTAAGTAGGTAATTATTTAGTGCTAGTTGGACAACTATTTCGGAATAGTTTTTTAGTTCATACATCGATTTTATCATCTCCTTTATCGTATTGATAACACCAATAATAAGGGTTTATCGATTAAAGAACAAGTATGTTTTATTGACCAGAAGCTAATTAAACGTCAAAGCCCTTCAACTATTTTTATTTACAAATACTTGAAGAGCTTTTCGGAAAAGATTAACGTTTTAGTTTAAGGGTGATTTCTTGCCAAAAACGAGTTGTTTCATAACCTAGGCGCCAAATTGCAATCCCCCGCAATCGGTAACTCTTGACAAAACCGAGACGAATCTTGGCAGAAAGTTCATTCTCATACCATACAGTATGTCTTGCTCGTCCTCGCCAATAATAAAAGTAAGGTTCTACGGCCTGGTCGGACCAAAGAACTCGTGCGTTAGTTTGAGAGACTAACTCGGGAATATCACGCATCGGGACAAGACCAGTTGGTTCATTATTGGACCAATCGTATCCATAGGCAGGAATGCCTAATAGTAAGTTTTCATTAGGAATATAGCGGATGGCGTAATCCAGTGCTTGAGTCATCCAAGGGAGACTGGAGATCGGTCCAGGAGATCCGCCTGAGTAGTGCTCATCATAGGTCATGAGGGTAATTGAATCACATAACCTTCCAATCCCAGCGAAGTCGTAGCCGGGAGCCTCCCGCTCTGAGAGTTTCGCAGGGATAGCAATCGTTAATAATAAGCCACGATCATGTAATGTGGCTTTTAGAGATTCTAGAAAGGATAGGAAGGGGATACGGTAAGACGCTTCAACCCCTTCAAAATCGACATGCACGCCTGCTATAGTTTGCGGAAGTAGGTTAATCATATGATGTATACAATTTCGCTGGGAGGCGGTTGAAGATAACACAGAACGCAAGGGGAGAGGATCAAAGATTTTTCCGTTAAAATTATGGAACAGAATAAGGGGCGCGGTACCTTGTGCAATTGCTGCTTGAAGGACTTGCTTGTTAATTTGACCGATGAAATGACCATCTGGTTGAAGTTGATAAGCAAAGTCAGCATACACATCTAAGTGTGAGCCTTGTTGTCGTATTGTTTCAAGTGCGCGATAATCACCTTCGTAGTCCTCAGAATAGTATCCGAGTATCCATTGTCGTTTGTTGATAAGACGTTGTGCAGTGGGCGTCCAATTTGAATTCAATACAGACCTCCTCCTCATGTCGCAAATACTCTTAGGATAAGATATGAGAAAAACGAGAATTAATTTTCCTTTTTATTATGGTAAAATAAGTAAAATGGAGGTTCGGCCCATGAATTGGAATTTTATTAAGGATTTGCAATGGATTTATGATACATTGGATCATTGGGATGTGCCCACGGTTGAACGAGATTACCCAATTATCTGGGAAAAGGCTCACGCGACAAGCTGTGCGCAAATCGGTCGTATGTTAGCGGAAATACGGAATATTGACCTAGAGCAAGCAGCTTTAGCATGTGCTTTGCATGACATTGGTCGTTGGCAAAATGGAAAACAGTTAGAGCATGCCATAAATGGAGAGGATCCGGTTCGCCGTTTCTTAGCAGAGGGCAACTATTCAGAGAAAAATAGAGAACTAATTGTTCAGGCTGTTGTTAACCATTCCAAGAAGGAACAAATCGGAACTCCACTCGAGGAACTCGTCAAGGATGCCGATCTCTTAGATTGTCACTGGCATGGAGAACATAGCCAAAAAACCTATCATGTAGCTAGACTGAATAAGGCATTAAGCGACTTAGGAATTCGTTACCGTAAAGAGAGGGTAGTTCAGTGAAAAAAGAAAAAGTGCTTCTAATTGCTACAGGTGGAACGATTGCCATGCGTAAGGATGAGACTGGAAAGGTGGTTCCTGCTGTTAATGGTCTTGAGCTTGTGGAAAGCCTTCCGGGTCTTTCACAAGTAGCCGAATGGGTCGTCTGCGATTTTAGTAATGTTGCCAGTTGTAATATTGATCCTATGCATATGAGATTATTAGCCAGTGAGGTCGAGCGGTATTTTTTAGATCCTTTATTAAAAGGGATTATTATCACTCACGGCACAGATACGCTTGAAGAAACAGCTTATTTTCTGGATGTTACTATTAACGACCCTAGGCCTGTGATCCTTACTGCTTCTCAAAGGGATGCTTCGGAGAGTGATTCGGATGGTCCTCGAAATTTACTTAATGCTCTACGTATAGCCCTTGATCCCAGAGCCCTTCATCGTGGCGTCGTAATTGCTCTGAATGAGGAAATACATGCTGCACGGGATGTGCGTAAACTCCATACGAGTCATGTGGATGCTTTTGATTCTGGAGATATTGGCTCCTTAGGAAGTATTGATAATGGGGAGGTCATTTGGCATCGTAAACCGGAACCCACGGTTAAACTTGGAGTGCCAAAGAGCTTAGCTAATGTTGCAATTTGTAAAGCTTTTACGGGTATGTCTCCAGAAATTTTGAGAATTGCTCAACAAGATATGGATGCCATGGTCATTGAAGCTTTCGGAAGAGGTAACTTACCCCCTCAATTGATGAAGGAGATTTCTGAACTTGTCACCAAAGGAGTTCCGGTTGTTATCACCTCGCGCTGTTTATTTGGACGAACAGCACCGGTCTATGGATATCCGGGTGGTGGGGCTGATCTTG
>DAIEHY010000198.1 GCA_027353165.1 Desulfosporosinus sp.
GAATCATGCACATTATAAATTTCCAAAATCTTAATCTTTCCAGTCTTGATGTCTACTTCCACCTCAGCAAAGGTAACTCCAAACGGAATTGCATTAATGCGAGCATTATTGGAAACATCACTCGTAATCGGTTGGGCATGAACTCGATCATAGTACGACTGCATCGCCACTACTTCCAAGGCTTGTACTTTTTCGCCAGACTCTTTAAATACAATCCATTGATCTTTAAGATCTAAAAGATGCGCCGGAATATCCGTCATGCTGTGGCAAAAACCAAGAACTTTTTGCTTAATTTCTAAGGCCGCCTTCTCTACCGCCATACCGGTAACGTAAGTTTGCCGCGAAGCATAAGACCCCGTATCAAAAGGGGTAATATCCGTATCTTGAGTGGAGATGACATGGACCATATACATCGGCAGACCGAGGATCTCGGCCACCATTTGAGCGAAAACAGTATCACTCCCTTGCCCTATTTCTGTCGCACCTAATTGCAGTTGAACTGAACCATCTTGGTTCATAACTATACGCACTCCCGCAAGTTCTAACGCGACAGGATAAGTCCCCGAAGCATAACTAAAGCAAGCCATCCCTAACCCTCGACGTTTGTCCCCACTTTGCTTCTTGTACAAGGCCTTTTTGGCGTCCCACTTGATTAATTCTCTACCCTTGTCGATACATTCGCGGATAGCACAACTCATAATCTTATTTTTACTTAATGGTTCCACGAACCCAACTTCCACTAAGTTTTTCTTCCTAATCTCGATGGGGTCCATATTAAGTTGCTTGGCAATATCCTCGATATGAGATTCAAAGGCGAAGAAGATCTGGGGTGTCCCATACCCTCGCATTGCCCCAGCAACCGGTAAATTAGTGTATACGGTTATCGGATCATATTTCAAAGCTTTCGTCGGATAGAGATAACGGAATTTACCTCCTCCACTGCTGGCAATCGAATGACCATGTGAAGCGTAGGCCCCGGTATTCGAAACAGCCGAAATATGAATCCCATTGATTTTTCCATCCTGGTTGATTCCGGTTTTGATCTTAAACTTGAAAGCATGACGAGTCCTAGTGTCAATCATCGCTTCTTCCCGAGAAAGTTCCAATTTGACAGGTCGTCCACCCACGGCTAAACTCATAGCCGCATTCAAGGGTTCAATCGTCACATCCTGCTTATTACCAAATCCACCACCCACGTAAGGTTTGATTACTCGTACCCGACCCCAAGCAATCCCCAGGGATTGAGCCACGATTCTGCGCACAATATGTGGGATCTGGGTCGAAGTCATGATCACAATTCTTCGATCCGAATCCACATACGCATGAGATACCTGATTTTCCAGATGGCAATGTTGTACGATACTTGTTTCGTACTCTCCCTCAATAACATGATCCGAGTCTTTAAAGGCCTCTTCAATATTCCCTATCTCATAACCGCCCGAAGCCAGAATGTTTCTTTCGCAGTCATCATGAATCAAAGGAGCACCCTCTTTAAGGGCTGCCTCAGTGCTAGTCAAAGCTTCCAGCACTTCATATTCAACCTCAATTAGCTTTATAGCCTTGGCGGCGATAAGGGCATCCGTTGCCACCACCGCGGCAATATTATCTCCCACGAAGCGCGCCTTTGGCGTGAGAATATGACGATCTTCTTTATCCCGGTGGCTTGAATCAAGCGAAAAGGGGTGGCCTGCAGTTCCATATTTAAGTTCCGCAACACTCACTTCATCTGTGGCAATCGCCTCTATCACACCAGGCATGGCAGTAGCGTATCGAATTTCCGGCAGATCTTTGTACGTTAAAACTGCCTCAACTCCAGGTAAAGCCTTCGCTTTACTTACATCAATCGATTTGACAATCGCATGAGCATAGGGACTATGTAGGATTTTCCCGATTAACATATCTCGTTCAGAAAAGTCATCCGTATATTTAGCCTTCCCTGTTACCTTAGCCACTGCATCGACTCTTGAAACGCTTTGTCCTACAACTGTATAAGCCATATGATTTCCCTCCGTCCCCAACATTGATAAGATCCCTCTGACGTTTCAGAGTTCCTTTTTTCAGAGATTGAATGAATCTAGTCTTAATTGTACCGTGCAATATTCATGCCAACGTCAGCAAATCCTGAAACGAGCCAAGTGGGTGCCTTTGCGATATTATTCAGAGGACAGATGTTATCATAATGATAAACATCTGTCCTTAAACCTCGTTCATAAACAAGGATATTGGTATTTCTCGAATTGATAAATCCTTTATCACAATGAGCCTCTATTATCGATTTGAGAAACGAAAATTAAGCAAATACTCAATTACTCTATGTTATAGCGCGCTAATTTTCGGTATAAGGTAGCAACTCCAATTCCTAAGGCCTTGGCAACTTTCTCTTTGCCCCGAACGCCGGTTTCAGCCGCTTGATAACAGCGAAGAATCGTTTCCCGTTCCATACTTTCGAGATTAAACCCCTTGAGTTCTTCAGGATTATAATGGGTAGTCTTCAATCTCGGCGATAAATGGTCTGCAGTTAAAGTAGAGTCTTCAGCCAAATTCATGGCATATTCAATCACGTTTTGAAGTTCACGAACGTTACCTGGCCAAGAATAGTTCTGTAGTCGTTCACGAAATTCGTCCGTTAAAAACTGAACCTTTTTATTAAGCTGCTGATTGTAATCTTTAATAAACTTCTGCGTCAAAATCTCCAAATCTTCTTTTCTATCTCTCAGAGGTTTAATATCCATCGGAATTACATTGATCCTGTAATACAAATCTTCGCGAAACTCACCTTTAGCCATCATTTGCTCAAGATCACGATGTGTAGCTGCGATGACGCGTACATCGACCGAAACCGGAGTTATCCCCCCGATTCGTTCAATTTGCCGTTCTTGTAGAACCCGAAGAATTTTGGCCTGTAAAAACAAGGGCATATCCCCAATTTCATCGAGAAACAGCGTCCCTTTGTTGGCTAATTCAAATTTCCCGATCTTACCCCCTTTGCGTGCGCCAGTAAAGGCACCCTCTTCGTATCCGAAGAGTTCACTCTCCAGCAAGGTTTCCGGAATCGCCGTGCAATTAATCGCCATAAACATCCCTTGTTGTCTCGGACTTAAATTGTGAATCGATCGGGCTAACATTTCTTTCCCTGTCCCACTCTCCCCCCGAATCAAGACCGTGGATTTCGTGGTAGCTACAACCTTCGCTCTTTCTCGAATTTGAACAATGCTTTCACTCGTTCCCAAGATATCATCAATCGTATACCCTGCATCTTGAAGAGAAAGTCGATTCACAATTCGACCGATTTCATCAAACGGTCGCAAGGTGACAGCGATACTTTTCACTCCATCTTCCCCTTCGATGGGCAGTGCACGTAAAACCATCTGGACTCGATTCTTCTTAGTTTCAACGTGTACTTCGCGCTCAATAACTTCATCCATATTTTTTCCTACGCTTAGAATGTCCGAAACAATTTGTGACGAGAATAAGGATTTAAGTTGACTCCGTGGGGTAAGCAAATTGGCGCTAAACAAATGTTTTGCTGCTTGATTAAAGTGCAGGACATTTCCAGCGAGATCCACCGTAAGCAGTCCTTCTTCCAAACAGTCAATAATCGAATTTAGATAGTGATTGGAGGATACCA
>DAIEHY010000199.1 GCA_027353165.1 Desulfosporosinus sp.
GTTTGAAATGGAGATGGTTTTGTGCAGTATGCGGATCTCTTGATCCATTCCGCTCGTATGATGGCGACGATGAAGGGTTTCTCCAAACGGCCAGCTCGGGGAGAGGGTATGTCTGACCTGGGTTTGATTGAAGAGGGTGCTGTCGCAATCCGCGACGGGAAGATTATAGCGGTTGGCACAACTGAGGAGGTTCGGGCCGGTGGTTGGGTAGGGCCGAATACTGTGCAAATTAGTGCGGAGGGTAAGGTGGTTACTCCTGGGTTTGTTGATCCCCACACTCACGTCCTTTATGCGGGTTCACGTGAAAATGAATTGTCGCTAAAACTTAAAGGTGTTCCCTATCTCGAAATTCTTAAGCAGGGTGGCGGGATTCTTTCAACAGTTCGGAGTACGCAGCAGGCTACGGATCAAGAGGTCAAGGATCAAACCAAACGTAGGCTGCAGACGATGTTAAGTATGGGCACGACAACCGTTGAGGTAAAGAGTGGGTATGGATTAATAGTGGAGGATGAACTTAGGGCCTTGCGACTCATTCATGAATTGGATCGAGAACAGGTACTTGATCTAGTACCCACCTTTATGGGAGCGCATGCGGTTCCACCGGGTTATAGTGAAGAAGAATTTACAAACTATATTATTAAAGATATGTTGCCGCGAATTGCGGCTGAGGGACGGGCGGAGTTTTGCGATGTTTTTTGTGAACCGGGGGTTTTCAGTCTTGATTCGAGTGAACGGATTTTAACCAAAGCAAAAGAGCTGAACTTTAAATTAAAGATGCATGCGGATGAATTAGATTCGGCGGGTGGAGCTGAATTAGCCGCTAAACTGGGCGTAATTAGTGCCGATCATTTACTCCAAGCCTCGGATGATGGGATTCTAGCTTTAGCCAAACAAGGAGTGATTGCCGTGTTGCTTCCGGCGACGTCGTTCAATCTTGCTAAAAATTCTTACGCCAGAGCGAGAGAAATGATTTCGGCCGGAGTCCCTGTCGCTTTAGCAACTGACTCGAATCCCGGATCCTCCCCCACGGAATCGATGCCTCTAGTCCTAACCTTAGCTTGTCTTTATCTCCGCCTTACCCCAGAAGAAGCCTTGATGGCGGCGACTATTAATGCTGCCCATGCTATTGGCAGGGCAGATCAGGTGGGAAGTTTAGAAGTAGGGAAACAAGGAGATGTGCTTATTCTTGATATTCCAAATCTAAATTATTTGCCGTATCACTTTGGAGGTAACCCAGTTGAGAAGGTCATTAAGAGGGGGAATGTGGTTTGGGAGGTCTAAGCAACATGGACTATGACAAATTTATAGAGCGCCTTGAAAAAGAACTTGTTATCACCTTAGGGTGTACTGAACCGATCGCGATCGCCTTTGCAGCTGCTCTTGCAAAAAAGCATGTTAAGGGAGAAATTATAACCTCTGTGGAAGTTTTGGCGAGTGCCAATGTTCTTAAGAACGCAATGGCTGTCGCTATTCCAGGCGCACATGGCTGTGGCGTTAATTTAGCAGCAGCCCTTGGCGTTCTTGCTGGGGACTTCACGTTAGGATTAGAAGTTCTATCAGGCCTGTCACAGGGAGATGTCGATCAAGCGAAGATGATGATTGAGGAGAAGAAGGTGACGGTAGGAGTAGCTAATTCCTCGAAAAAACTCTATATCGAAGTAGTGGTCAAAACTCCTCAATCCTCTGCAAGAGTTGTTGTCGCTGATGAACATACCAAAGTAGTCTTGATTGAAGTGGATGGCAAACTTCTACTGAACACTCTATCCGAAAACGAAACCTATCAAAGTGGAAAGCTAGAGGATTCGTTTATTACTCTTGATTCGATTTGGGATTTCGTGCAATGTGTGCGGATGAATGATCTAACGATTATTAAGAAGGCTATTGAACTCAATACAAACGTAGGTTTAGAGGGCTTAACGAACACGTACGGTTTACAAGTAGGAAAAACGATTCAAGAAAGCATCCGTAAAGGCGTACTTTCCGATGATTTAATAACCCATGCCATGGCCTTAACTGCTGGTGCCTCAGACGCTAGGATGGCTGGATGTACAATGCCGGTGATGAGTAATTCTGGAAGTGGAAATCAAGGAATTTCAGCAACGTTACCGGTTGTCGCCGCAGGGGAAAGATTAGGGGTAGCCAACGAAAAATTGATTCGAGCAGTAACCTTAAGTAATTTGATTGCGATCTATATTAAATTAAAGATTGGTCGACTCTCGGCCTTATGTGGTGCCACTGCCTCCGGAACTGGTGCGAGTTGTGGCATTACCTATTTGCTTGGCGGGGGGAAGGCGGAGATAAAAGCGGCTATTCAGAATATGCAAGGTAATACGACTGGAATGTTCTGTGATGGAGCAAAGACTGGGTGTGCCATGAAGTTATCGACCTGTACGAGTGCCGCTGTTCAGTCCGCGATTATGGCAACTGAAGGAAAAGTAATTCAGTCCACGGATGGCATCATTGAACGAACCGCTGAACAAACCATTGAAAACCTTGGGCGCCTCGCAAATCAGGGTTCCCCGGAAGTAGATCGAATTATTCTGGATATTATGGTTCATAAGAAAGTTGGTTAGCTCTCATCGAAAAATGAGTTTAGTGATAGAAGTCCCATAACTGTGCCATACGTACAGCTATGGGACTTTAATTTGGGCAACGTTCGTAGAACTGTGATATAATAAGATGTTCTAAAGCTTTTGCTAAGGAGAAGAGAAATAATCATGAATGTCTTGACTGCAGAGAATCTGACAAAAAGTTACGGTGAGAAAGTACTTTTTGCTAATATTTCCTTTGGGATCGACGAAGGAGAAAAGATAGGGATTATCGGTGTAAATGGAACGGGTAAGTCTACTTTGCTTAAACTATTGGCAGGTGTTGAATGGCCGGATCAAGGCAAAGTTACGACAGGCACTAACCTGCGTTTAGAATATCTCCCTCAGAATCCGGTCTTTGAAGATTCAGCCACGGTTTTGCAGCAAGTTTTTCGGGGGAATTCCCCGGTTATGAACGTGTTGCGCGAGTATGAAATGGCCTTAGAAATGTTGAATAATAACCCGGACCAGCCAAGCCTTCAACAAGCACTAATTGCAGTGGGTCAACAAATGGATGAATTGGATGCTTGGCAATTGGAGAACGAGGCTAAGACCATTCTCAGTAAACTGGGAATCTCGAAATTTGACACCTTGATTGGGACCCTTTCAGGGGGGCAGAGAAAACGAGTAGCATTAGCGAGTGCACTGATCAGTCCTACGGATATCTTGATTCTTGATGAGCCCACCAACCACATTGATAATGATACGGTGGATTGGTTGGAACAATATTTAAATAAACGTAAGGGTGCGCTATTAATGATTACGCACGATCGGTATTTTCTGGATCGCGTTGTGGGTAGGGTCTTAGAGTTGGATCAGGGTAAACTTTATCCTTACCCCGGTAATTATAGCCGTTTCTTAGAATTAAAAGCCGAGCGGGAGGAGCAGGTAGAGGCCACTGAAAGGAAACGCCTGAATCTCTTTCGCAATGAACTAGCCTGGATGCGGAGGGGGGCCAAGGCCCGTACCACGAAGCAAAAGGCGAGGATTGAGCGATTCGAAAAAATACAGGCGGAT
>DAIEHY010000019.1 GCA_027353165.1 Desulfosporosinus sp.
GCTAATCATTATATTCCATGGGGATACCCACTCGATGCTTCCACTTTACGCTATTGGTGTGTTTATCTCCTTTACACTAACAGGTATAGGGCTTGCCAAGCATACTTGGCAAGAGAGAAGCGGGAATTGGAAGCTTGATTTTATGATTTTCAGCTTCGGGGGGATTGTTTCATTCCTCGTCTTATTAATCTTTATTATAACTAAATTTTCGCAAGGGGCTTGGATTATCCTCATTATTATGCCACTCCTTGTTTTAATGTTCCGCGGTATTCACCGTGTTTATCAGGGGGAGATACAGGATGTTAGGATAACCTCAGAAGCCTCCCAAGAATTCCATAACTTCGTAATGAAAGTTAAACGACGAAGGGCGGACATTGAGCTGGTTGATTATAAAAATAAAATAATTGTCCCTGTCTACGATTTAAACTTGATTGTCTTAAAAACCTTAAAATATGCGTATGCCCTAACCCCTCAGACCACGGCCGTCCATATTTCCTCAGATCCAGTTCGAACTACAAAGTTGCTCAAGCATTGGGCAGATCATCATATTGAAATCCCTCTAGAAATTGTAGAGTCCCCCTATCGGGCGACTGTCCATGACTTATTAAAGTACCTTGACAAAATTGAGAAGAATGGAAATTATGATACAATCACGTTGGCGATTCCAGAATATGTTCCGGAAAAATTATGGCACAACATTCTTCATAACCAAACCGGGCAATTGATGAAGTTAATGTTACTTTTCCGTAAAAGTATTCTTGTTACGAGTGTCCCTTATAATCCAGTTCTGAAAAAGCAGCTTTAGGTAATTAAACGATAATTCCCCAAAAGAGGGGCTTGACGCATCGATTAGCGTCAAGCCTCTTGTTCATGATCCATAAATCTTTATAATTTCTTTATGGTCTTTATTTTAATTTTTACGCCTTTTATGTGAAAAATAATCTATAATAGGATTGCATCAGTATGAAAAATTTCGACTGTTAGACAATAAAGAGATATGCCGAAATAACGAGGTGATGTAATGGCAAAGGGAAAACTTACAATCTTCTTAGGGGCAGCTTCAGGCGTCGGAAAAACTTATGCGATGTTAGAGGCTGCCTTAGGTAGATTGTCGGAAGGTATAGATGTGGTTGTGGGTCTGGTAGAAACTCATGGAAGAGCTGATACCGAGGCTATGCTCAAAAAATTAACAGTCATTCCTTGGGGAACAAAAGATTATTCAGGTAGGACTTTTCGCGAATTGGATTTAGATGCGGTCTTGACACGTCGTCCTCAACTGGTTGTGATTGATGAACTCGCCCATACTAATATGGAAGGATCTCGGCATAAAAAACGTTACATGGATGTCAAGGAATTATTGTCGGCAGGAATCAATGTTTATACTACCTTGAATATTCAAAACTTAGAAACGCTTAATGATATAGTGACTCAAATTACAGGAATTACCGTCCAGGAAACAGTTCCTGACCAAGTTTTAGAAGCAGCGTCTCAAATTCAATTGATTGATATTCCGCCCGAAGAGTTAATCCAAAGGTTAAAAGATGGTAAGGTTTACGTTCCCGGCCAGGAAACAGAGGGCTTCAAAAATTTTTTTCGTCCGGGCAATATCAATGCTCTGAGGGAGTTGGCCCTTCGCTATACTGCGCAACGAGTAGATCGTCAGCTAGAATCCTATAGGAGAATCCATGGGATCGATGGGCCTTGGGCAACGGGAGAAAAGATTTTAGTTTGTATAAGTGCCAGTCCTTTTTCAGCGCAGTTGATTCGGATTGCAAAAAGAATGACTGAGAAGGTACAAGGAGAATTATTAGCCGTTCATGTCGAAACCCTGCGCCGCTTTCCCGATAGTGAATCCGAAAAAGATTCAATGGCCAAAAATCTTCGTTTAGCAGAGGAACTGGGAGCGGAAGTCATCGGGCTAACTGGAGATAGTGTGGCTGAAGTTATTTTGGGACTGGCTAGAAAACGCAATGTTTCGCAAATAATCATAGGGAAACCTCAGCATATGCGCCTTTGGGAGATAATTCATGGATCAGTCGTGGACAAAGTGATTCGGCAAAGCCAGGGCGTTAGTATTCATGTTATTCCTGGCAACCAGCAAGAAGCAGGGTCAGCTCAAATTCAGACATTGAAGATAAGGAATTCGCCCAAACTAATTCCCTACCTTGCGTCTAGTTTGATGGTTATTGTGATGACGCTAGTGTTGACCTTAGTCAGTCCATTTCTAGGATTGGTTAATATTTCTTTGGCCTATCTACTTCCTATTCTATTAAGTGCAGCTCGCTGGGGAACCTTTCCTGCTATCGCAACGGCGTTTATGGGAACGATGGCCTTCGATCTCTTTTTCGTTCCGCCAATTTTTAAATTTACGGTGGCTGATCTCCGTTACCTCATCAGCTTTGTTATCTTAATGCTGGTCGGTTTGATTACCGGGACTCTATCGGAAAGGTTAAAAAAACAGGTCGCTTATTCTCGGCAGCGGGAAAATAGTATTTCAGCCCTTTATTCCTTAAGCCGTGATATTGCTGCAGTCGATAACCTAGAAGCTGTCTTAGATTGTATTGTTAGTAATGTCTCCGAAACGTTAGAAGGACAAGTGATATTGCTACTACCTAATGAAAAGGCTCAATTAGTCCTGAGAAAGCACTCAGGATTGAACGACTTCTTAGATCAACCTGAATTGTCAGTTGCCACCTGGGTCTATGAAAGGGGACTCAAAGCGGGTTATGGAACGGAAACCTTGGGTACAGCTAAGGCCTTATATTTGCCACTACGTACAGAGCAGGGAACCCAAGGAGTTCTTGGAATTTATATTAAAGAACGCAAAGCACAATTTGAACCTGAGGGAATGCGATTATTAGAAGCTTTTACGGGATTATCTGCTGTGGCTATTAATCGAGTCAAGTTAGCTGATCAAGCCAGAGAGACCCTTACGTTAGTAGAGTCGGAACGTTTGCGCACAGCACTTTTCAATTCGCTTTCTCATGATTTGCGAACACCGCTCGCTTCGATTATCGGGGGAGTTACCGGACTTTTAGAAGATCAAAATGTTGTCTATAGTCCTGAAGTCCGCAAGGAATTGCTCAAAACAATTCTACATGGGGCTGAACGGATGAATCGTTTTATTAGTAACTTATTAGATATGGCACGGCTAGAAAGTGGCATGCTTAGCTTAAAAAAAGATTGGTGTGATCTCCAAGATATTCTTGGGGTGGCGATTAATAGGCTTGGAGACACCTTAACTCGACGGCCGTTAGATATTGATATCCAAGAAGGACTCCCTTTGGTCCAAGCTGATGGAATCCTGATAGAGCAGGTATTGATCAACCTGTTGGATAATGCACTTAAGTACTCCGAGGCTGCCAGCAAAATATTGATCTCGATTCGGCGACAAGAAAAACACCTAGAGATTGTGATTGCTAATCGGGGTCCGAATATTCCTGAGACGGATTTAAGCAAGGTCTTTGATAAGTTTTATCGACTCAGTTCCCCTCTCCAAGTGAGCGGAACGGGGCTTGGATTGGCTATTTGTAAAGGACTGATTGAAGCACATGGCGGGGATATTTGGGCCGAAAACAATAAACTGGGCGGTGTGACGATTACGTTTACCTTGCCGTTAACTGACCAATGTTTTGGGATAGTGCCTGAGATGGAAAAGGGAGAGTAGCATGGAAAATAAAGGTCAGCGGATTTTGATTATTGATGATGATACGCAGATTCGGCGATTTTTACGGGTGGCTTTAACTAGTCACGGATATCTCGTAAAAGATGCTAAGACAGGTGGCGAGGGCCTTGAGGCGGCTGTGATGTTCAGCCCAGACTTAGTCGTCTTAGATTTAGGGTTACCCGATCTTGATGGACTTAACGTCATGCGTCAGTTGCGAGAATGGTCAAAGGTGCCCATTATCATCCTTTCGGTTAAGGAACAGGAGAATGATAAAATTGCGGCCTTAGATTTTGGTGCGGATGATTATGTAACGAAACCCTTTGGAATGGGTGAATTGTTAGCTCGAATTCGAGCGGCAATGCGTCACATTGTCGGGGTAGAAGAACAGCCCGTATTGCATTTCGACGATGTGACCTTTGATTTATTACATCGGCGGGTGACAAGGGATAATCACGAAATTAAACTTACCTTAACAGAATTTGAGATTGTAAAAAATCTAGCGATTAATGCAGGAAAAGTGATGACCCACAGTTTTTTGCTTCGCACTGTATGGGGACCGTCTTATGAGAAAGAAGTACAGTACTTGCGTGTTTATATTGGTCAGATCAGGCGAAAGTTGGAACGAGACCCATCCCGCCCTCGGCATATTATCACAGAACCAGGAGTGGGATATCGTTTGCTATAAATGGATCGGAGAATTAGGTTAATGACAATTATGAATTAATTTATAGGTATATAGATCTTGGAGGGAAAAGGGATTGAACGCATTAGGGAAAATCATGACACCATCTCGAGTTTTAGTGTTAGGATTTGCGGGTGTTATTTTGTTTGGGGCGTTATTGCTGACCTTACCTCAAGCAACTCAGGATGGATTGGGCTTACCCTTTTTGAATGCCGCTTTTACAGCAACCTCAGCAGTTTGTGTTACAGGGTTAGTGGTGGTGGATACAGCGTCGACCTTTACGCTCTTTGGACAGTGGGTGATTCTTTTTTTGATTCAAGTGGGTGGACTTGGGTTTATGACCTTTGCCACCCTATTTGCCATGCTTTTAGGGAGAAAAATTACTCTTAAGGAACGCTTGTTATTGCAAGAGGCGCTAAACCAGGTTTCTGTCGAAGGGATTGTTCGACTAACAAAATCTATTTTAAAGATTTCCTTTGCCATTGAAGCGCTGGGTGCCCTTATTCTAACCTTACGCTGGTATTCCGATTTTGGTTGGAGTAAAGCACTTTATTATGGGGTCTTTCATTCAATTTCGGCGTTTAATAATGCAGGATTTGATCTCTTCGGTAATTTTTCAAGTCTTACTGCTTTTGTCGGAGACCCCACCGTTAATATTACGATCATGTTTTTGATTATTTGCGGGGGCATAGGCTTTATTGTTTTGGCAGATCTCTTAGGACCTCGAAAAAAGTTTAGACTTCATACGAAAATTGTTCTTCAGGTTTCTGTTGCCCTGATCTTATTAGGGGCCGTGTTTATCTTGATTATGGAATTTACAAATCCAAAGACCTTAGGACCGCTCCCTTTTGGGACAAAGGTTTTGGCAGCTTTCTTTCAATCAGTTTCTCCTCGAACGGCAGGATTTAACACCATCAATCTAGCGGGTATGCATGACACAACGTTACTCTCGATGATTGTGCTCATGTTTATTGGAGCTTCTCCTGGGGGAACAGGTGGAGGAATAAAGACAACGACCTTTATTTCGATCGTTTTATCAGTGTTTAGTACCTATCGCAGTGATCCTCATGTAGTTTTAGAGGGGCGGACTTTGCCTAAGGATGTTATCCAAAAGGCTTGGGCAATTACGACTTCAGCCGCAATTTTGATTTTCTTAATATTATCGATTCTTTCCTACACGGAAAACTCGGATTTACTAACCGTGCTTTTCGAAGTAACATCCGCTTTTGGGACCGTGGGCCTTACGTTAGGAATTACGCCCATTCTTTCCTCGGCGGGTAAAATGGCGATTATTTTAACGATGTTTATAGGGCGGGTTGGCCCATTGACCTTGGCATTTGTACTTTCCCAGAAAAAAGCTAAACAAGTAGCCCATGTTAAGTATCCAGATGAACGAATTTTGATTGGATAGGAGGAGAATTAAGTGCGCAAACAATTTGTAGTTATTGGCTTAGGGCGATTCGGAACAAGTGTCGCTAAAACTCTCACTGCTTTAGGTCACGAAGTCCTTGCGTTAGATAAAAACGAACATGCCGTCCAGGTTATAATGCAGGATGTGACACAGGCGGTACAGGCCGATGCACGTGAGGAGGAGACGCTCCGGGGGTTAGGGGTGCGGAATTTAGATGTAGCGATTGTAGCGATTGGGGATGACCTTGAAGCAAATATACTGATCACCCTGATGCTCAAAGAAATGGGCATCCCCTATGTTGTCGCTAAAGCCCAATCGATCCAACATGGAAAGGTTTTGGAAAGAATTGGGGCGGACAAAATCGTTTACCCAGAACAAGATATGGGGATTCGTCTAGCCAATAACTTGATTAGAACCAATGTCATGGATTTCATAGAATTGTCCTTAGATTACAGCATTTTTGAAATAATTGCGCCAGCAAAGTTTGTCAATAAGTCCCTCGGCAAATTGAATTTACGGGCAGTTTATAATATTAATGTGGTGGCGATCAAAAAAGGCATAGACCAGATTGTCATTGCCCCAGGGGCAAATTCAGTCGTTGAGGAAAAAGATATTTTAGTCATTGTCTGCAACAAAAAGGCTCTTGCTAAGTTACCGGAGTAGTATAGAAGCTAACTTATGTTCGGGAATATAATAGAAATGAATAAGGTATAATATGGATGATAATTAAATTTTTATGGCCATAAGGAGGAAGTGTGTTAAAACAAAAAATTTTTAGGGTGGTAACCATCATGGTGTTAATGGTTTCTCTAGTTGGTTGCGCAAAGAAACCTGAGACTCCAACACCTCCACCTAATAACGCGGCAATAACCCCAGAAGGGCATCCAACTGAGACTCCGGTTCAAGCAGGGAGTAAAACAACTCAGACCAATGTAGAGACTAAAATAATGGACTTACTGAATAAAAAATATCCGGGTGATTGGAAAGTTTTGGGGACCACTTTAAGTAAAGGTTCCTATACTGAAAATGGAAATTATAAGATGGTGGATGACGTCGCTGCCTTGTTTCCAGATACCATGGGAGTATCCATTTTCGTAGGCCAGGAAAGAATTTCTTCCAGTGTATTGCAAGGAACTGAAAGGGTTTTGAAAGGTTACGCCGTTCCAGCAACGGTTGGTGAGGTTATGAAAAGTGGGACAACGACTAGTACTCTTACCAGTGGGTATCTAAAGGTTTATAGTCCTTTTAAGGATAACAGCGGTAAAACTGTTGCAGTTATGACAGTGTCAGTACCTCAGCAATAAGTTAGCTAAGATAGGATATGGGCATTTGGAACCGAACGAGATCCGAAAAGGAATCCTAGTGTTGGGTAATTTCATGAAGGAAAATGGTTAACCCCCCGAATGTGCAATTTACCATTCGGGGGGTTTCTCTTTTAACTAGTTGGTAATGGAATGCAAGTTAAGAACCGTCCCCAACTTGCATATTAACGGATCTCAGTGCCCTTAGCAGGCCTACTAATTTCAATCAACTTAACAATCCCCCAGGCGATGATTGCATAAACAATCATGGCGATAATGGTCGTTGGCTCTAAAATCGACTGGGCCTCAATTCCTTTAGTGACAGCCGATCTAAAAATACCAGTAAAGGGAATTAAGAAGGCTTGGGATACGGAATAAATGAACGATACAAAAGGACTTTGAGGGTTAGCTCCTAAAAGTTTAAAGATTAAGCGAAAGGCGAATAGAACTTCTAAAACCCCTAAGACATAATAAACAATTCGTTTAGCCTGGAGATTTTTCGGGTCGGTGTTTATCGCAGTACTTTCATTCATTGATGATTCCTCCTTGTAAGGTATAGAGAGTCAAACCTCCGCTTAAAGTAAGTCTCTATAATTATCTTCCCATATTTGATGGCAACTATAACAAACAGCATGATAATCAAGAAAATTAGTCATTAAAGAGGTACATATTTACTATTGTAGATGAGCAAACTTTCTTATAGTTAGAATAAAAGGGGGATCAGGAATGACTGAAACCATACTGGAGAAGACAGAAGGCAGGGTAAGTTATCATGACTCTGTGGAGCAAATGTTAGTACGTATCAGGGAAGACGGTATGTCCAATTCCTTCGATCGTTGGACTGAACAGGAGAAGATTCGCTGTAAATTTTGTCTGCAGGGCTTAAGCTGTCAACAGTGTGCCCAAGGGCCTTGTAGAATCAGTGAAAAGGGGGGACAGGATAAAGGAGTCTGTGGAATCGGTCCCGATGCTATGGCGATGAGAAAGTTGTTGCTTCAAAATATTATGGGAGCAGGTACCTATAGTCATCATGCCTATGAGGCTTTCAGAACTTTGAGAGCAACTGGAGAAGGGAAAACTCCGTTTAAGATTACGGATGTCAATAAACTTAAATGGATGTGTGAAAAACTTGGACTCAATACAAATCAGGATACTAACCAGATGGCCATACAATTAGCTGATCTCCTTAATGCACAGATGAATATCGGATCAGATGAGCCTAACCTTATGGTCGAAGCATTTGCTCCGAAGAAACGAAAAAAAGTCTGGAAGGATTTAAATATTTATCCCGCCGGAGCTGTTCATGAAGAACAAAATTGTGTCGCAAGTTGTTTAACCAATGTCGATGGAGATTATGTTTCTTTAGCGCTTAAAGCCTTGCGCTTGGGACTTTCAACCATCTATAATGCCCAGATAGGGTTGGAAATGACTCAAGATATTTTGTTTGGTACGCCCACACCTCACGAAGTTAACGTTGATTTAGGGATTATGGACCCTGAGTATATTAACATCGTGTTTAATGGTCACCAACCATGGCCTGGTGTAGCAACTATTCAAAAGGCCAAGATGGCCGAAGTCCAAGAGCGGGCAAGAGCGGCCGGAGCGAAAGGGCTTAGAGTTGTCGGTTCGATTGAAACTGGTCAAGAATTGATCCAAAGATTTGGAATGGATGAAGTCTTTGTCGGTTTGATGGGGAACTGGCTTACGATTGAGCCACTGTTGGCAACCGGAACAGTGGATGTTTTAGCGATGGATGAAAACTGTTCTCCACCGGCCATTGATATGTATGCTGAGCAATATCAAATAACCTTAGTGAGCGTCAGCACGATTATCGGTGTCCCGGGTCTCCAACATAAGATCCCCTATCAACCGGCAGAAGTCAATGCCATGGCTGATCGACTGATTGACTTAAGTATCGAAAACTTCAAAAAACGCAAGGGGAAGGTTATCGCCAAAGTTCCTAAAATCACACAAAAAGCAATTGCTGGATTTTCCACCGAAGCGGTTCTAGGAGCCCTCGGCGGTAAACTAAATCCACTGGTTGATGTGATTGCCGCTGGAAAGATTAAGGGTGTAGTCGCCTTAGTGAGTTGCTCAACGATCAGAAATGGTCCTCAGGATTGGAACACGGTCAATCTCGCTAAAGAACTTATCAAGAAGGATATCTTGGTAGTGGCCGCCGGCTGCGGTAATCATGCCTTAGAAGTGGCTGGGCTTTGTAACATGAATGCCGTTAATATGGCGGGTAGTGGCCTTGGGGAAATATGCGGTGCCTTAAAAATCCCACCCGTCCTGAGTTTTGGAACCTGCACGGATACTGGAAGAATCTCGATGCTCGTCACGGCGCTGGCAGATCATTTGGATGTTGATGTACCGCAATTACCGATTGCAGTGACTGCTCCTGAATGGATGGAACAAAAAGCGACAATTGATGGAGTATTTGCTGTAGCATATGGGGCGTACACTCATCTCTCTCCAACACCTTTTGTTACCGGCGCTCCTCAACTTGTCAAATTACTGACGGAGGACGTGGAAGGGTTAACTGGAGGGAAGGTCGCTCTCGGGGATGATCCTGTTGAGGTTGCTAATGGCATTGAAGCGCATATTATGCTGAAGAGAATAGGTCTAGGGTTAAGTTGAAATTCTAAAGGGGTTGCCTATTATTTGCTCGCTAAATTCTCCAAAAACAAGTTTTTTGGAGAATTTGCTATTTATTGAGTGCGGTGTTCAGTTTAATTCTTGATGCAGTTTTTGAGACTTAAAGAGCAGGATTCTATGGCTGTTTGACAAAACAAATTTTAGATTATAATATTTAGTTTGAATATTCCTGTATACCTGTATATATAACAATGTAACAATTACAGGATTAAGCCAGCAAAACTAAATTAGTTGGTGGAGGAATGAAAATGAAAGATTTAACGAAAATGAAGGAATCGCTCGTTAATTACGTGGAAGAGTTAGATGAAGATAAGTCGATAAAATTGGCCAAAGAAGTCTTGAATGAAGGAATTGATCCTATATATCTACTTGACTTAATGAATGAAGGAATGAAAAGAGTAGGGAAACTTTATGATTCTAAAGACTACTACATAGCAGACCTGATCATGGCGGGACTGATTTTTAGACAAGTTTTAGAATTGGAAGAAATGACAGATTTTTTTCGTGGCACCTATGATAAGAAAACCGGGAAAATCGTAATGGGAACTGTAAAAGGGGATATTCACGACATCGGAAAGGACATCTTTAGGTATATGCTAGAGGCATACGGTTTTGATGTGATTGATCTGGGGGTCGATGTCTCTAGAGAAATCTTTTTAAAAAATGTTGAGAAACATAATCCGGATATTTTGGCACTGAGTGGTGTATTAACGAGCACCGTCGATGAGATGAAAGAAGTCGTAGATTCTTTGCAGGAAGCACATCTTAGGGATAAAGTAAAGGTCATTATAGGCGCTAATCATCTTACCCACGATGCATTTAAGTTCATTGGTGCGGATGCCTTTGCCACAGATGCTTCGGTAGGGGCTAAATTGTGTAGGGAATGGATGAATGCTGAAAACGGGCAAGGAGTAAAAGGGAATGTCTGATCCGGTGTATATTCAGATTGTCGAAGATATTAAAAAGAAGGTAAACAGTGCAGAGCTAAAACCTGGGGATACTGTTCCACCTGAAACTGCACTTTGTAAAGAATATGGAGTTAGCCGAATGACAGTCAGAAAAGGTCTAGCAATTTTGGCACGTGAGGGCTACATCTTTTCTGTTCCTGGAAAAGGCAGCTATGTTAGAAAACCCGAAGTTAATAAATATACCTTATATTATGACGAGATGAACAACGCTATTAACAGTGTTGATAAAGCAAGATTGTTGGAAGTATCAATAATTATGCCTGACGAAAAGCTGGCCGATGAGTTGAAAATTACCAGAAACAAGCATGTTATTATGATTCGCAGGCTGTTTTATACAGAAGGCAGCCCTGTTGCTTATGATGTAAAATATTTGCTGTATAATAAAGGGATGCCTATTGTAGAAGAGGAAATTGAAAAAGCAACATTTCAGGAAATGGTTTCTAGCAATATACCCATTTTTGCATTAAAGAAACGATTAATTATTAGTGCTCAAATACCTAATGAAGAAATTAAACGTTATCTCAATATTTACGATGAACTCGCCCTATTGGTCGTTGAGCAGAAACTTTATAACAATGAAAACAAACCAATTGGCATAGGTATCACCAGTTATCGGGGAGACTATATAAAGTTACAGGGTAGTAGTGATTAATGAATCCAAAGCACACGAAATTGGAGTGAGCTTCTTGAATAATTATAAAGTAGTATTTCAACCAGGTGATGTATTGGTAGAAGTGGCGGAAGGTAGAACACTTAAGGAAGTCATAAATGATGCCGGTTTAGAGTTCGATTTTCTCTGCGGCGGTCGAGGGACATGCGGAAAATGTCGGGTCAAAATCGCTGAGGGGTTGACAATGCCCGTTACTAGGGAACAAGAAATGCTTCAAGTGAAGGAATTAGAAGAAGGCATTCGTTTAGCGTGCTTGACTACCGTGCATAACGACCTAATAGTCGAGCTTCCCAACCAAAAAACACTTCAACACAACATCTTAATTGCGTCTGATGAAAGAGCCTTCCAAATCGAGCCACACCTCCACAAAGTATTGGTTGAAGTCGATAAGCCTTCGCGTGAGACCCAGAGTTCGGATTACCGACGCCTGAAGGAGAGTTTAGTTCAACAAGGGTATAAGGATCTTGAATTGGAATCAACCATCTCCGTTTTACGTCAGATGCCCGATGTTCTTAGAGGAGCCAATAACCGTATTACTGCAGTGATGTATGAAAGCAAAGTAGCGGGAATCGAACCTGAGGATTCCACAGAGACAATGCTCGGAATGGCTTTTGATATTGGGACAACAACTATTGTAGGTTATTTGCTCGATCTTTATTCCGGAAAAGAGTTAAGCGTGGTTTCTACCCTTAATCCTCAGACCACATTTGGGGCAGATGTTATCTCTCGGCTCACCTTTGCTGGCCATGAAGAAAATGGTCTCACAAAACTACAGGGGGCAGTGGTGGGGGCCATCAATAAACTAATAGCTGAAGCGGCGGAAAAAGCTTCTGTAGCGAGTAGCCAAATCTATGGGGTTTCAATAGCCGCAAACACGTGTATGCATCATATCTTTCTAGGCATAAATCCTCAGAGTATTGCGGTATCCCCTTATGTACCTGCCCTTAGTGAACCTTTAGTCTTAGATGCCTCGGAACTGGCGATAAGTATCAACCGGGCCGGGAAGGTGTTCATGTTGCCTAATATTGCCGGCTTTGTGGGGGCTGACACGGTAGCAGTGTTGTTGGCCACCGAGTTGGACCGGAGTGAAGATATTAAGCTAGTTATAGATATTGGGACAAATGGCGAAATTGCGCTTGGCTCAAGAGAAAAGATTGTTGCTTGTTCGGCTGCTGCAGGGCCTGCCTTTGAAGGGGCCCAAATCAGCAGTGGGATGAGGGGCGCAGCGGGGGCAATCGACCACGTTTATTATCGGGACAAGCTTGAGTATTCTGTCATAGGAGGCGGGAAACCCCTAGGCGTATGCGGCTCTGCTTTGCTTGATGCGGTCGCAGGATTGGTGGAACTTGGTATTCTGAATAAGCGCGGAAAATTCTTAGCTTTTGACCAACTAACAAATCCAGCGGCTCGAAGGTTTAAGGAAAACCTCATTCAGTATGAGGGGCAAGGCGCGTTTTT
Organism: Desulfosporosinus sp.; assembly: GCA_027353165.1. Classification (GTDB taxonomy): domain Bacteria; phylum Bacillota; class Desulfitobacteriia; order Desulfitobacteriales; family Desulfitobacteriaceae; genus Desulfosporosinus. The sequence continues at coordinate 12,816 of DAIEHY010000019.1, forward strand.
GCTTGCTGAAGGAGATATAACCGGTCACTGCAGACCAATTATGATTACCCAGAGTGATATAAGAGAGCTTCAGATGGCCAAGGGGGCCATGGCGGCAGGGGTTAAAGTTTTGATGGAAACCTATGGTATCCAGGCTCAAGACATAAAAGAAGTTCTCTTGGCCGGGGCTTTTGGAAACTACTTGAACCCGCATAGTGCCTGTGTCATAGGTTTGATTCCTCTTGAACTGGAAAGTAAAATTAAAATGATTGGCAATGCTGCGGGTACGGGCTCTAAGTTAGCGTTACTCTCCTCGAATGAATTTTGTAGAGCAAAGGATATTGCCGAAGCTGTTAAGTTTGTTGAATTAGGAAGTTACCCTAGATTTAATAGTATTTTCGGGGAATGCACATATTTCAACCTTCATTAAAGTTTAGAGAAATGGATTTGAATGAAGAAGAAGCATGGGACTTAGAGTTCTATGCTTCTTCTTTGATATTATTCAATAGTCTGATTTGTGAAGGAAAAAACAATTGACAAAATAATTGAAAATTGATAATATATCCACATAAGATACATGTATATACAGGTAGCTATCAAGACATCAAGGAGGCGACTTAATGATTATCATTGGTGAAAAGATAAATGGAACCATACCAAGTGTTAAAAAGGCCATAGAACAAAAGGATGAGGAATTCATTCGTAATCTTGCCTTAAGGCAGACCGAATCAGGCGCTGATTTTCTTGATATCTGTGCTAGTACTGCACCGGAAGTCGAAGTAGAAACGTTACTATGGCTTATGGACATTGTTCAAAACGCAGTAGATACGCCGTTGTGTATCGATAGCCCAAATCCCTTAGTCATTGAAAAGGTTTTCCCTTATGCTAAACGCCCAGGGTTGATCAACTCCGTATCTGAAGAAGGCGGAAAATGCGAAATAATTTACCCAATCATTAAAGGGACAAAATGGGAAGTTATAGCACTTACGTGTGATAACAGGGGTATCCCAAAGGACATTCAAACAAGAGTGGACATTACAAAGGTTATGGTTGAAAAGGCCCTTACCTATGATATTACCCCTGATAGGATCCATATTGACCCACTTGTCATGGCACTATCGGCAGATAATCAGTCTTTGCTGAATTTTGTTGAGACCTTGAAAGAAGTGAAGATCTTATATCCTACTATTAAAGTTACTTCAGGTTTAAGCAACATATCCTTTGGCATGCCTTTACGAAAAGTGGTTAACCAGCACTTTTTAACTCTAGCGATTGAGGCAGGAATGGATTCGGCCATCTTAGATCCTTGTAATCGGGATATTGTGACAACCCTGTATGTAACAGATGCTTTACTGGGTAAAGATCGTTTTTGTAGAAATTACTTGAATGCTTACCGTAAAAATAAAATTGGTCCGGTAAAAGTAGACGCTTAATGTGTAGACTCGTTTAAGACCATGCTAATAAAAGGGCATGTTGTTAAACAAGATAGTATTAGTGTCAAATAGGGTAACTTAGTCAAATTATTGGGGAGGTATAAATATGATCGATTTAAAGGTACTAACACAAGCGGTAGGAGACCTTGACGAAAAAACGATTTTAACGATGATTAATGATTTTGTAGCTACTAACCCTAGTGGTGAAGATGCCCAAAAGGTTGTCTTTGCCTGTCAGCAAGGTATGGCGATCGTCGGAGAGTTGTTTGAAACGAACGAATACTATGTGGGCGACTTGATTTTTGCCGGAGAATTACTATCTAAAACGATTGACTTACTCAAGCCCGTCTTAAGTGGTGTAGCCTCGCAAAAAATTGGATCTATCGTTATTGGCACTGTCCAAGGGGACTTACACGACATTGGAAAAAATATTTTTGGAAGTATGGCAGAAGCAGCAGGCTTTGACGTGTACGACTTAGGGATCGATGTATCACCCAGCGCATTTGTCGAAAAGGTAAAAGAAGTTAAACCGCAAATTATTGGGATGAGTGGGGTTCTGACCCTAGCTATTGATTCCATGAAAAATACAGTTAAGGCACTTAACGAAGCGGGCTTAAGAAATAGCGTAAAAATAATTATTGGTGGGAATCCTGTCAATGAAGATGCTTGTAAGCAAATTGGTGCGGATGATTTTACGACTAACGCTGCTGAAGGGCTGAAAACTTGTCAAGGGTGGGTGAAATAATATGACAGATGCTGTAACTATGACGAATGAACGAAATCAATTGTTCCGTGATCTTTTCAGCGGAAAAACTCCCAAAAGGGTGCCGGTGAGCAATCCGGCAACACAGGATTTTGCGATTCAATATGCAGGTTTAGACTTAGCTGAATGTCAATGGGATCTGACGAAATTAGAGCCAGTCTATGATAAGTTTTGCCAGGACTTCTTTACTGACACGTATCCTGGTGGTTCCATCAGAATTCCCTCCCACTATCAGCTTCTAGGCTCTACCCCTATCGTCATGAGTTCTAGTGGATTCATGCAGCATCCGGAAGTCGTAGGCTTGCTGGCTGAAGAATATGATGAGTTTATTGCGTCACCGTATGACTGTATTGTGGAAAAGGTTTTGCCTCGCTTATTCACTGAGCTTAACGGAGCACCAGGGAAAGTGGCTATGAGCTTAGCTAAAGCAATGCGAGCTCAATCCGACGACCTAGCCTACCTAGGAACGATCCGAGCAAAAATGAATGCCAAATATGGCTATGCCGGAATGATTGGTGCTCTAACTGAAGCTCCCTTTGATTTCATGGCAGATTTTCTGAGAAGTTTTAAAGGGATTTCAGGGGATGTTAGACGGTATCCGGATAAAGTAGCGGCAGCTTGTGATGCGGTATTACCTTTGATGATTAAGAAAGGCACTCTGCCGAATCCTTCGATGTTAGGTTATACGTTTATTCCGCTTCACATGGCTCCCTATTTGCGCGATAAAGATTTTGCCACGTTGTACTGGCCAACCTTTAAAAAGTTGGTGGAGACAATGGCGAGTATGGGCCAAAATGTGCAATTGTTTGTGGAGCAAGACTGGATGAGGTATCTCGATTATCTCTATGAATTGCCGGAAAATACAATTATGAGATTTGAATACGGAGATGCCAAACTGGTAAAGGAAAAACTCGGCAAAAAGCATATTATTTCTGGCTTTTATCCCATCACCCTGCTCCAAACCGGGACCAAGCAGCAGTGCATTGATAAAGCTAAAGAGTTGTTGGATATCCTTGCTCCAGGTGGCAAGTACTGGTTCCAAGCGGATAAGAGCGTTATTAATTTTGAAGCCAAAGGTCCTGTTGCTGAAAACATGAGTGCTGTTTTGGAGTATGTTCATGAAAACGGAACTTATTAATTATTAATTGGAGGAGAGGATTAAGATGGATTCAAAATATTATCTAACTTGGGAAGAATATTTAGCAGAGCACCCTGAATTAGAGGACAAGCCTACCCAAGCCATCGCACCTAAAATCCAAAAGTATGAAGACGCTATGTTTGTTTTCATTATGGATTTATTACTCTAATTTACTTCGTTTTCTGGGGCTGTATTATAGGGCAACGTCTGACCTCGTAGGGAACCATTATGCACATGTTGCAAAACGGAATGCTTTATAGGGGAGGCAGTTGCCCTCATTCACCCTAGGATATTTCTGAATATTCTTTAGTTTGTACCCCATCTTCCAGTAAAGTCCCAGAATTAGCTTAATAAAAATGGAGGTGAGCAGAGGAAAAAGTACTAGCAACAGTAGAAGCAAAGAATTTGATTTTGAGAGGAGATTATTATGGAAAAGGGATTAAAAAAGTCGGTTATTAATCTTTACGGATTGCCCTCATTTGGATTCCAGCTATTTGTTAATATGGAAGTATTCTACTTCGCCGCATTTTTAACGGATTTTGCCAAGCTTCCGATGGCCTTGGTTGGTTCTGTCTTAATGATCACGAGTATTTTTGATATCTTATGGGTTCCGACTGCAGGCGTCATATTGGAAAAGAGCAATATGAGATGGGGGAAATATCGCTCATGGCTACTTGTAGGACCTCCTTTTGCAGCCTTGTTCTTCATTTTACAGTTTTCTAAAATCGGTTCGCCAACTACGAATGCCATTATTATTACCATCGGATTTGCGGTCAGTCATTTAATATGGAATATTTTTTATGCCGGCCATGTGGCCTTAAACTCCTCAATGACCACGGTAAGAGAAGAAAGAATTGCCATGTCGACCAATAGAGGGATGTTTAATTCTCTTGGCGCTATCGCTTTTTCCTTAGTCGGCATGAAGATGATCTTGTCTCTTGGTCAAGGAAATCCTGCGATGGGGTATACACTAACTGTTGTAATTACGGGTATTGTTATGGTCCTTAGTTATTATGCTTTGTTCTTTATAACCAAAGATTACGCTTTTCACGGAACTTCTGTTCAATCCGGTAAAAAAGACGAGAAAATGTCTATTGGCGAAATGATGAAACAGCTGGTAGTCAATCCGCCACTTATCGGCCTGATGTTAGGCGAAATTGGAAGATATCTAGGAAGGTTTGTTATTTTTGGACTGGCATTTTATTACTTCAAATATGTCGTTAATAATTTAGCCGTTATTGCAGTTTTCATGACGGGTCTAAACGTGGTAACGTTTGTCGGTGCTCTAATTGCCAATCCACTTGCTAAGAAATTTGGAGAAAGAAATACGTATATTTTGTCACTTACAATTTTTATAGGCGGACTTCTGGCGGTATGGGCTTTACCCATGAATTATATTTCCTTCATGGTCATTATGTTCATCGCTTACCTTGGATATGGTATGCCTGATGCTTTGGGTGTTGTTATGTATTCGAATACGGTTGAATATGGTGAATGGAAAACGGGCAAGAATGCCAGAGGATTTATTATGTCCCTAATTAACTTCCCAATTAAGGTAGCTATTCTGGTAAGAAGTGTTATTATCACGGGTGTTCTTGCGGGAGCTGGGTATGTTGCTAATATGAAGGCTACACCTTTACTGGTAGATTCTATCAAGAACGGATTAACTCTAATCCCTGCAGTCATAATGCTAGTAGCGCTGGTGTTGATTATCTTCCTTTATAAAATTACCCCTCAGAACCTTGCTAAGATGCAAGCTGAAATTGCGTCGAGAAAAGTTTGAGCAAAATCCTAGAGTAGTGTTTGTCAAAAGTAGGCCAATAAGAGAGATGATTAAGCTCATCTCTCTTATTTCGCTTCAACTACCAAAGTAATTTTCGACCCAAGTTAACGGCAGTTAATAGTACTTATGGGAGTGAAGAAAATGGAAGAAAAAGATCTTCAAAGATTTATTGAGATAATGCCAGTCTTAAATGGAGTAATGCAGGACGATATTACCACTATTGTGTTTGATCTTAGAAAAGAAATAATTGCTGCTTATGCACCAGGCCAACTCAAAATGCCTTCCAAAGTTGGGGATCCAATTAAAAATATGGAAAATTATAATCTTGTTAAGAAAAGTAAAAAACAATTACCTTCGATAGTTCCCACGAGATTCTTTGGAGTTCCTGCCAAAGGTCTTCTTACACCAGTGTTTGATGAATATGGAGAGGTTGTTGCCATAGTATCGGTTTCCAGAAGCATTGAAAAAGAAGCAAAAATCGAAGAAGGTACTTCTAAGCTCTTTTCCTCTATGGAACAATTGAACGCTGGTGTCGAGGAAATTGCTTCGAGTTCACAGCATCTATCTATGTTTATTAAAGAGATGGACGAATTCAGCACGCAAACTGAAGAAAAACTAAACGCCATTGACAGCATAATAGAGGATATTAAAAACATATCTAAACATTCAAATCTCCTAGCTTTAAATGCTTCTATAGAAGCAGCAAGAGCGGGAGAGGCCGGCCGAGGATTCAGTGTTGTAGCCAAGGAAATGGGTAAACTCTCAAGCTTAAGCAAGGAATCGGCCGAAAAGGTAGCAGGGTCGCTTGTGGAAATAAAAAAGGCGATTGAATTTATAAGTGGAGGCATTAATAAAACAAGCCTTTCATCCGAAAATCAAGCTGCAGCGACCGAAGAAATGGCGGCTACAACGGATGAGGTTGTTTCAATTGCCAAGCAGCTGGCCGATTATGCAAAGCTTCAAACGGTGGATGAATTAATCAGTCAGAAGAAGATATAACTACTTCTTACCTATCAAGAAGGATTATAGGAGGAGATGGTTAACGTGGCAGAACAGAAAGTAAGAGGATGGCAAAGGTACCATACAATTTGGGTAATGCTCTTTATTGGCTGGGTAGTTTCCTATGCTGACCGGACATTGACAGGCCCGGTCGTTACCTGGATGATTAGCAATAAGGTTGGCTTCTTGGAAGCCGCCAGTAATCCCCATGCCCTTGGCGGTTTGCTGGGAAGCCTCTTCTTCGCAGGATATATGCTGACACAATTTCCGGGAGGTTACTTTGGTGATAAGTTCGGTTATAGGACTGTTGTTGTTATTAGTATCTTTTGGGCAGGCATTACCACCTTATTAACGGGATTAACCGGTGGCTTAGTGGCGTTTATCGCCTTAAGGGTCTTCACCGGACTTGGTGAAGGAGTTCTCTATTCCAATGACCGTTCCCTGGTTGCCGAAGTAACTCCGCCAGATAAACTTGGCTTAGGTATGGGGGTAGTCATGGGCGGACTTACTGTCGGCCTGTCTGCCGCTCTAGTAGGAACAGTGTATTTGATAGAGTGGGCGCAACCCTCGATGGGTGTCAACTCTTGGAAAGCACCTTTTCTTATCTTGGGGACAGTTACAATTATCGCGGCATTCTTTATTCGCCAGGCTCTAAAACCGCGAGGAAAAATAGGTTCTGAGAATTTTGGCAAAGCTTTGTTCAATTTGCTTAAATATGCGCTAGTATTCTTGGTGGCGATAATGGCTGTTTATTTTATCACCAATGCTCTGCATTTAAACGATGTGATGATTGCCATCATCTTAACCTGTTTAGCGTTTGTATTAATTGGTTTTATCTTTATTAAGAAAGGTCATGAAGTTAGCCCGATCTTAAGGAACAAAAATCTTGTGCTTATCTATATTTCATACATCGCAGTGTTATGGCATCTTTGGTTTTATGGTTTTTGGGGAGGCGCCGTCATCAAAGATTTCGGTGGTGGTACTCTAGCATCAGCTTTGTTGGTGATCTCGTTTAATGCGATTGCCGGGGTCATCGGTTTTCCGTTAGGGGGAAAAATTTCCGATATGGTAGCCCATAAATCTAATGGTCGTCGCAATGTCTTGATCGCCATGGAAGCAGTTTTAACAGTCTTTATCTTTGTTTTTGCCGTCTATGTCATGTCCGGAAGAAAAGATATGGTTGTGGAATCGGTTATTCTCTTTGTATCGGGCTTAATTTTTTTCGCGTTACAAGCCGTTGCCCACGCCCTTACTTCAGAGATTGCACCCGTTCATTTGCGTGGAGCAGCGTTTGGTATGCTGAATCTCGTCTCTGAAATTGGAGCAGTATTGTCGCCGGTGATTTCGGGTGCCATTCGAGATAGTTCAGGAAGCTGGGAAACGCCTTTAATTTTAGATGGGGTTTTAATGGGAATCAGCTGTATCATGATCATGGGAGTCAGTACAAAAATCACGAATAAGAGCTAGGATTAGTGAACTCGTTCAACTAAACTTCTCCTTTAACGATTTAGGAGAACTAGGAGGAGCGATTTACAGGTTATAAATAGAGTGCTACAACTTATCAAAGTATTGGAGGGGATAAGATGGCAACAGGAATTATTCACGCTGGAGTCTGCGGTTTTACCATCAATGTCAAGGCTGTGAGCGATGATAATCAATCGACTTCGCGAAGAAGCAAGCTGTTGAAATTGGAGATCACCAGCGATTGCCCTAATTACCAAAAGATTGGCAAAGAGTTGACCGAAGTTGATGCCTACCAAGAAATTCTCAAGAAACTTCATACGGGGAAGGTGTATGAAGTTTTTGCCAAATATAGCCCGCACCCCAGTTGCCCTGGAGTT
>DAIEHY010000001.1:0-26638 GCA_027353165.1 Desulfosporosinus sp.
TTGGTAGGCCTTTACCCCACCAACTAGCTAATCAGACGCGGGTCCATCCATAATCGGTAGCATCTTCAGAGGCCACCTTTCCTTAAACGTTGATGCCAACATCTAAGATTATCCGGTATTAGCCCTCGTTTCCAAGGGTTGTCCCGGCTTTATGGGTAGGTTACCCACGCGTTACTCACCCGTCCGCCACTATCTAATACTTAACACTCAACATTCAGTTCCTATATTGTGTTGGCACTTTTAAAATGCGTGGAGCGCTCATTCTTCGCGCTCTCGCTTCCCCAACTTCTACTGAACACTCAGTGTTAAGCATTAGACCGTTCGACTTGCATGTGTTAGGCACGCCGCCAGCGTTCGTCCTGAGCCAGGATCAAACTCTCCAAAAAAAGTTATTCAAACTTCTTAACTTGAAGAAGATGATTCGCTCATGATTTATTTTGAAACTCTTGCGAGTTCCTCTCATTGGCTGTCCTTGTTGTTTAGTTTTCAAAGACCATTTAAACCATCACATAAAGTTTAGGTCAGAGCATTATCATAGCATTTCAAGCTTAAGTTGTCAATACTATTTTTAACTCGCATCCTTACACTTTACTCGCTATAGCTTACGTTATTTATGATTGCCAAGCGAACAAATAATAATTTACCACAAAACCATAGGAGAATTCAAATACCTCTAGGCCCAATTATACTCATATTATACCCGAAACCGACGTTCATTCTCCTATATGCTTTGATTATCACCAATCTAAGATTTTTCTTTCAGTTAAATAGAAAGTTAACTAAAGTTTAATGCCTAACGATAGTTGAATATTGGTATATGAGAAGAAAGACAAACTAACCGACTAATTAAGTAGTCGGTTAGTCATATCGCTCAGCTAAAAGAACCACTTATTCCTCGACGGTCAGGACGACCTAGTGTCGCAGATTACTCCTCAACCCCTTCGGATTGAGCGATGTCGTCTCTTGGTCGCATGGTTGGGAAAAGTATAACATCCCTAATAGATGCTGAATCCGTTAAAAACATAACTAAACGATCGATACCTACGCCCAATCCGCCTGTAGGTGGAAGCCCATACTCAATGGCCTGAACAAAATCATCATCCAGTATATGCGCCTCATCGTCCCCTTTAGCCCGTTCAGCAGCTTGCGCTTCAAAACGCTGTCGCTGATCAATGGGGTCATTCAACTCAGAAAAAGCGTTAGCGAGCTCACGCCCAAACATAAATGCTTCAAATCGATCTGTATATTCCGGTTGCTCAGCGTTACGCTTGGCTAACGGAGAAATTTCTACGGGATGCCCAATGATAAAGGTTGGTTGGATTAGATTCGGTTCCACAAATTCTTCAAAAAATTCATTAATGATTTTCCCTCGAGACGCCTCCGGTTCTAAATGTAAGCCCTTCTCTCGAGCGACTTGGCGAGCCTGTTCATCAGTCTTTAACACTCTAAAGTCAACTCCCGAGTACTCTAGAATGCCATCCAACATGGAAAGTCGTCGCCACGGAGTTTTGAAATGAAGGGTTTGCCCCTGATAACTAACTTCCTGAGTTCCATGTACTTTTTCAACAATAAAAGAAATCATTTCTTCCGTTAACTCCATGATATCTTCATAATTTGCGTACGCTTGATAAAGCTCCATCATTGTAAACTCCGGATTATGTTTAATTGAAATTCCTTCGTTTCGAAAAGTACGCCCTATTTCAAACACTTTCTCGAAGCCACCCACAATCAGACGTTTTAAAGGCAATTCAAGAGCAATCCTTAAGTATAGGTCAATGTCAAGGGCGTTATGATGTGTCGTAAACGGGCGAGCTGCCGCTCCACCGGGAATTGCATGAAGGGTTGGCGTCTCGACTTCAAGGAACCCTCGTTCTTCAAGAAACTCTCTCATGTAGCGTATAATTTTGCTCCGCGTCACAAATACTTGGCGAACATCTGGATTCATAATTAAGTCTAAATATCGCCTGCGATAACGGGTCTCTACATTCGTTAAACCATGGAACTTCTCTGGAAGTGGACGCATTGCCTTGGAAAGCAATAAGACTTTACTTGCATGTATGGAGATTTCTCCACGCTTTGTACGAAAAACCTTTCCTTCTACCCCAATGATGTCACCCACGTCAAATTTGGCAATAAGCTCAAACATTGCCGCCCCTACTTCATCAGCACGAATGTATGCTTGAATACGTTCACTAAAGTCTTGAACGTGGACAAAGATAACCTTTCCCTGGTCCCGTTTACTCATAATCCGACCTGCAATACTGACTTCCTGACCTTCCAACTCCACAAAATGCTCTAAAATATCGAGTGCTTTATGCGTGCGTTCATAGCGATCCGCATAGGGTTCGATTTCAGCCTGGCGAAGTAATTCAAGCTTCTCTAAACGAATTCGCCAGAGATCGTTGGTGTTATCCATTCTTTGTTCCTCCATCATTTATGCTTATACACTCAATTTTACCAAACTTAGTTATGACTAAACAAGTAAAATCAACATCTCAATAAAAAGTTTCCATTTTATGGTCATCGCTAGGGTTAATAAACAAAGTGCAGCATCTGAACCTGGTAAAGCCCCAGTTACAGAAACACTGCACTTAAATTAAAACGTATCAAAATACATGCGTATAACAAGTAATTTCCAAAGCCCTGAAGGGCTTTATTTAATATCCAAAATTTGATAGTGTAAGATACCCGCAGGAACATTAACTTCAACCACGGATCCTTTAGTCTGACCCAGCAGCGCCTTACCAACAGGTGACTCGTTAGAAATTTTATTGGTACCAGGATCTGCCTCAGCCGAACCCACAATAAAATACTCCTCTTCCTCACCAAAATCAACGTCTTTAAGGCGTACTTTTGCACCAATTGCTACGACATCAGATCCTTCTAATTCATCAATGATTCGTGCATTTCTAAGCATCTTTTCAAGGGTTATAATCCGACCTTCAATAAAAGCCTGATCATTCTTCGCATCATCGTACTCTGAGTTTTCACTAATGTCTCCAAAATCAATGGCCTGCTTAATACGTCCAGCAACTTCCCGGCGCTTTACAGTTTTAGATAGTTCTAACTCTTCCTCAAGTTTCTTAAGGCCTTCTAATGTTAGAATGACTTCTTTTTCAGCCATAGTTTCCTCGCTCCCTTTTCTCGTCCTACGCATTGGGCATCTTATCTTTACTTGTTACGCTTTACAATGCGTACTCCCTTTAGTCTAGGAACTCCTTGAAAAGATTCCTCAATTACATTACTCGTTATTATAAGGACCTTGCAAAATAATGTCAAGGATACAACTCTTATCCTTAACGAGCATTGTTCCCATAATATTTCTTATTTCAACAAATACTATTCTCTTATTACACTATTCGATTCAAGATTGATCGCATTTCTTCAGGAGTTTTCGTTTGCATAATTTCATCGCGAAGCTGTGCGGCTTTATTAAACCCTTTAATATACCATACAGCGTGTTTTCTCATTTCATTAAGGCCAATTCGCTCTCCTTTATAGCACAGTACTCGATCTAAATGCTGTAAGGCTACTCGAATACGTTCCTCCACGTGCGGTTCAGGCAATAGTTCCCCATAATTTAAAAAATGTTGCGTTCTAAGGATCAGCCATGGGTTGCCTAAAGCACCCCGTCCAATCATGACCCCGTCGCAACCTGTTTGTTCGATCAATCGCCTGGCATCCTCGGGTTTAAAAACATCCCCATTTCCAATAACCGGAATGTTGACTGCATTCTTGACCCGCCCGATCCAGTCCCAATCTGCATAGCCCGAATAAAATTGATCCCTAGTTCGGGCGTGAACCGTTAGCATTTGAACTCCGACAGACTCTAACCCTTTCGCCAAGTCGAGGGCTACAATTTTATCATCATCCCACCCCAACCTCATTTTCACAGTCACCGGTACCTTTACTGCCTGCACAACGGCTGACGCAATGGCTTGCGCTCGAGGAAGATCCTTGAGCAACGCCGCTCCTTCACTGTTTTTGACAATTTTAGGTGCCGGGCAGCCCATATTGATATCAATGACGTTGGCACTACATTCTACCGCTAAGATAGCTGCCCTAGCCATTGTCTCTGGATCTGAACCAAAAAGCTGCACAATCCTTGGTTCTCCTTCTCCCCGTAAATCAAGCATACTTAAGGTCCTTGAGTTTTGATACGTTAACGCTTTATCGCTGATCATTTCGGTCCAAACATATTTACCACCGACAGAGCAAACCGTTTCACGAAACGCCTTATCCGTTACACCCGCTAACGGGGCTAAAAACACTGGAACTCCCAGGTCATAAACTCCAAGTCTCATGTCTTTTTCCTCTTACTTATTATTCCTATTACGTTCATAAATTAATAACAACCCTTCAAGGGTTAAAAACGGATCAACCGTTTCAATCGTTTCTGATTCTTGAGAAATCATTTCAGCTAATCCTCCGGTTGCGATTACTTTAGTGTCAGATCCTAATTCCTCTTTCATTCGTTTCACAATCCCGTCTACTTGCCCGGTAAAACCGTAGTAAATTCCAGATTGCATTCCAGCGACTGTATTTTTGGCAATCACTGCTGTTGGTTTAACCATCTCAATACGAGGTAACTTTGAAGCCCTCTCAAACAACGCTTCTGTAGAAATCCCGATTCCTGGAGCAATTGCACCGCCTAAATACTCTCCACGTTTGGATACTACGCAAAACGTTGTCGCTGTTCCAAAATCCACAATGATCAAGGGGCCTCCATACTTAGCATAAGCTGCCACAGCATTTACTATGCGGTCAGCTCCGACTTCTCTAGGATTATCATAAACAATCGGCATCCCCGTTTTAATGCCGGGCCCAATAACTAAAGGTTCAACACCAAAATACTTTCGAACCAAGGCTTCTAACGTTGGCATGACCGGCGGTACGACTGAGGAAATAACGACGGCACTAATTTCCTGAAAGATTAAACCACTAAAGTCGAATAAATTCTTTATAACTACCGCATACTCATCCATAGTACGGGACTTATCGGTAGAGACTCTCCAATGATGAGTCATTGCCCCCTCATCATAGACCCCCAACACGATATTCGTATTACCCACATCAAATAAAAGTATCATTAAATAACACTCCTTTGGCAGACCTTTAAGCAGCTTGACTACGCCTGCGAACTACTTCTTGCCCAACCCAGACGGCAATTCCTGCTTTAATTAGATCCCCTAAAATGAATGGAACAAAACCCATCATTACTACACCGGCTAAACTTGTCTGGCTATGCAAAATCCAATGTAAGATAAAATAGAGGTAGCTTAAACCAAATAAGTATAAAGTAACTAACCCGGCTAACACACCCATAATTGCCCACAAAATACTTCCTTTACGGTATACCCGTCCCACGACATATGCAGCCGCCACGTTGCCAAGCAGAAATCCAAAGGTTGGCTTTAAGATGTAACCAAATCCTCCAAATGGAGCAGCAGAAAAAACAGGCAACCCGAAAAGTCCCAAAATCACATACACCAACATAGCCATTGCTGCGTACTCAGCACCAAGAATAAGACCAGACATAAGAACTAAAACAGGTAAAACACTGAACGGAACTAGCGCTGGTGAAACCCAGTGTACCATCATTCCCGTTAAACACATAAGGGCGGCCATCACAGACGTCATCGCTAATTTTCTAGTATTCACTACAAGTCCCCCTCCATTGTAGACTCCTATATGGATTTTAGTTTACAATAGATTCTTGGCGCTTGCAATCTAATTAGTTAAATTATACAAAATAACCATCTCTTAATCTTCTAAAAGCAATCCAAAAGCTGCAAAACAAATTGCTAACTTAGAAATAAGAGTTCAACTTAGAACGAAGTTGAATCTCCCCTGCTGAAAAACTTTCTTCTCCATCCCCTGTTTCCAAGATCAGAGCACCATCGATTGAGATACCCCTAAAGACTCCTTGGAGCACTTGCTCTCCACGCAGGATTATTATTTCCTCGCCTATACCAACTGCCCTTTCCGACCATTTGGACCTTAGCTCTTCAAATCCTTTATTTTCGAGTAACTGTAATTCGATTTCTAAATGCTTTAGAATTCCGGCGGTCAAACTATTGAGGTCTATTTCGTAACCAAGAATTTCCTGAAGAGTAATTGCACTTAATGAATTACTTAATTGTTCTCTTGGAAAATTTGCATTTACGCCCAATCCCACAATTAGAGTTTGAACAGCATTCCATTCCCCGACAACCTCGCCAAGGATCCCTACCAATTTTTTACCTTGGTAAATCAGATCATTAGGCCACTTAATCCCAATACGTATCTGAAACAATTCTCTCAAGGCATCAGCAATTGCAACGCTCGCAGCGAGAGTAATTTTTGAGGCATCTGCTAACGATAAATTGGGTCGTAGAACCACAGACATCCATAGCCCACCTCTTGGAGATTCCCACTGTCTCTGCAAACGCCCACGTCCGGAACTTTGACAGTTTGCCAGAACAACTTGCCCGTGAACTGCTCCAAGGCGGGCCAATTCTTTAGCCCGATCGTTAGTTGATGACAATACATCATCGAGCTCAATTACTGATCCTAAAGCGGTGGTGGTCAAAGCTTGTTTTAATACCCAAGTATTTAAGGTTAAAGGAGTTTTCAATAAACGGTAGCCATTCTTCGTCTGAGCTTCTATCTCAAACCCTTCTTCTTGGAGAATCTTAATCTGTTTCCATATAGCTGACCGCGTAACTTCTAAATGTTGGCTAATCCTTTCACCCGATACAAACTCTTCTGGATGTTCAGCGAGGAGGTTAAGAATGTCGTGTCGCATCATTTAGATTCCTCTTTCCCAACTTGCCTTGGTTGAAGCTTTGATATCTCCCAGATCAAGACTAAAGTCCATAGCTTTAACAGAATGGGTCAAAGCACCAATCGAAATCAGATCAACCCCTGTCTCCGCAACGTTTCGAAGAAGTTCTTCCTGCATCCCACCTGATGCCTCAACAATTGCCCTCTTATCAATATAAAGGACTGCTTCTCGCATTTCTTCTACACCCATATTATCCAACATAATCACATCAACACCACAAGTGACTGCTTCTTTCACCTGATCCATACTCTCACACTCAACCTCAATCTTGATCATATGTCCGACTTGAGCCCGAGTCCGTTCTACAGCCGCCGTTAATCCACCCACTGCAGCAAGGTGATTATCCTTTAACATCACCGCATCATAAAGCCCAAATCGATGGTTTTGCCCACCCCCGACCCTTACTGCATATTTTTGTAAAGCGCGCCATCCTGGCATAGTTTTTCGGGTATCCACGATACGAACTGGAAGGCCCGCGACCTGATCAACCGCTTGTTTGGTTGCTGTGGCGATTCCTGAGAGATGTTGTAAAAAGTTCAACGCCGTCCGCTCTCCCTGCAAAATGCTGCTTAAAGCGCCGACTAACTCCAGTACTACCTCTCCAAGCTTTACTCTATCACCCTCTTTAACCAACCTATGCACTTGAATCCTTGGATCGACACTTTGAAAGACCTGTTCAACTAATGACAGACCAGCGACTACCCCTTCTTGTTTGGCGTAAATTTTGGCCAACCCTGTCAAGTCCTCCGATAAAATTCTTGTACTAAGGTCCCCCGACCCAATGTCCTCCCTTAAAGCCCGATCAATCAGCTCCTGATACTGGGACGTAACGTACATGATAATCCTCCTTGTGTTGAAGAGAGTGCTTTTTCCAGAGTTCGTCTAAATGTAACGGATAGTCCGAGCGGAAATGACCACCCCGACTCTCCATACGATCGAGAGCGGCTTTGGCGATGGCCAATCCCACGGACAACATATTGCCAGTTTCAAGATCTTCAACACAGCATGTTGAGACGCTATCCCCCTCCCAAGCCATTAATAACTCTTTGGCCTTTCTAAGGTTAGCCTCATCTCGCAGAATGCCCACAGAATCCCACATTAAGTCTTTGATTCTGTTCCGTAAACCTTGATCTTCTATTTGCTTTACAGTTCCGTGGTTTACAAATCCCGTTCCACAGGGATTTTCTAGAGGGCTAAGAACCCCCTCCCATGAAGGGCATTTTACCTTAATTGTTTCTCTAATCTTCTCTACAATGCGTGCCCCAAAAACCAATCCATCCAGCAACGAATTACTTGCTAACCGATTTGCGCCATGGACTCCATTACAGGCGCATTCACCTGCGGCATAAAGTTGAGGGAGGCTCGTTTCCCCATAGGAGTTCGTCGCAATCCCCCCCATCATATAATGAGCGGCTGGAGCAACCGGCAAGGGCATGGTTAAAACATCCATCCCGTATTTCAGGCAAGTCTGATGAATCGTCGGGAATCTTTCGAGTATCCGTTCCTGTCCGATAGGCCTAAAATCCAAGTATACCGAGCCTTGGTTCATTTCCTTCCAGATTGCCCGAGCGACAATATCCCGTGGAGCAAGCTCTTTCCCTGGAACATTATCCATAAAGCGTATCCCTTCAGCGTTGATTAAATGGGCGCCTTCTCCACGCACCGCTTCAGAAATAAGAAAACGGGGTGCATTAGGAATTAACAAAGCTGTAGGGTGAAATTGCACAAACTCCATGTCCATTAAATCTGCACCAGCACGCAAAGCGACTGCCATTCCATCTCCTGTTGCAACACTGGGATTCGTCGTAAAACGATAAACTTGACCCAAGCCGCCGGTCGCCAAAACCACTGCTTTTGCTAAGTGTCCTTCAAGTTCTCCTGTTTCCTCGTTTAAAACGAGGGCTCCTACAATATCCCCTATATCATTCTCCAACAAATCAACCACAAAACGTCCTTCTAAGGTAGCAATGTTAGGGTTATCCTTCACTTTTGCCACTAAAGCCCGCTCGATTTCCCACCCTGTGGCGTCCCCCAAGGCATGCAGTATTCTCCGCTGGCTATGTGCCCCTTCGCGCGTGAGGGCTAGCTCTCCATCTTGGCGGTCAAACTTAGCGCCCATGTCCATAAGTTCTTCAACGCAACTTGGCCCCTCTTCTACCAGAATCCTTACTGTTAAAGAGTTGCAAAGTCCGGCTCCTGCCCGCAAAGTGTCCTCAAAATGCAAGGTCGGAGAATCCGATTCATCAATTGCAACCGCTATCCCACCCTGCGCATGTTCGGTATTGCTTTCCTCAATCGTTTTCTTCGTAAGAACAGTAACTTTGAAGTCTTCACTTGCCTTGATTGCCGTATATAGTCCGGCAATGCCGCTGCCCAAAACGAGTACCTCCGAATCAAAGACCTTGACCTCCGATTTGGACCAAGGGTATAAATAACGTCTCATATGTCCATCCCCTGCTCTTTTGCTGCTTATAAGGCCAGCATTCTATCTAGTGCCTCTTTGGCTTTAATTCGTATTTCCTCCTTCACCGTAACGCGCGGAGAGAGGGTTTTGAGCGCATCTCTAACTTTTGCTAAAGTGGTTGATTTCATATTTGGGCAAACCAAGCGTTCTGAAGCAAGATAAAAATCTTTAGTTGGGCAAACTTGATGAAGTCGATGAAGTATTCCAGACTCCGTCCCCACTATGAATTCTTGATTCTCTGTGTTCTGAGCGTACAGAATCAAGCCTGCCGTGGAACCCACGTAATCGGCTTCTTGACAAATTTCTTCTCGGCATTCTGGATGTACGATTACTTTGGCGAGAGGATGCTCCTTTTTAGCTTTAAGGATGTCGTCCTTCGTCAATCGGTCATGTGTTTTACAGTAGCCCGGCCATAACTGAAGTGATTGCCCCAGCTTTTGGGCGGCATAGCGCCCTAGATTTTCGTCCGGAATAAACACAATTTCGCTGCCCTTCAACGACTCTACTACTTTTACGGCGTTGGAGGAGGTGCAGCAAATATCACTCTCTGCTTTTACCTCAGCTGAGGAGTTAACGTAACAGACCACCTGAACTCCGGGAACCCTCTTTTTATAGGCTCGTAAACCTTCCGCATCCACCATATCAGCCATCGGACAACCCGCATTGGCCTCGGGTAATAAAACAACCTTATTCGGTGAAAGAATGGCTGCACTTTCCGCCATAAAATGGACGCCGCAGAAGACAATCACTTCCGCATCCGTCATAGCTGCTTTTTGACTTAACTGCAAAGAATCTCCGACAAAATCAGCAATATCCTGGACCTCAGGCCTTTGATAATAGTGTGCCAGAATAACCGCTTTGCGTTCTTTTTTTAATTGTTCAATCTCTGCGGCTAACGTCTTAAATAACTCTTCGTCAATTGTATGAATCATCGGTTCCCCACCCTCTCTTAAATAACGGAGTCTATTCCAGTACTAAGTCCTTTCCTCTCAGCTTATTAACCCTTTTGCCCATGAACTTCTTCTGAAGCAATCTTAGTCTCACGGTTTTCTTGATCAACAAAAACGACTTTAGGATTATACTGATGTGCCGCTTCATCGGTGAGCACCGCATAAGAGATAATAATGACCTGATCTCCTACCTGTACTTGGCGGGCAGCCGCACCATTAAGACAAATCACGCCTGAATTTCTTTCTCCGGGAATTACATACGTTTCAAATCTTGCACCATTGTTATTGTTTACGACTTGCACTTTTTCATTCTTAAGAAGATCAGCCGCTTCCATTAAAGCTATATCAATCGTGATACTCCCTACATATTGCAGATTGGCTTCAGTGATTGTGGCTCTATGGATTTTAGATTTCATCATCGTTCTAAACAATCGTATCAACCTCCACCACTTTATTATCGATTAATCTTGTCGTCCCAAATCTAACCGCTAACGCTAAAAGCACTGGTCGCTTGATATCCGTGACTTCGGACAAATCTTCGGCATCTCTAACTTCCACATAATCAATGACGCCATGACTCTCTTGATGAATCCTTGCTCGTATCTGAGCCTCAATCTCTCGTGCCGATCGTTGTCCGGAGCGCAGATTTTCTTCTGCTTCCTGAAGACTACGAGACAATACCAAGGCTTCTTGCCGTTCTTCAGCCTTTAAAAATACATTTCGGGAACTCATCGCTAGCCCATCTTCTTCACGAACAATTGGCACGGCACATATCTCAATCTGAAGATTCAAATCACTAACCATTCGTTTAATGATCAGATATTGTTGATAATCCTTCTGCCCGAAAAAGGCCATGTCGGGCTCTACAATATGAAACAGCTTACTCACAACCGTTGCCACTCCCCGAAAATGTCCGGGACGAGTTGCTCCACAGAGCACCTGATCTAATTCACCCACCTCAACAAACGTAACCATGGGGCGTGGATACATTTCTTCAGCTGTAGGATGAAATAAGACATCGACCCCTGCGTCTTCAAGCAAACGAGCATCTCGTTCTAGATCCCTAGGATAACGAGATAAGTCTTCAGTGGGTCCAAATTGCAAAGGGTTAACAAATATACTCACAACGACAAAGGCACCAGTTTGTTTGGCATGCTCGATCAAGGTTAGATGTCCTCTATGCAGATAGCCCATGGTAGGAACAAGGGCAATACTGCGCCCCAGTTTTTTCTCTGCTACTATCCAATCATGCAATTCAGGAATATGCGAAGTTTTCTTCACGGTGACTCCACCTTTCTTAATCGAAGTTCGAAGTTCAAGTATCGCTCATTTATTCCCCTATGAGTTTGAGGATGCTTCCCCGTCCGCTATCCCTTTCCGAGTAATGATTTCAGCATTTCAAACTCCTTCAGCGGATAAGTTAACCCCTGTAAAGCCTTCTTGCTTTCTCCTAACTCTAAAGCTTTAGAGCCTAAGCTTTGATAAATCTCCACTAGCCCTGAGGGTAAATGATCTAAATGACCTTGTACTACTTGAACATCCCCGCGAGCAATTGGCCCGGTTAAGGCTTGAGGCAAGCCAACCTGTTCTAAATTAAAAAGCGTCCCTCTCATGAGTGGCAGCAAAGAGGCTAAGGCCTCCTCTCCTGCGATTCCTGCTTCTGCAAAAAGTTCCACAGCCATTGAGGCAAGTACTACCAAGTAATTGGAAGCCACCGCCGCCCCCGCATGATAGAGTGTCTTTTGATCTGGTAGGATTCGATGTGGGATTCCCCCTAAATCTTTGACAATCTCCTCCCCTAGCTCTTCATTGTCCCCTTCGATCCCGAAGTGAGTTCCAGGAAGAATTGCCAACGCTTTCTCGACACTTGCAAAGGCCTGCAGGGGGTGGAGGGATAAGCAACTGACAGGCAAACTCTCCTCCACACGTAAAACCTGGGACGGAAGTGAGCCGGAACAGTGAATCCATACTTGTCCCGATTTTATAATTGACATTCCACTAAGCTTTTCTGCAATCGATCGGATTACACCGTCTTGCGTAGTGATGAACAAACTTTCTGCTGCAGGAACAATCTCCTCCAAGGAAAGGTGATCCGCCTTGATATAGCTTTGAAAACGCTGAAATGAGTGTCTGCTGCGGGTATGAACTCCTATACATTCATGTCCCACTTCTTCAAGTCGCACCGCCAAAGCTGTTCCAACGATTCCTGCTCCGATAACTCCAAATTTCATTTTGACTCTCCTTTTAGAATAATTCGTTATGGAAAACGTGGCGATCACAACAATTAGTATCAGCCGTAGCCTAAATTGCACTTATATTTTATGCTAGTAAAAGAAGTACCTTCACGAACGTGAAGGTACTTCTTAGTTACCCTCCGTCTCGGTCAAAATGATCCAAGCGGTTTAAACAATATTTTCTTTATAATTAGGTTGATTTTATGATTTTTCTTATCCTTAACCCTGCAGTACAACTCTTATCGATATCGTCTGCTTGGCTAAGTTTACCTACTTATTTTTTAATATGCTGAATCCCATGGAATGAAACTAGTTCTGAGCTAACAAAGGGTATACTTTTCCTTCTCCAGATACCTCGGAAATGGGTCTCCCCGAAGGTAAGACGAGATTTGGTGCAATTTCCCGCAGTGGAGCAAGAACAAATTCTCTCATTTCTAAAAAAGGATGTGGCAATCTTAACTCTTCGGTTTCACTGACTATATTATCATAAATAAGCAGGTCTATGTCAATTGTCCTTGACCCCCAATGTACTTTTCGCTCTCGTCCCAAATGAAGTTCGATTTCCTGGCAAAGATGAAGCAGTTCGAGCGGTTCAAGGGTTGTTTCAATTTCCAGAACCTGATTCCAATAAAGCGGTTGATCCATACCCCCCCAAGGCTCTGTTTCATATATGCAGGAAATTTTCCCGATCTTGATCGTGGAACGTGCCAAGGAAGAAATTGCCTCTCTAAGATAATAAGCGCGATCTCCGAGATTACTCCCTAACCCTAAAAATACTTTCATGCTTGCCCACCGGCCTCACGCCATATCTCCACCGAAACATCTCTGAAAATTCCAGGTATCGGAGCTTGTGGCTTATGCACCTCAACCCTTACAGAAAGGCACGAAAACTGTCCCAATACTCGCCCGGCGATTTCCTCTGCTAAACGTTCAATTAAAAGAAATCTGCTCTCAGTGACGCAAGCCTTGATAACTTGATACACCTCTCCATAATGGATCGTATCCTCAACTTGGTCTGAATAACCGGCCTTACGCATATCAAAAAATAGGTCTATGTCAATCAAGAACCTCTGTCCTAGCACTAGCTCTTCAGGCAAGGCCCCATGGTATGCATAAAACTCTAAACCTCGCAAGCGGATTGCGTCATGACCCGTCATAATTTACTCCTCTCTGTCCTCGTGCAATCGACTCTGCCATTTGCACCGCTCTGCAATTAGCTTGGACATCGTGGACGCGGATGATATCGACACCCGAAACGACCCCCAAAACGCTGGTCGCCAACGTCCCTTCTAACCTCTCGTCAACCGTCAGGTTTAAAGTCTTGCCAATCATCGATTTACGAGAAGTTCCTAGTAAAATTGGGTGTCCAAGCGTTTTAAACTCAGCCAATCTCGCCATAACCTCAAGATTCTGCTCAGTCGTTTTCCCGAAGCCGATTCCTGGATCAACTATAATTTGATCTCCCGATAATCCTTGTTCTTCTGCTAGTTCAATGCTTTGTCTTAGAAAGTTCATCATGTCTCCCATTAAATGATGGTATTTTGTGCCATCCTGATTATGCATCACAATCACAGGAGCCTTATACTCTCCAACTACTCTAGCCATGTCAGGATCTTTCTGCAATCCCCAAATATCATTAATGATATGTGCGCCAGCTTCGAGTGCTCTAGCCGCAACCTTAGCTTTATACGTATCAATTGAAACCGGAACCGTGACACGCTCTAAAAGAGCTTTAAGGAGTGGTTCTAAGCGACGCCACTCTTCTTCCTGACTTACTTCCTCATGCCCAGGACGTGTCGATTCCGCTCCTATATCTAAAATATCCACGCCTTCATTAACCATGCGTTCCGCGTGATCAATTGCCTTTTCAAGATTTAAATATCTACCTCCATCAGAGAACGAATCCGGCGTCACATTTAAGATTCCCATAATCAAAGTACGTTCTCCGAGCTTCAGTTCCAAGCCCCGACAATTTAAACTTCGGTTCTGCGTAGTTTCGAGAGTTTTAAGTAATAATGTTAGATCATGACCAATCTTTTTTAACCCAAAAGGTTGAACCAATATCTTTGGGACCAATTTCTCCAATTGCCGGGTTGTACCAAGCAACATGACATCAGTGGCAACCACATTATTGGTAATCACCTCCCGATGAACTGCTGCATCCCCTCCTACCGAAAGCATTTCCTGTTTAAGAATATGTGCCACCCGTAAAGGAACCTGCTCTAACTTTATGGCTCGGCCTATTGCTTTGCCTGCCATATGAGCAATTCCTCCGGGGTCGGAACCAATTTGAGTCAAGGCTCTTTTTGCCTCTAAGACATTATTGAGGGTAACCCACCTCATGCCAAAGGTTTGCATTTAATAATCCTCCCTTAATACACGATCCGTTTCATCTCTGGCTTAAACTTATGACATTGTTGCTGCATAGTACAATACCGACAATCTCTGGAACAATTATCCGCGATCGCCAGCGCTTTTCCCAATGGTGTCAGATTACTGTCGCAATGTCGGCGATGTTCACGAATTCCAGTGATGATTATTTGAATACTCTCTGAGTTAAAGTTACACATTTCTAGTAAAGGAAGAGCTAGCCTTGCGCTTACCTCTGCATGATCTTCACCCGTTTGATATTCCACCCAACGTCCAATATCATGCAGCAACGCAGCCGCGTATATCCCCTCTTTGGATAGGATTAGTTCCCCTCTTTCCAAAATATACGCGTATGCGATTCGAGCAACGTTTAACCCATGGTCGAAGCCATGCTTACAATAACGGCGTTCCATCTCTAAATCTTCAATCTTCGCCATATAACTAACGTAATCTGCATTTTCAATAATTTGGTTGACGCGTGCCATTGAATGCAAAACTTCGTCACTCCCTAACAATCCTCCACCTACTGAGGCAGAGCATCCCATTGTTTTGCCTTTTGAAATGTATACGACCCCTTGTAGGAAGGGATGCGAATTGTTTTCCTTGCAATACTTACAGTCATACCACCATACTCTTTAAGATTTTTGGCATCTAGTTGGGAAACATAATCTAGAAGTGTTCCTTGCTCTCCGATAGCACTTATTTCATAGGGAATTCCCTCTGTACGGTTTATGGGAACTTTGTTTACTAAAATGGTTGAACTTCCACTCAACACAATATCCGTCGAGCCAACAATCCGTTGACCATTGATACTGATTGCCTCAGCACCAGCCAACTTCAAGGTGTTAATCAGCTTAGAAATCTCATCTGGTCTGAGAGGAAACAAAACCTTCTTGTTACGGTCATCAATACTTATCAGTATGCCAGGTCCCTCAACAGCTTGAGTTCCATCTAGCATTTGCAATTGTTTCAAATGGACTAAAAGTTGAGGGTCTGTCCCTACTTGTTGCCGAGCCAAGTCTAATTTTCCTGATAAGTCGTGATGCTCCTTCTGAAGTTGAGCATTTTGAGCTAAGGAATTTGACAAGACTGCTTTCATCTGAATCATCCGCTCTGCACTAATCCGCTCTGCATCCGAAACATTCTTTTGAGTTTGAACCTGAAGGGATATTAAAAAACCCAAGGCGATCGCCACCATGGTGACAGGCAAGGCTAAGTTCCGTTTCCAACGATGCATCAAGTTCCCTCCTTAACAGGTTCCGCATATTTATAATCTCTAAGTTTTCCCGCCGGAATCGTAACACTGTCAAAGGTCTCAAGTTTTCGGGTAATTCCATATTGATCTTGAAACTCTCCCAATCTAGCCCAAACATAGTAAAATTTTAGAGCAGCCGATAAGTTGTTTGAATCACCAATCGCTCCGATCACATAAGGAGGCATTTGACGAGTCCCATTAATCTGAATAAATGACCCACCGCAAAACACTTCTGTATTTGTCATCACACGTTGGCCATTGATCGCAATAGCTTCCGCTCCCCCATTCCAAAGAGCGTTTATGATCTCTCGAATATACTCTTCATGAATGTAATATTTATTCGGGTCCTCTTCTCCTGTAGCGGCACGTGTTGAATCATTGAGCGTAATTCTAACTCCCGGACCGGTAAGTGCTATTAACCCAGCATTCATTTTAGTTTCTTGAACTTGCTGATTTATCAAGGCAGAAGCACTTTGACCCTGAGCATATTTCAATAGTTCCTGCTGTATCTTATCATTTTCAATAGAAAGCTGTTGATTTTCTTGTTCTGTTTTAATGAGACTGGGCACAGCTGTTTCCTGAAGTAGCACTTGACTGCCAGCAGCTCCCTGTGCCTTAATCAAAATTATAAAAAGAAATCCGAGCAAAATAGAAGCTAACCCCAAGAGGGATCGTCCCTTTTTATCTAAATGCACCCATTACACCTCCATGCTTTTATGGAATCTTAGTAGCACCGGCGTTTGCCTCATGGTCACTTATATGATCTTCCTGATAGTCTAATAAAGGGACACCCATGTGGGCATCCCTTTATTGTTATTTATTCACTCAGCCATTCGTCGCCCACTTTTTGATAATCTACAAGGTCTTCGGGTTTAAAATAAAGAGCAATCTCACGTTCAGCACTAGTAACCGAGTCTGAGCCGTGAATAATGTTCCGGCTAATATCCATTCCATACATTCCCCGAATCGAACCCGGATTTGCGTTGGCTGGATTAGTTGCTCCCATGAGTTCACGGGCCAGTGCAACTCCGTTTTTTCCCTGCCATACCATCGCGACGACCGGAGAAGACATAATATAATTGACTGTCGGTTCAAAAAACCCTTTACCTCGATGTTCTGCATAATGTGCTTCTGCAAGGGCACGATCCACTTGAATTAACTTCATCCCAACAAGTTTTAAACCTTTTTTTTCAAAACGAGCAATCACTTCACCCACTAATCCTCGTTGAACTGCATCTGGTTTTAACATAATAAATGTACGTTCCATTCTACATGCTCCTCTCAACAGTAAACTGAAAATTTACCAGATTATTTATAGTTTATTTTATTTTATTTAACTCATCATCCACCGCTTGCCCTAGCAACTTTGGATCCTCAGAATGACCCTTTTCGGCAATTTCCAGGGGCACATTCTTTTCTAAGCTAATAGGATCTTTGCTAGGTTCAACTTTATCCAAATTAACAATAAACTTCTCCATTAGGGCAGCAAAATCCTTAACATCCAGCGTTTCTTTATCCATCAAGGCTTCAGCAATGGCATGTAGTTTATCAATGTTTTGCTGAATTAAATTCTGCGCCTTCTGGTAGCACTCATCAATAATGCGACGTGCCTCTTTGTCAATCGAATAAGCTACTGCATCACTATAACTGCGATCACGGGAAATATCTCTGCCAAGGAAGACTTGCTCTTCTTTGTGTCCAAAGGTTAAAGGACCAAGTTCTTCGGACATCCCCAGCTCTGTAATCATTTTTCGAACGATACCCGTTGCTCGCTCCAAGTCATTCGATGCACCGGTACTGATTTCGTGAAGCACTAATGCCTCAGACACTCGACCCCCAAGCAACATGGTTACTTGATCAAGCAGTTGGGATTTTGTCATATAATTACGGTCTTCTTTCGGAAGAAGAAGCGTATATCCCCCTGCCCTTCCACGTGGGATAATCGAGACCTTGTGTAAGGGATCAGTATGAGTGAGAATCTCCCCGAGTAAAGCATGTCCGGCTTCATGATATGAAACAAGTTTTCTCTCAAAGGGACTTATTACTCGGCTCTTTTTCTCTGGTCCCGCGATGACCCGTTCAATCGAGTCTTCCAAGGCTTGCTGTCTTATTTGAGTTTCACTCCGCCGTGCTGAGAGAAGCGCTGCCTCATTAATCAAGTTGGCTAAGTCTGCGCCTGTAAAGCCAGAAGTCTGTCGGGCAATCACTTCAAGATCAACGTCCTTCGTTAAGGGCTTGCCCTTGGCATGGACTTTCAAAATCTCTTCGCGTCCTTTAACATCTGGAACATCCACCACAACCTGGCGGTCAAAACGGCCTGGACGCAATAATGCTGGGTCTAGGACATCCGCCCGGTTCGTTGCCGCAATAATAATAACACCATCATTCCCATTGAATCCATCCATCTCCACTAGAAGTTGGTTAAGGGTTTGTTCTCGTTCATCATGTCCCCCGCCTAAACCAGCACCCCGTTGCCGACCAACTGCATCGATCTCATCAATAAAAACGATGCAAGGTGCGTTCTTCTTAGCTTGTTCAAACAAATCTCGAACGCGAGAAGCACCGACTCCTACAAACATTTCCACAAAATCAGAGCCACTAATGCTAAAGAATGGTACACCCGCTTCCCCGGAGACTGCGCGAGCAAGGAGGGTTTTACCGGTTCCAGGAGGCCCAAACAACAACACCCCCGTGGGAATTTTGGCCCCTAATTCATGAAATTTCTTCGGTTGCTTCAAAAATTCAACAACCTCTTCAAGCTCTTCTTTAACCTCATCTGCACCGGCTACATCAGCAAACGTTACTTTTTTCTTATCTTCGCCAACAAGGCGCGCTTTACTTTTTCCAAATTGCATCACCCGGTTTCCGCCGCCTTGGCTTTGTTGCATCATAAAGAAGAACAAACCAACGATGACGATAATGGGTAACATTGTCGTTAAGAGCCCAACCCACCACGGAGATTTAGGGGGTGGTTCAACGACAAAATTAATGCCACGGGAATATAAATCTGTCGCAAGTTGTGGATCCGAAGTGAGTCCAATCACCTCGTGTTTTTTATCGTCCTTCATCGTAACTGTATACTTAGTGGAAGTTTCCTCAACAACAGCCACAACACTTTTAACCTGATCCTCTGCAACAGCCCTTTTAAAGGAGTTATAATCCATTCCCACCTCTTTGCTGACGGGAGGGGTCGACCATCGAATAAGCATAATCGCCATAAGAATTATCAGAATATAAATTGCCGCATTTTTAAAGACCTTCAAGCATGGTCCTCCTCTCAAGTTAGGGAAACCGCTTCATTACGAAGCAATTCCACATATTATACCATGCAGTATTGGGTTTTACAATGAATCGAAACTAGAGCAGATGCTGTGTTTTGAAAATACAGTATACCTTTTTGCCATCTTTTTTTGGTCGGTAGAGGTCGCTTTGACGGACGCCCGGAATCCAAAGCACCTCGTTTCCATAAGCAATTAAGGGTATACGATTTCTTGCCTCAACCTCAATGTTCTCCTCTTGAAAAATCTTTTTAAGGGACTTATGTCCGACACCCTGAAACCACATTTTATCTCCCTGACAACGTGTACGACATTTAAGTTGTATCGGTAGCTGGGATAAATAATTGTGATCAAAAACAGCTACACTGTTCCCCTGCCCTTGAAAATCGTCCTTCACGGCTAAAAAATTCGAATCTGTTAACAAGCCGATCTCCCTATTCAAACTTGGGATTCCGGTCCATTGCCCCAAAACAATTGGTATTTCTGGAAGTATGACCTCGTCTTGCTGCCTCTGCACATTAGGACTTCTAAACCAAATACCCTCGTCCGTTATTTTAATTGTCATACCCGGCAAGTCTTGCATCCAACCGACCTTTCCTAAGGAATCCATAAGCTTGGTAACATAGGAGTAGCCCAAACCACGTGGATCCTGCGCAACCATTGTGGCCGCTTTGCGTAACAAACGAGACAATATGGCAGGCGATTCAGCAAAGGCCTTACGACTTAACCCGACCACGCCTTGGGAATCTTTGATAGAGTACTTTTGGAAGAACCCCTCTACTTGTTTAGCTAAATACTCTTCATCCCAACGAAGAAGCTCTCCCATACGGCCAAGTGCCTCCTGAATTCGGGGGTTATAATCCCTCTCCAAATCAGGAATTAACTCCAATCGGATTTTATTACGCACATAAACAGATTCTTGATTAGAACGATCGAGCGCAAATGGCAGTCCCTCTTGCTGACAGTAATTTAAAATATCTGCTTTTGTAAAGGCAAGCAAAGGGCGAATGATCGAGTCTTTGGATGGATATATCCCAGCTAAGCCAGCAGTTCCGCTCCCTCTAAGTAAGCGATAGAGAATGGTTTCGGCTTGATCCCCAAGATGATGTGCCGTTGCCAAGACAGTGCTTCCTTCTCTATGCATATCCTCTTTCCAGCGAGCGTAACGCCACTCTCGCGCCGCTTCCTGGAAGGATAGGCCCATACTTTTAGCAAATCCTTTGGCATCAAAACGGTGAACAAGGCAAGGAATTCCCCACTTACCAGCCATCTGTTGTACAAGGCGGCTCTCGGAATCTGACTCTTCTCGAACTCCATGATGGACATGGGTTATTATTAAGGAATTTTTCCTTTTCCAATCTTCTTGTACATATCTCCAAAGAATATGACATAAAGCCATTGAATCTGGGCCACCAGATACTGCAATCATGACTTTCGTATCGGGAGGGATCATTTTAGGCAATATATAAGTGCGCAGTTTTTCATACATCGGTTAACGTTTAAACCCCCTTTACGAAACACGAACAAAGCATAACCATTTTTCGTAAC
The DNA here is from genome assembly GCA_027353165.1 of Desulfosporosinus sp. Classification (GTDB taxonomy): domain Bacteria; phylum Bacillota; class Desulfitobacteriia; order Desulfitobacteriales; family Desulfitobacteriaceae; genus Desulfosporosinus. Next base: position 20,926 of record DAIEHY010000001.1, read on the forward strand.
TACTGCCTTCTTCAAATAGGGCTATAGCTATAGCTTCTACGAAAAAATAGGGTTTCAAACCTAAAGATAGAGGCAATTTGTAAATTACTCCTACTATTCTAGCACTTAAAATCCATTACAGACAATAGCAGGGGCAATTTACAAATTGCCCGTCGTGAATAATAAAGGGCCCTGAGTACTCAGGGCCCTACTAGCTTTTCTAAGACCATGGTAGGGGCAATTACAAATCCCCCAAAGCTTAGAACAAGCCGCTAACTTTTCCGGTCTTGGTATCAACGTCAATTCTTCTGTAAGCAGGATCTGAACTTGTACCAGGCATTAAGCTGATAGTACCTGCCATCGGGCAAAGGAATTTCGCTCCGCCATAGACTAAGATGTCGCGAATTGGCAATCTCCAGCCTGTGGGCACGCCTTTCAGTGTGGGATCGTGGGACAAACTCAAGTGAGTTTTCACCATCATAGTGGAGAAATCAGCATAATAGGGATCTGATTCAAATTTCTTAGCCTTAGCTTCTGCTTCCGGCGACCAGTCAACGCCATCTGCCCCGTAGACTTCTTTCGCGATAAGCTCAACGCGTTGACGAAGTGGCATTTCCAATGGATAGAGGCATTTGAATTTAGATTCTTCTTGGCAAGCCTCCATAACGGTATCTGCTAATTCTAAAGCACCATCTCCACCATTGAGCCAGTGATCAGAATGGGCACAGCGGGCTCCCGCAGCCCTAACAATTTTCTTGACCAAGTCTATTTCTGCTTGAGTATCGGTATAGAAACCGTTTACGCAGACAACTGGAACAATTCCAGATTTCTTGATAATTTTAAGATGATGAAGTAAGTTGGCACAGCCTTTTTCCACCAATTCGAGGTTTTCTTTCGTATACTCCTCTGGTAATGGACGACCAGGCACTACAGCAGGGCCACCGCCGTGCATTTTTAGAGCACGAATGGTTGCTACCAAAACTGAAACATCCGGTTTTAAACCACCCAAACGAGCTTTAACGTTCCAGAACTTCTCAAATCCGATATCTGCCGCAAATCCGCTTTCCGTAACATGATAATCAAACATTTTCAGACCAACTCGGTCCGCAATAATGGAAGACTGCCCGATAGCAATATTAGCAAACGGACCAGCATGAACCATGACGGGTTGACCTTCAGCAGTATAACAAATCGTCGGGTTAATTGTGTTACGCATCCAAGCGGTCATTGCGCCATCGACTTCTAGGTCCTTAGACGTAACAGGTTGACCAGTTTTACTATAAGCAACGATGATTTTGCCAATCCGTTCTCTGAGATCCGGAAGATCTTTAGCGACTGCCAAAATTGCCATTAACTCTGATCCAACGGCAATCCCGAATTTAGATGTCATTTGGAAGCCATCTTTTTTGCCGCCAATACCAATAATAATATTTCTCAGGCCTTGAGCTGCATAGTCGATAACCCAGCCCATTTCAACATTCTTGGGATCGATGTCCAAGCGTTTCAAGCCACGCTTAGCAAGCTCTTCATCCGTATAGTTAGCCTCATGCTGCATCCTAGCATTCAAAGCGACCATACAAAGATTGTGAGCGTTCATGATGTCATTGATGTCCCCTGTGAGACCTAAGGAAAACTCCGTCATAGGAATCAATAGAGCGTTTCCACCACCAGCAGCAGTACCCTTAATATTCATTGTTGGGCCGCCGGACGGTTGCCGAACTGCACCACCAACGTTCTTGCCTCTCTTGGCGAGTCCTTCAATGAGACCTAGAGTCGTTGTTGTTTTCCCTTCACCAAGTGGTGTTGGGGTAATAGCAGTTACTTCAATATATTTGCCATCTGGTTTATCTCCAAGGCGCTCCATCATTTTCAGAAAGTCTACTTTTGGTGTTTTTCCGTATGGGATTATTTCTTCTTTTCTGAGTGATAACTTTTCGATCAATTCGTCAACTGTAGGCATGTTTTTTTCGGCCTCTTCGGCAATCTGCCAGTCCTTAAGTTTTGTAGCATCCCAAGCCATTTTTTAATCCGCTCCCTTAATTAAATTTCATTATCCCTCGTAAAGCAGGAATATAAAACTCTACAGTCCCCTTAGTTTTAAAAGACTTAAACTAGGATTCTGAGTAGTTCCAATAAGTCATAATAGTTTGATTCGACATATAGTTCTGTTATCCTGCTTGAAAGATAATTTATCAAAGACTTAACGCCACTAAATCTTCACTTTTTATCATCCCCACGTTAAGCTGATAATTATTCAATGACCATTTAGTCGCTCCAATAGCTTTTCTGGACAACTAAGATGATCCCATCATCTTCAAGGGCTCCGCCGCCCAAGCGACGGGCCTCCTCTGCAATAAGATCTGCTATTGCTTGGGACTTATGGTTGGCGATTCCCTTTAAGAACTCTTGAATCCAATCTGGTCCCTCTTTCAGAACATCCTGAACCCCATCCGTTAATAATATTAATACTTCGCCATTCTCCATCTTCTCATCTAAAACCGGAGTATCAATTTGATTTAGAATGCCCGCAGGAAGACTAGATGATTCAAATAACTTAACTCCATCGTTACCAATTAAATATGTGGCTGACGCTCCCACCTTAATAAGTCTAATATTCGAAGATTCTAAATCAATAATGGCCATATCAATCGTTACGAAACTTTCCTCAGGAGAACGCATAACTAGGATGGAGTTTAGTGCTTGAATTGCTCCTTCCGGTTCAAAACCCGTTGTTAAAAGTTGCTCTAAAAGCGTCAAGGCAGTGGCACTTAATTTGGCAGCGTTTTCTCCCACACCCATACCATCACTCAAAATAAAGGCATGCTGTGTTGTTGAGAAAGCAATCGATGCATAATTGTCCCCACTGATCGAATTGCCCGTTTTGGTAAATGTCGTCACCCCTACATCTAAGAAATGACGGCGGCGGCGTGCTAAATTTGAGGGCTTAACGATCTCCCAGTTATGCTGAGTATGGAGTTCCTTGGCTAGGTTTCCTATAACATGCGAGACATTTAGAAACTGACGTGAGAGAGCTTCTTGGTTCAATACCAGGCGACGACGCCATTCTTCCTGACTTTTTTCTTGTTCGATAATGAATTGAATTCCCAATAAAATTTCTTTTAAGCGCCCGCAATGGCGCTTCCATTCTACAGGGAGTTGCTGTAGTTTAACGTCCGATTCATTCTCTACTAAGGCAAACAGTTCGAAGAAAATATGATAAGTTTTATAGAATTCTCGATTCCAACAGGCATCCATTGTTGGACAAGCTCTACAGACACGTTCCACTAAGACGTTCATCAATTCTGAAACTTCGGGACGCAAATCAAACGACTCTGACTCAGCCGCCTGATAACTTAAAGCGACTTGGTCAAAAATTTCTGCCAAAGCCTTAACCTTAGAAACCGTTGTTTCAATTTCCGGAATCACCTTTGGCTTTAAAAAATCTTTTTTATGATTAGCTCTTGGTAATAAGAGGAAGAGGAATAACCCTAATGTGGAGGAAATTAGTTGAGAGAATATAACGTCTTGTTGCAAAAAGACTGTCAACATCATCATGACAGCTATAAAAGCTGTTCCAATCCCAAGTTTACCGAACCGACGAAAGGCTCCCGTGCAAAAACCGGCTAAACCGTATATTCCAGCATCCATCAGATTTTGACTACTTAAGGTTAATTGAGGCAAAAAGCCTAATAATGCGCCTACACCCGCTGATGTTCCTGCACCAGATCGTTCGGATATAAATAATACAAAGAAACTTAGCAAGACCACAGAAATATTGATCTCCATAATTTGAACACCTTGAAGCCCACTTATTAATCCGATCAGAATAAATAACCAAGCTATTCCTTGTTCACGCTGAAATTCGCCGCTCCAAATGGCCTCCTGATGACTCAAAGCAAACCAGAAAATAATCGCAAACCCTCCCGCCAAAACGCTCTGAAGTCCCAGAGTAAGAAATGCATAAAGGTCCGGCTTTGCAAAACTCATGGCAACTCCCGAAATAATGGCCACGACAATACCCGTTAGTATCACTAAATAAGTTCCCTGATTCTTCTTTTTGCGTATTACAGGCAATATTAGGTTCAAAGTCCCTAAGATCAATACTGTCTGCAAAGCAAAGGAGAGGTCTTTTAAAGAAATCATTCCCATAAGAATTCCCAGTAGCCCAAATGGAAATCCCTTTTCCCTTTTCAATATCAAAGCAGCGCCGAAAGCGACCCCAAAGGGATGAAGACCCATTATACCCCCTCGCGCCAATAACCCTCCTAGTACCAACGGGAAAAACGTGCCTTCGATTGAAATCTTACTTCCTAGACTCCGTTCCAATTTTAACGATGCCCATTCTGCCATAATGCCACCTCTTAACCATTTATTGGTAACATTATAGCCTAACGCAATAGAAAACCTTGTCTAGTCAAGTCAAACAAACGCAACAACTTTCGACGTTGTTAGTTAAATCTCTCTATTTAAATCCAGATTAACCCTATAGCACTCTACAATATGTCCGCATTTTCAAAGAGTTGTTAAAAAGAAAAACCGCCTTACGGCGGTTATTACTTAATATCTACTTGACCCTCTACCTCCACGTTTTGAATCTGTAGCCCGGCGAAATTCAGTCTGACGCTCATCACTGTCTTTTATAAATTTAGCCAATTTATCCTCAAAGGATACGGTTGGCGGAAGACGGCGTTCACGACTCACATTGCGAACAGGGGGGTTTGCTTGTTTAATCGAAAGTCCGATTTTACCCTTTTCATCAACATGAATGACCTTTACCTTAACATGATCCTGTTCCTTTAAGTAATCTCGAACGTCCTTGACATAGGCATCAGCGACTTCCGAGATATGTACGAGTCCGGTTACTCTATCCGGCAATTCAATAAATGCTCCAAAGTTCGTGATTCCTGTTACGACCCCTTCAACAATACTGCCAACGTCAATGGCCATACGAAGTAAACTCCTCCTTGTGATGATCTATCTATACTTACTCTATATTATATGCAGCACATTTCCTGCCTGTCAAGGCATAGAAGACCCTTGTAAGGTACTAATTCTTGGGAGAAATAAGAATTTCACCATGTTTTACTAAACCTAACTGCTCTCTTGCCAATTGTTCAATGTAACTGGGGGTGTTTAACTGAACAATTTCTTCTTTGAGACGTTTCTCCTCGTTAAGTAATAAAACCTTTTGCTGATTCAATTGAGCTAATTGTTCCTCGACATGTGAACGAAGTATTAATATTTGCCATACTGAGCTTCCGACTACTGCAAATACTCCACAAATAATAAGAGTTGGAACAAGACGAAATCGAACCCTATGACGATTTTGAGACTTACTCTTCAGACGGGTCCTCTTCATCAAATTCCTCTCCCCCCAATCCGAGCTCACCGCCCGGTATAATGCAAACTATTTCATAGCCTTTACTTCGCGCCCGGGTTAATAGAGTTGCTACAGTACTTTGACTGAGATGTAGTTTCTTGGCAATGTCTTCGGAAGACTTTCCGCTTTCCTTAAGAATCACTGCCTGTCGTTCTCGAAAACTTAGCTTTTCCAAGCCTCTTATTTCAATATGCACTGTGGGCACGCCCTTGCTAAAAGTTATACACAGCTGTGTATAGATTGTGGACAAATTTGTTACAAAGTGGCTACAAATTATTTACAAAAGACCCCGGATAATTCCATTATAGCTATTCAATATTAGAGAATCAAGCCCTTCAAGAAATTTAACCATTT
>DAIEHY010000001.1:26738-46688 GCA_027353165.1 Desulfosporosinus sp.
TCTTAGGTGGTATAAGCCCTTTCACCCATGCCATTATCCTCGTATTCATACTCAAACATGGCTCAATTAGAATTACTTCTACGATTCGGAAAAGAAGAACGCTAAACCAACGTAATATTGCGTAGGGTGGTCTCATGATCAAAACGAGTGCCCTAATCGGAATTTTGATTCCCCGGTGAACAAGCCTCGTTAGGTAAGCTAAAATCCTATATATCCCCAAATAGAATCGCACTGAAAAACGACTTAATAATCTTAAGTAAAGGACTAGGCCTAGCAAACTCCCCCACATAATGTAAGCACGAAAAGCCAAAGCATTTGCTTTCTCAAAAAACCTATAAAGAATGTATAAGGCAACTAACGAAAAAACTAAATCCCCGATAAACGTAATGACTCGTCCCCAACCTTGCCATCGTCTAAACGTTCGATAAAAATCAAAAACTACGCCTACTGATGCTCCAGCAACGATGACCCAAAATAACGTTACGAATTCTGAGATTGTTCTTCCTCCTTTCTCTCTTCTTCGGAGGCCTTAACTTTTAACGTAAAACCCGGTTTAGAAAACCTCTGCGAGTACCTCCACCTGTATTACGGTGATAGATTAAAGCACCAACTTGCCCTTGAAGATCTACGAGACCTTCCTCAAGATTAAGCAACTTGATGCCTAACTGCTCCCCTTTAATACTTAATATCCCTAGTTCAGTTTCAAGAACAATTTCTTTAGTGTCAAAGGACTGAACCTTATGTACTCCCGTTAAAGCTATTTGTTCCCGGTTTTCCATGACAAGGCGATGTCCTCTGCCAGCTTTGTCCACCATGCCCCATCCCCCTATCTCTTTTTCTTCTTATAAACCTATTCATGATGCACGTCCTTTAGACGTAGGAATGGAAGTTTCCTAGGATGCAAGTTGGGGACGGTTCTTGACTTAAGCTGACCTGCGCGGAGGAAGTGTCTTAGCGCGTTCGTACAACGTTCCATTGCTATTCGCTTGTCGCTAAGGCTAAAACTCAAAACCTCTGGGCTTTCTGCATGTGAACCGTTGAGTTTCTTAACGCCTGATCGACTGCGCTCATTGACGCAATTCCACTGATCGTACTCTCTAAGCTAAGAAACTTCCTCTGGTCTGGGGTCGACGAGGATGGATGCATGTTGTCTTAAATAAAAAGACAAAGTCTTTTAATTTAAGACTCTGTCTTGCGTTCATCTCTTATGGATTCATACATGGTATGGGCTTCGTTCGCTTTTATACTGTTTGGGGTGGCCACGACCCGGACTTCAAGAATACGACTTCCCATCTCAATTGTAATTAGGTCACCTAGCTTGACTTCAGCTGAGGGTTTAACAGTTCGTCCGTTAATACTAATCTTTTCACCGACACAAACATCTTTAGCGACTGTGCGGCGCTTTATGAGACGTGATACTTTTAAATACTTATCAATACGCATAAGATGCCCCCCCTAAAAAATTGGCTGATTGAGCCAAAAACGCACTTAGGCTCCAGTAAGAACAGGCAAAGCACCAATGCATCATAGAGCAGAACGGCTTATCTCTATGGCTCAAACATGAAGGTGCCGTTATGGATGGCGAAGCAGCCTTCACAGCGAAGGACCACTTCCAAAAATTTCTCGCTGAAGGGATAAAAATCAGGTCCCAGAAAACCTGGGACCTGATTTTATCATTAGTCCGAAGACTCATTTTTGAACTGCATCTTTTAGAGCCTTACCTGCTTTAAAACCTGGTACTTTAGCTGCAGGAATCTGAATTTCTTCTTTAGTTTGTGGATTTCTCCCTGTCCGTGCAGCGCGATCTTTAACTTCGAATGTCCCAAAACCAACCAGTTGGACCTTTTCACTCTGTGCTAACGACTCTTCGATGACTTCAAAAACAGCCTTTACTGCCTTTTCCGCATCCTTCTTGGACATGTCAGCCTTCTCCGCTACAGCACTAACTAATTCAGCCTTATTCAAAATTAGTCCCTCCTAAAATAACTGATCTTATCACGTCAGTTATATTTCGCTATAAAAGATCAATCTCCTGCTTTTTTTTGTGTATATTACATTAATTTACTACTTTTTCTTCAGATTTTGCCTTTTCCCAAAAAATATCCATTTGATTTAGGGGTAGTTCCTCAAAAACATGGCCATCTTCCCGACATAATTCAATCATTTTTAAGAAACGGCCTTGAAACTTATGTATATTATCCCTTAGAACTTCCTCTGCATCAAGCTTTAAAAAACGAGCCAAATTGACAATTGCAAATATTAAATCCCCTAATTCTTCACGAATACCTATTCCGTCCGTTATTGCACTCTCAAGTTCTTGCAATTCTTCTTGTACTTTCCCCCAAGGTCCCTCAATTTCTTTCCAATCAAACCCCACCTTGGCAACCCTATACTGTGTTTTAGCCGCCCACATTAAAGCTGGCAAGCCCTTTGGATCACTAAAAAAATCCACTTTGCTTTGATCGTTCTTCTCTTCAAGTTTAATCCTATCCCAAGTCTTTATGACCTCCTTCGCTGTTTCAGCCGTCTCATCGCCAAAAACATGGGGATGTCGACGAATCAGCTTTTGAATAACCCCTCGAAGGACATCCTGGTGTTCGAATTCGCTCGCCTCTGACGCAACCTGAGTATGAAAAATAACTTGTAATAATAAGTCTCCCAACTCTTCACACAAATTATACATATCTTGTTTTTCTATTGCATCAATAACTTCATAACTCTCCTCAATCAGATACGGCTTTAGCGATTCATGGGTTTGTTCCCGATCCCATGCGCACCCGCTTTCCGAACGCAAAGTTTCCATAACTTTGGCCAACTTAGAAAAAGAGATAACTTCTGTATTTGGTGGCAAGACTACGGTGGTCAAGTGGTCGAAAGTCCCATGATCCATCTCGTAGAGCAAGAGCTTGTCCACTTGTTCTAGGGGAGTACCGAGGGCTTTAGTGATATACACGCATGAATCATCCGGATAGGATAGCATTAAATCCAGTTTAACCTCGGATGCTATTAATTTATTGTACACTTGGGGAATGATTAACCATTCTTGCCCAGTCAGTCCTACGTCTTTAAGGGCATCATAATTGCGTATTAATAACCCTTCAATTGGATCAAATTTCAGGACTCTAAAAAGCTCATCTACGAAGCTCATAGCCGGATGGATCACGACCTCATATTCCTTTGCAAGCTTCTCCTCAATAAGTTGTATAGTCTTCTCCGCCACCATCGGATGCCCAGGAACTGCGTAAATAATGTTTGAACCCTTCTGCAACTCCTTTCGCAACTTTTCCAAAATCCTTTCATAAACTGCCTCAAAGGATGGTTCTAAGGCATAGATTTCGTCAAACGATTCTATACTTACACCCTCATTCAGCAACTCTTGAACACAAGGATGCTGAGAGGTTCGAACAAATAGTTTTGTTGCATTTTTTATCTGTCTATAGTTCCCAAGCGTTAATTGTTCAAGCCCCCCGGGTCCTAGACCAATTACATGAAGACACGCGGACAAGTTTCCCACCTCCCAACAGTATTTTAGCATAAAGCCAACTTTCATACACCTTGGACTATGAAGAAATTTATAACGTGACCCTGACGAAGGCATTTGTATAAAAAAATAAAGCGGGCTTGACCGCTTTATTTCTTTATTAATCACTATTGTTCCATTTGTTTTGCTAAAAAGGCTGCTGCCGTCTCAACTAATTTAATCTCCAAATCCCCCATCTTGATATTAGGGTCTTTAGACATTAGAATCACGGCTCCAATAGGATCCCCTTGTGAAATAATGGGGGCAACGACTTCACTTGCAAACTTACATTTATCCTCCTCTTCATTTTCAGGACAATTTTTACAGGTTGCATGTTCTCCTGCCACGCCGATATGAATTGTTTTCCTCTCCTCCATGGCTTGTTCGGTAGCTGGTCCGATCGCTTTATTGAGATATTCTTTTTTTGAAGCTCCGGAAACTGCAATGATCGTATCTCTGTCCGCGATACATGTAATATGTCCGGTTGCTTCAAATAGGGAATCTGCATATTCCTTTGCAAATTCTCCTAATTCACGAATAGGAGAATATTTCTTCAAGATCACTTCTCCTTCCCGATCTACAAAAATTTCTAACGGATCTCCTTCCCGAATACGAAGAGTCCGACGAATTTCCTTTGGAATAACGACACGACCGAGGTCATCAATTCTTCTCACAATACCAGTTGCTTTCATAGGCGCACATTCCTCCTTTTGTCGTTCCCTAATCTTTCGTCCTTTCCTTTTTAAACCTTAAATTCAATGATAGTATATATCTAGGGATTGCCAATTATTCATTTTTTTCCAATGTAAAACAAAAGAAGGCATTATCTTGTTGCCTTCTTTTGCTAAATTTATTAACTTGCTGGCTTATATCCTTGAGAATACTCGATTTTCGCATTTTTCCGCAGCTCGTCGAAATAAGTTTGGAACTTCGTATCTTTCGCCTGATTGAGTGCATCTTGACTCACTCGAGTCTTCACCTTCTCAAAGTCTGGAGCCGCGGCAGGCGTATGTGCTTCAACTTGGATTACATGATATCCAAATTCTGTTTTTACTGGGGTAGCGGAAAAGGTACCTACTTTTTGGCTAAAAGCTGCGGTTTCAAACTCAGGAACCATTTTCCCTTTGGTAAAGGTTCCAAGATCTCCACCGGAATCCTTAGCTCCGGGTTCAATGGATTTTTCCTTAGCTAACTGTACAAAATCGGCCCCCGCTTTGAGTTGTACAATAATTGCATTGGCTTCTTCTTCTGTTTTCACTAGAATATGACGGGCCTTTACACTTTCTGGTTGAGAGTAATTCGAGATATTTTGATCATAAAAAGTTTTAATTTCAGCATCGCTTACTTTGACATCACCCGTTACTTTTTCATAGACCGCCAAGAAATTTTTTAATTCCGATTCTGTCATACCTTGTTGTTTAAGAGTGTCTTGAAAGGTCGTCTCATCCCCAATATTTTTCTTAATAGTATCCTCTTGCTCTTTCACCTTGGCATCCTCTGGATTAAGTGAACTTTTTTTCATTTCTTGGGCAATCAGCTTACCTTCGATCATACGATCTAACAACTGGCTTTTAATTTTTGGCAAAGCCTGCTTTCCTTGGTCTGTGTCAAATTTCATGCCTTGCTTTTCATAAGTTTTTTGTGCTTCAGCAACTCGAGCATCATAATCCTTGACTAGAACCGAATCTCCGTTAACTTTTACCGCCCATTTACCGCCAACCAACGAGGAACACCCCGTAGCCACAAGCATCAATGCGAGGACTCCAAAAATCATTCCCACCCGGGACTTTTTCATAAAGACACACCCTTTCAGTTTGACATGAGAATAGTATATCAAGGAGTTGTCCTTGAAGCAATGTCGCAAAATGTCGAAAGAACCCGTCGTGTTGCCTCAATCACTGCCTCTTGATCAACCGTACGAATCCGAACTTTGCATTCTAAATTGCCATTTTGCAGGGTCTTAAACGACAATGGGTAAGGGGAAGCCGAGACTACAGACATCAATTGTGCTCCCGTTATCCCCGGATCTGCCCCAAAACGAATCATAACGTTTTGCTTAGACTGCTGTATTTGCTCAATTTTCAAGGAGCTTGCCAGCAGCTTAATCCGAATGATTTCAATTAAGTGCTCGACTTCACGTGTCGGAGTCCCAAAACGATCCACCAGTTCATCGACCATCTCGCTCAGTTCGCCTTCATCCCGGACCATTGACAACCTTTGATACAAAGATGCCTTGGATTGACGGTCCACAACGTAAGAGTCTGGTAAGAAGGCATCCACCTGGAGTTCAATACTCGGTTCGACAACCTCTTCAACCTTTTCCCCTCGAAGTTCTTGGACGGCTTCTTTAAGCATTTGACTGTACATTTCAAATCCCACGGCTGATAAATGCCCATGTTGTTGGGCACCAATGAGATTTCCTGCACCACGAATCTCTAAATCTCGCATAGCAATTTTAAAGCCTGCCCCAAACTCTGTAAATTCTCGAATTGCCGCAAGACGTTTTTCCGCAATTTCTGTAAGGACCTTTTGTGGTTTATACAAAAGATAGGTATAAGCTTTGCGGTTAGAACGCCCAACTCGTCCGCGCAGTTGATAGAGTTGGGATAATCCAAAACGATCCGATTCATCGATAATCAGAGTGTTCACATTAGGCATATCAAGCCCCGTTTCGATAATCGTTGTCGAAACCAAGACATCCATTTCATGTTCCATAAAATCAAGCATAACCTGCTCCAAGGCAGTTTCGCGCATTTGGCCGTGAGCAACTCCAAACCGCGCTTCAGGAACTAATTGACTTAAGAAATGAATCACCTGATCCATATCCTCAACTCGGTTATGCACATAGAAAACTTGTCCTCCCCGTTGGATTTCACGCCGTATTGCCTCTCGTACCACATCGGGTCGAAATTCAGTAACATACGTCTGGACAGGATATCGACCTTCAGGCGGAGTCTCAATTACACTCATATCCCTTACTCCCACCAGAGACATATGTAATGTCCTCGGGATGGGTGTTGCGGACAATGTTAGCACATCGATATTACCTTTTAGCGTTTTCAATTTCTCCTTATGGGTAACCCCAAACCGTTGCTCTTCATCAATCACCAACAATCCTAAATTATTAAATTTAATCGCCTCGGAAAGCAGGCGATGAGTACCTACAATGACATCGATTTGCCCTTCTTTAAGGCCCCGAATGATCTCCTTTTGCTCCTTCTGGGATCGGAAGCGACTTAGCATTTCAATTTTTATCGGATACCCCATAAACCGCTCTCTAAAGGTATTAAAATGTTGCTGTGCCAAAATAGTCGTGGGGACAAGAACCGCTACTTGCTTACTATCCATGACGGCCTTAAAAGCGGCTCTGAGGGCAACTTCCGTCTTACCATATCCCACATCTCCACAGAGTAAGCGATCCATTGGGCGTGGGCGCATCATATCCGCTTTTACATCTGCAATACTCTGAAGTTGATCCGGGGTCTCCACATACGGAAATTTCTCTTCAAATTCGTTTTGCCAGGCATTATCCTGAGAGAAGGCAAATCCCTGAATCGCCTCTCTCTTAGCATAAAGTTTCACTAAATCAATGGCCATTTCTTTGACAGCACTACGTGTCTTATTCTTGACCTTGTACCAATCAGTCCCGCCAAGTTTGTAAAGCTTGGGTATCGTTTCCCCTGCACTCCCTAGATACTTTTGCAAAAGATGGAGCTGATCGAGAGGAACATACAGCCGATCTTCCCCCGCATATCGGATTCCAAAATAATCCTTCGCAATTCCGCCGACCTCTAAGCGATCTATTCCTGTGAACTGCCCAATCCCATGGTGTACATGAACTACAAAATCTCCAGGTTTAAGATCCGAGATAAAAAGGCTCTTTTTGACAGGCGTGCTGGGCTTTCTGGCCGTCGCCTTGCTCTCTCGCTTATAAATTTCCGTTTCCGTAAGAATCACTAATTTACCGAACGGCAACTCAAAACCTTGGTCTATCGAAAACGGATAAACATAAACTTGCCCTTCCGCGATAGGTTCCTCAAGTCCTTTGCGGGATGCAGATACTCCTAGATCTTTTAACCCTTGAATCAAGCGCTCAACGTGAGCCTCGTCCCCGACAAAAAGGGCAACCGCATTGCCAACCTCCTTGCGGTGTACTATCTCATCCACCAACATACTAGTTTTTCCCATAAATCCTGTTAATGGACGGGCGTTTAAGTTAAAAACTCGCTTTGGTGAAAGTCCTGGCGCCTGCCTCAAAAGAGTGGAAAGACCGATCAACGGGTGTTTCTCGCCATAAATTAAAATATCCTCATAGTCGATAAATTGAGATCCAGGATGAACAAACCCGTCACCATGTTCCAGTTGTTGCGTAAATTCTAATAAACGCTCATTGGCCTGAAACTCTAATAGTTCTTTCAAACGGAGCGGTTCATCCAAAAAAATACAATGATCGTCTGAGAGATATGAGAAAAAAGGAACGAGCGGCGTGTTGACCAAGCTCAAAAAGGGATAAACATTTTCATCGAGTATCCCCCGCTCAAGCCTTTCTACCATCACATCCAGTTTGTTTTGTAACCGTTCTGCAGCCTCTTTCCTTCCAGCCCGTTGATGACGGCCCATAACCTTCCGAACTTCCGCCCGCATGGCAAAGCTGAGTTCCCTCAGCTCTTCCTTAGTTACAATATACTCCATAGCTGGGGGTATAAAGACCTTATCCTGAGAGGAGATTGATTTCTGTGTTCCAATATCAAACGTCCGTATCGAGTCCACTTCATCATCGAAAAACTCAATCCGTACTGACTCCCCATCTAAGGGAGCAATATCCAAGATTCCTCCTCGTAAAGCAAACTGCCCTTTCCCTTCAATCGTCTCGACACGCTCGTACCCTCCAGCTATTAGCGTATGGAGGATTTCAGTTAAGCCATATACCTGACCAACTTTAAAAATTAACGTATATTCCTTAAATCGTTCAACTGGAAATACGCGCCGTTCTAAAGCAAGGACTGAAGCCACTACCGTACACTTACGATCTTGAGCCAAACGATTAAAAACACGAATTCGATCTGAGGTTGTCTCCCTGCTTTTACCTAATACTTCAAAAGGGAGCCACTCTGTGGAAGGCAAATGCAAGATAGTTTCATGCGGACACCACGTCCTCAAATCACTAGTCCACTTTTGGGCCTGCTCTTCGGAATAAGTTAGAATTAATCCTGGACCTGGCTTCGATCTTTGGATAAATTGAGCTACGAAGGCAGCCTTTTGACTACCAGTTAAGTCATAAATCATTTGAGGCCATTCTCCGTGGCTTAACGACTGATCAATTTCTTTAATGTCGAGCCCTCGTCGAAGAAAATCATAAATTGTGTTCAAACCGCTCATCCTTTAATGATATACATTTCCTGTTTTGATTTCCATTTCGTGCAAACAACCTGGGCAAAGAATAAAGGCCACATTTCCGACGATATCCATTCCCGTGTCCACATTATCGCTTGTTAAGTTATCTAACTCGAGCTCACCAATAATCCGATCGCAAGCATGACATACCTTTAACATCTTCATTCGTATAACCTCCCTATGCTAGTAGAATGACCCCTTGCAGAGGAGGTTATACGTTTTTTTATCGATGGTATAAATTCATGGCTCGATCAGTTTCTCCTTTAATCCAGAGGTTTGTCGCCTTTTCTGAACGAACTAGCAGGTCGTCCAATTTGGGAAATTCCACTTCCTCGAAGGGGGAAAGAACATAGCGTGCCGGATCCCAATCTTTAGGCGGACGTCCCACACCCAATTTAAGCCTCCAGAATTTATCCGTTCCTAGTTCAGAAAGAATCGACCGTATTCCGTTATGTCCACCAGCACCACCCTGATCGCGCAAACGCATCTTACCTAACGGCAAATCCAGATCATCCTGCACAATCAGTAAATTCTCACCGCCAACCTTGTAAAAATGTACTAGTTCACTCACTGATCGTCCGCTCAAATTCATAAACGTTTGCGGTTTTAGGAGTAAAAGGCGCTCTCCCTCCACATTTCCCTCAGCCCATAACCCCTGAAATTTGACTCGGAATTGAAGATTATTGATTTCTGCAAGCTGATCAACTAACAAAAAGCCAATGTTGTGGCGTGTATCCGCATATTGAGGTCCTGGATTTCCAAGACCGACAATAACCTTCATACTTATCTCCTCCATAGCATATTCATTGGATAATCTGAATACATTTTCTAAAAATAGGCAACGAATTCTTACCAGTTACATTTCAGCTAAGCCGAACATCTTAACTTTGGTTACGAAGGCCTCCAGCCCATATTGAATACGATCGCGCTAGAGGATCGGTGTTGCCGAAGCAGAGTTCGGAATTCCCGCTTATAGAAGTGGGAGTCTTGAAATCGATAAAGGAGGCGAATTATGAAACCCAGTCGAAAATTCCTGTCCTTACCGATCATTTCTCTTCAAGAAGGGCATCAAATAGGGTATGTCAAAAGCTTAATCCTTAATGCAGGTACGAAGTCTCTAGCCGCGATCGTGGTAGACCCTAAGGGTTTTTTTAAAGACCAGCGCATTATCCCCTATTCCAGAGTCGTCAGTGTGGGGGATGATGCCATCACGATCGACAAAGAGTCCCACGTGGAGAAGCCATCAAACCTTCCAGAACTATTAGATATGGTCAAAGAAAAATTGACCATCATCGGTACCAAACTAGTGACTGAAACGGGAAAAACACTGGGTCATGCGGACGAATATTATGTCGATCCCGGGACAGGAAAAATAACCCAAATCGAGATTTCCGGAGGGAAACTCGAAGGATTCTTAAGCGGTAAAGCATGGATTTCTGCAGAGTATATTACCACAATTGGACACGATGTTATAGTAACTCAAAAGGGTAGCGAAAATGCACTGACTGTGTCGGATAAAGGGCTTAGCGACACCTTCAAAAATCTAATTCACTCAACATCCCATCTAGCCTCAGCAACCACGCACACCATCAGCAACTACTTAAAAAAGGCCCCTTCTAAGAAGACAGCAAACCTTGCTTCAGAAAAGGAGCTCGTCCTTGTACCTGACCTTGAAACAATCCCACCAGAAAGCGAAAAAAGCCCGGAAATACCTATAACCAAAGACCCCCTGGGGTAATACCCCAGGGGCCTTTTTAACTAAAAAGTTTACTAACCGAAAGATCCTCGTGAATTCGAACAATAGCTTCACCCAAAAGCGGCGCCACAGATAACACCCTAATACTTGGTATCCTCTTCTGCGTATCTAATGGAATCGTGTTCGTTACAACGAGTTCACGAATAACAGAGTTCTCCAAGCGTTCAATAGCAGGTCCTGACAACACAGCATGAGTACAACAGGCATACACTTCCTTGGCACCCCGATCCAGAAGAGCCTGAGCTCCCTGAGTAATTGTCCCAGCTGTATCAATAATGTCATCGATCATAATCACTGTTTTCCCTTTCAGTTCACCGATGACATTCATAATCTCAGAAACATTGGGTTCGGGCCGGCGTTTATCGATAATAGCAAGAGAAGCACCGATCCGTTCTGCTAAATTCCGAGCTCGTGTTACTCCCCCTAAATCGGGAGATACTACACAAATATTTTCAAGCCCCTTCTCCCTGAAATACTCAGCAAGAATAGGCACCCCCGGCAAGTGATCTAGGGGAATATCAAAAAAACCTTGAATCGCTGGAGCATGCAAGTCCATCGTTACCACACGATCCGCTCCCGCCGTGGTAATTAGATTAGCCATAAGTTTGGCAGTGATCGGATCACGCGCCCTTGTTTTGCGCTCTTGTCTTGCATAGCCATAATAGGGCATTACAGCAGTAATCCGGCGCGCTGACGCTCGACGAATAGCATCAATCATGATCAGTAATTCCATGATGTTATCATTCGTTGGGTGGCAGGTGGGTTGTACTACATAAATATCTGCCCCTCGAACGCTTTCATCAATCGCCAGACACGTTTCCCCGTCTTGAAAACGTTTAATTTTCGATTCGCCCAGCGGAACCCCTAAATAGTCTACAATTTCTTGTGCCAACGGTCGATTAGCATTCCCACAAAAAATCTTGAATTCTTTTGCCGCCATGCCTATAATTGCCTCCTATTTCATCTATTCCCGATGCCAATGCTCCTTGATCACTTGTTGGCTCCGTTCCACTGCCAAGCTTTCAGCTGGAACATTCTTGGTTATGGTAGACCCCGCACCTGTAACTGCATGTTCTCCTACCTCAACCGGAGCAACTAAGTTAGTGTTACTCCCTATAAAGGCATAATCACCAATTTTGGTAGTATGTTTATGAACCCCGTCATAGTTGCAAGTAATCGTGCCAGCACCAATATTCGCTGATTTTCCGATCTGAGCGTCCCCAATGTAACTCAAATGGGGCACTTTTGCTCCCTTACCAATCCAACTATTCTTAATTTCTACAAAGTCCCCGATTTTAACTTCCGCTTCTAAGTTTGTGCCCGGTCGCAAATAGGTAAACGGACCAATGTGACAACGTTCTCCGATTACTGCATCTTTGGCCACCGTATAAATTACCTCTGCACCACATCTTACGACACAATTCTCTAAACTAGTTTGTGGCCCAATCACAACATCCTCTTCAATTCGAGTTTTTCCCATTAATCTAGTAAAGGGTAAAATCGTAACATCTTGAGCAAGGTGGACTTCGGCATCTATGAACGTTGATGCCGGATCAATTAGGGTTACCCCTTCTGACATCCAATGCTCCAGTATGTTCTTGCGAAGAATTGCTTCTGCCTCGGCCAATTGCCCTCGGCTGTTGATCCCTAGAGCTTCATGAGAATCCGAGGTACAATACGTCAGCATTTTTTCTTTGCGGTTCGAAAAAATTTCAAAGACTTCCGTTAGGTAATACTCCCCTTGTGCATTTTGAGTGGTAATACTCGTCAGTGCGTTTCTAAGTGCAGCCCCCTTAAAACAATAAGTCCCCGTGTTAATTTCCTTGATTTCCCGCTCAGCAGACGTTGCATCTTTTTCTTCAATTATTTTGACCAGATTTTCACCGTCTTTAATAATACGACCATAGCCGAAAGGCTGGTCCAGGTAGGCCGTTAAAACAGTGGCACTAGCCCCTTGTGCCTGGTGCATTTTAATAAGAGCTAGTAGTGTCTCAGACTTAAGCAACGGTTGGTCTCCGCTCAAGACAAGTACCGTGTGAGCGTCTTCTAAGAAAGGTATTGCTTGCATTACAGCATGTCCAGTACCGAGCTGATCTTCTTGAACCACAATCTCCGCCCGTTGATGGATACAGGCCTCGATGCCCTCTCTTCCATGCCCAACAACAACCAGCGTGCGTTCAATTCCAGCTTGGCTGACTGTATCTAAAACATGCTCAATCAGAGTTTTCCCTGCTAATGAATGCATGACTTTGGGTAACTTCGACTTCATTCTTGTCCCTTTCCCCGCCGCCATTACCACTGCAACCAAATTGGACATAATCTAATACGCCTCCAGCTTAAGTATAACCCCTACTTCTATTTATAGTATACACCTGTAAAAGTATAACTTTCGGGTGGCATAAGTGCAACTTATACTTAGCCATGATTATACACCTTAATTATACCCCAAAAGTTTTTTATTCGCCAAATAAGCTCAATATCCCTTTATTCTACATGTAGAAAGTTATGGAATGATTAAGTTTGACGGGTTTAATTAAGACACATTAAAGGAGACCCGGCTTAAGGTCCCCTCCAACATATATCTTAACGAATCTATCTGAAATTTAAATGGCTTCTTGATAAGCTTTTAATACGGCTGTTTGAATCACCTCTCGTGCTACAGCAGAAATGGGATGGGCGATATCACGAAATTCCCCTTCTGGTGTTTTACGGCTAGGCATTGCTACAAAGATCCCATTCATACCTTCTACAACTTTGACATCATGGACAACAAATGCATTATCAAAGGTCACTGAGACGACTGCCTTCATCTTTCCTTCCGTGTTAATCTTTCTGACCCGCACATCGGTAATATTCATTATGAATCACCACCCTTCCGCATTGGGGGATATTCATAATAATATTCTCTGTATGGTAAAAAAATCCTTCTTTAAATATATGAAAATTTCAATAATCTATAAAAAACTTGGTTGGTGCCAAGCTTAGAGAAAGCAATGCCTCTGTTAGAAACGAGATCAAAGATTATACATTGGAACTACAGAGGTCCTCCCCGTTGCTATGTCCAGTTCTTTTAACTGTAAAAGGGCTAAGTATCCTTCAACAAGCTTAGGTTCTTCAGTCATACGAGCTTCCACTAAAACGCCCATACCTACAACGTTCGCCTCAAATTCCTCCATTAAATCCTTAATTCCCAACGCAGTTCCGCCTGCTTTCATAAAATCGTCAATAACCAGAACACGACGCTGGGGTTCTAAAGCTCTTCGTGAAAGTGACATTGTTTGAATACGCCGGGATGACCCAGAAACATAATTAATACTGACCGACGAGCCCTCTGTGACTTTATTTCCACTGCGGATAACTACCATGGGCAAACCTAATGCTTCAGCCGTTACAAGAGCTAGCGGAATTCCCTTCGTCTCAATGGTAACCACAACATCAGGCTTCTTATCTCTGAAAGCGCCGGCGAAAATAAGGCCAAGTGGGCGTAAGACTGCAGGATTGAACAATAAATCTGTCATATAGAGAAACCCTCCTGCCAGAATACGCTCTTTGTCGCTCAGCCGATCAGCCAGCTCAGTTAGCACTTGTGACGCTTCTTCTCTTGGGATTTCAGGTATATAACGCACCCCTCCAGCTGCCCCTGAAATTGTTTCTAGATAACCCTGACCAGAAAGCAAAAGGCTCCCTTTAACAGCCATCAAATCCTCACTAATGGTGGATTTAGCCGTTCCAAATCGTTCTGCAAATAAGGTTAACGGAGTTAGTGCATTCGGGTTTAACATCAAGACTTGGGTAATGGCGACCATTCGTTCAGCTCTTTTCATCTTCTCCACGTTTATTGATCCACCTTATCCGGCTCATTCTTTAAACTCAGAGTTTCAAACATGACATTCTCGGCCGTAACAATATGTGATATCGCTAAAGATTGAGCTTCCTCGCTATTATGACTTCTTAATGCTTCAACAATCATTCGATGTTCTTCAATGGCAAGTTTATTCCGGCCAGGAACCGCTAGAGAAGTCGCTCGGAAACGTTGAATCTGCTCTCGTAAATTTTCTAAAATCTGAATCAAGCGTTCATTGCGACTAGCTCTATAGACTAAAGCATGAAAATCGGTATCAGACTTCACAATCTGCTCTAAGTCCATCTCAACTTCACTGACTCGAAAAAACAACGCTTGTTCCATTTGTTCCAATTCATCTTCCGTAATGCGTTCCGCTGCTAGCCCTGCAGCCAATCCCTCTAACGCAGAACGAATCTCAAAAACGTCGGCCACATCTTTTAAGGAGACACCCGCTACATACGCACCTTTTCGTGGGATCATAACCACAAAATTTTCGAGTTCCAATTTCCGGATAGCTTCACGTACCGGGGTTCGACTAACCCCCATTTCCTCAGCCAACTGGATCTCCATCAACCGCTCCCCAGGTTCGAGTATCCCGCTCAGAATAGCCTCGCGCATAGATTCAAAGACAATCT
Source organism: Desulfosporosinus sp. (assembly GCA_027353165.1). Lineage (GTDB taxonomy): Bacteria > Bacillota > Desulfitobacteriia > Desulfitobacteriales > Desulfitobacteriaceae > Desulfosporosinus. Next base: position 41,888 of record DAIEHY010000001.1, read on the forward strand.
CCCTTAAAGGTTTATACCCATCAAGTATTACCGGCAGTAAACGTTTTCCCATGAGTGCCTCCCCTTTCATTCCCATATTTTCCAACTGTTGAAGTAACCCATACATTATTAAAACCACTTTTTCTCAAGTGCCTCGCAACATCTAGAGCATGCTGTCCCCCCTTCGCAATTCCAAAAACACTAGAACCGCTTCCTGACATTAAGGCACCATAGCACTCTAGATCGATTAAACACTGCTTAAGTATCAAAATTTGGGGAACCATTTGAGCCGATGCCGTCTCTAAATCATTATAAAGCAAATCCGCAATGGTTTTGGGCCCTTGAGTTAAAGCCTTCTCCCAACTTGTACGTGTTAAACTCCCTCCCTGTCCTGCTAAGTCAAAGCGACGATAAGCCTCCCTAGTATTCACTCCGGCATACGGTTTAACTAGGACCAGATCTAGCTTAGGAGCCGAGTTCAGTAATTCAAGTTGCTCTCCTCGTCCAGTCGTCCACATTGTTCCGCCGTGAAGACAGAAAGCGACATCAGCACCGCAACTAGCCGCAAGCTCTAGGAGTTCATTCCTATCAAGAGGTTCCCCATAAAGTTGATTTAATAATCGAAGTGTTGCAGCGGCGTCCGAGCTGCCTCCAGCTAGACCAGCCTGTATAGGGATATACTTCTCAATCTCAATTTCGATTCCTTGAGATAGATCGCATCGTTCCAAAAATAATTTAGCAGCTTGATAAGCCAAATTTCCGGGACCACTTAATGTTCCACAACGGCATATAAGTTTGTCTCCTTGACGCCGAATTCGAACAATATCGTGTAAGGCGATGGATTGCATGACACTTTGAAGCTCATGATACCCATCGTCTCGTATTCCCAGAATAGCTAAGGCTAGATTAATCTTAGCGTAGGCGAACGTTGTAAGAAAAGATTGTTCCATTTACACTGCCCTTTCCGAACATTAAGAAAGTATTTCCTTTCATTATACTTATTTTTGGCTTAGAGTTCCAGCACAAATCTAAGAAATATAGGGACGAAGATATTCCTCGTCCCTACCAATTTTCAATTTTATCATTCACCTACTACGACCCATTCACTCCGTTCTGGTTCATAAGACAAAGCCTTTTGTAATTCCATTCTGATCCGGATTTCTTCTTCAATCGGCTCGAGGTGCTCATAAAACATCACGAAAGCATCTCCTGGTACACAACTATCTAATCCCTTTCGAAAGGCCTCTGTTTCAGAAAGTTCAATACTTATCTTTTGAGGCTCCATGCCACTTCGTATTGCCTCATCGTAGAGTAATTGTGCTATTTCACCCGGTTTACGTCCACGCAAATCCCTATCCTCTCGGATAACTAGGCGTTGAAAACCCTTTGCTGCTATCCTACCTACTTCGCGTATCGTCTTATCCGGTCGATCTCCCGGGACAGTTATACAGCCTACTAATGATTTCTTTTTAAAGTTCTTAAGTGTTTTGATGATTTCTTGAATACCCGCTGCATTATGTCCATAATCGATAAATACACGAACCCCTTCCAGCTCGTAAAGATTTAGTCGTCCTCGATTGTGCTCGGCATCAGAACAAAATTCTCGAAGAGAATTGCGAATGGCCACCGTGCTTAATCCCAAGGCCCATCCTGTAGCGACCGCAGCTAAAGCATTATGGATGTTATGCTTGGCTTTCCCATCCCAAGTTACGGGTAATTGTTTAACCGAGCAGATTCTAAAGACTTGAGAACCCTGGCAAAGTGTAATGATGCCACGTCGAACGAAAACAGCAATTCCGCCTTTACCTAAATGTCTAAGTACCTGTATATTATCCTTTTCAGTACTAAAAAAGATAACTCGCCCTTTCGTGCGTTGTGCCATTTGTACGACATACGGATCATCCGCATTTAATACTACAAAACTATGAGGCTTAACTGCCTCTGCAACCAGACTTTTGACGTGAGCGATATCTTCAAGGGTCTCAATGCCATACTGACCCAAATGATCATTGGAAACATTGGTAATCACTGCTACGTCAGCGTATTCATAACCCAACCCAGCTCTTAAAATGCCACCCCTAGCCGTTTCCAAAACGGCTACTTGGACATCTGGATGTCTCAAAATAAACCTTGCACTATCCGGTCCAGTGGTATCCCCTTTCATCCACTGTTTTTTATTAATGAAAATTCCATCCGTTGAAGCCATCCCCACCGCAAGTTGTTGATCAATCAACATTTTGCTAATCATTCGGGTGGTCGTTGTTTTCCCGTTTGTTCCGCTTATCGCGACAATAGGGATTCGTCCATTCCCCGAAGGAATCACTCTTTCGACAATAGCTCTGCCTACATCTCGCGTTTTGCCAACGCTTGGAAAATGGTGCATTCGAATCCCCGGTGCAGCATTTACTTCAATGATATGACCGCTCCCTGCCCGATAAGACTCTTCGATATCCTCAATAACTAAGTCAATCCCTATGATGTCTAAGCCAATTAGTTTCGACGCATAAATTGCTAACTCAACATTATCTGGGTGGACGAGATCCGTCACATCCTTAGCAGTCCCACCTGTACTAATATTTGCACTATCGCGCAAATAGACTACTTCCCCTAATTCGGGTACAGAGGATATCGTTAAGTTCTTTTGCGTGAGTGTTAAAAGAACCACTGAATCAACCTTGATCTTTGTTAAGGCCTTCTCATGATCATCTCCACGCCGTGGATCTGCATTAGTTTGGTCAACTAATTCTGCAATCGTTGAAATGCCATCCCCTATCACATGAGCTGGGATCCGTTTTGCGGCGGCAATTAATTGATCTCCCACCACAACTAAACGATAATGTTGACCCTCTATATATTCTTCAATGATAACCCAATCCCCGTAAGTTTGAGCAACCTTAAAGGCAGCTTTCACCTCTGCCGAGCACGTGATATTCAGACTTACCCCTTTGCCTTGGTTTCCGTGGAGAGGCTTAATGACGACAGCGGATTCCATTTTGAGAAACGCCTCAACGGCTTCCTCTTCTGTCCTTACAATATGCCCAAAGGGAACAGGTACTCCACCATCGTGCAGGATCTTTTTGGTCATTTCCTTATCACAAGCAATGTCCACAGCAATGCACGACGTTTTATCTGTAATCGTTGCTTGAATACGGCGTTGATTACGTCCATACCCCAACTGTAATAGACTGCCCTCATTTAGACGGTGAACTGGAATTTGCCGTTCCATACAGGCGTCAACAATAACTTGTGTAGAAACCCCTAACTCGCATTCAGCCGTCACTCTCTTAATTTGCCCTACCGCTTGCGCTACATCAAACGACCCTTGTTCCAGAAGCGTCTTAACAAGGGCAAATCCTTGTTTAAATCCCTCAATGGCACCTTCTTTAGCTTCGTAGTTAAAAATAATTTCGTACCAACCAGGTTCTTCTTCAATCGCCATAGTCTTCCCGTATTTAATGGTTTGCCCTGCTAAGGTCAAAAGCTCTATAGTCACATGTTCAATAATATGTCCAATAAGGGTCCCTTCTTGTAGTCGTTCTAAAAACCCACCAGCTTTGCCAAGCGCACAATGGTGCTCTGCCAAAGTTGGCAAAGTCTCTACTAACCGAAAACGGAAATTTCCCAGTTCATGACTAAATCGCTCAGTCCATTCTTGGAGATCCACAATCGCTCGAATAATTGGGCGATGGCTGTAGACATTAGCCCCCTCGATCGCTTGGATTTCTCTAATCTCCATTTTTTTGTTGTTCCTCCTTAAAGTAGCATGGGTATTTTTCCCTCACTAGTTTAAACCTTTTTCTCAATAGGTATTCCTCAAAAGGAAATCCGTCGTTAAAGTAAAGAAACTCTTCGTTTTAGATCAAAACTGTAGCCATCTGACAGAACGTGCATAATTATTGGGCTTAATACTAAGGCTTGGCCAGGAGTCGTTTCGGAAACGTTGGTTGTGGTAGAGGAGGAAGCGTCCACGACCGTTACCGTATTGGTACCGATCACTAAAACATGAGCGTCAGACTGAACTAAAATTGCGGTATCTTCATCAATTCCCACTCCAAGAACATAGGGATTTTGAGAAATTGCCGATAAAAGCCTACCTATTCGGCCACGTTGGGCAAAATGCTGGTCAATAACTACAGAACGCAAAAGGCCCAATCCCGGCGCCATCGTTAAATTGCTCTTTTTGGCAGTTCCCGCTTCTCCACCGACAATCATGGTATCCGACATGACAGAGGCACCTGCGCTCGTGCCTGCAATAATGATTCCCTTTTCATATAATTTTTGCAACATTGAACCAAGCACTGTCCCCCCCAACAAACCAGTAATCCGTAATTGATCCCCTCCTGTAAAAAAGATCCCAGTTGATTTTTCAAAGTCTTTGCCGATCCCTTGTCTATTCGCTTGAGAACGGTCTGAAACGTCCAAAACCTGTACTTCTTGGGCTCCTAACCTGAGAAATAGTTCGTGGTACTCTGAACCTACTTGAAGCGGATATTCTGTCGCAGCCGTTAACACCGTAATACGGCTTTCTCTACCCCCTGATTCCTCGATAAACCGTTTTAGAATTTTGCACTCTTCTTTTTTATCTTCCGCTCCACCGATAATTAACAGTTTCCCTACAGTGTGTTCCGTCATTTTGATCCCTCCAGTCCGCTTTATTCTCTACCTAAAGAGGGTTTAATTATGCAAAGAACATTCGAAAATCCTGAACATACCATAAGATAGAACTTTATTCCCTTGAGATTGGAGGCCTCTATATAATGCCCAACTACAGAATTATCATCTATCCTGCTCGTCGAATACTTGAACTTTACCAAGGAACCCA
>DAIEHY010000200.1 GCA_027353165.1 Desulfosporosinus sp.
GGGGCGAGCTTTGCTTGTTTAGTTCCTCGTTTAGTCAGTGGACAATTTGATCCGAAATATCATGAAGCAGTCTGGCCTTCGACGGGTAATTACTGTCGCGGTGGAGCTTATAATTCCGCCTTGTTAGGGTGTAAATCAATTGCTATTTTGCCGGAGAATATGAGTAAAGAGCGTTTCGAATGGCTTAAAACAGTTGCCGGAGAAGTCATCGCCACTCCAGGCAGTGAAAGTAATGTCAAGGAAATTTATGATAAGACTTGGGAACTCCGTAGAACCCGAGATAACGTGGTGATCTTTAATCAATTTGGAGAATTGGGTAATCATTTATGGCATTACGAAGTCACGGGAAATGCAATGCATGATATTATTAAAGCGGAAATTGGCTCGAAGGGTAAATTTGCAGGGGTATGCTTAACTTCAGGTTCTGCTGGCACGCTTGGAAGCGGAGATTACTTGAAAGATCAATACCCACATGCTAAACTTGCCGTTGGCGAAGCTTTACAATGCCCAACCTTACTCAATAATGGTTTTGGGGAACATAGAATTGAAGGGATCGGAGATAAACATATCCCTTGGATTCACAATGTGAAGAATACAGATATGGTGATTGCCATTGATGACAATGATAGTCTGGGGATGTTCCGCCTCTTTAATGAACCAGCCGGACAAGACTATTTAAGAGAGCAAGGTATTTCCGAAGAAGTCATTGCCAAACTTTCCTGGGTAGGGATTTCCGGAGCGGCTAATATTCTATCCTGTATTAAGTTTGCTAAGTACTATGAGTTAACAGAGGATGATATTGTCATAACTGTGCTTACGGACTCCGCGGAAATGTATCAGTCAAGATTGCAAGAAATGCAAGCAGAAAGAGGCCAAGTATATAGTTCCTTGAATGCTGCCATTGATCATAATAAAAATGTACTGGCGGTTAGGACCGACAGTATGGAAGAATTAACTTACATGAGCAAAAAGCGCATTCATAATCTTAAGTACTACACTTGGATTGAACAACAAGAGTATGATTTGAGTGAGCTAAATGCACAATGGTATGATTATGACAATTACTGGGGTAAGCTACACCAAATGGGACCAGAACTTGATAGACTGATTGAAGAATTTAATCAAAAGACTGGGGTCGCGAAATAAGCTTCGATTGTTTAACGCGATAAGATAATAGGTAGATTGTTTAGAGGCAGCGGTTCTTGCATAGGAACCACTGCCTCTTTTTAAGAAAAGGGGATGTTTCTATGTCAATTTTGATAAAAGATGCTGCTTATGTAGTGACCTTTAATGACCGTGATGAACTAGTCGAGAATACTGACATCCTCATAGAGGGGGGGAAAATACACGCTATCGGGCAAGGGTTAAGGTTAACCCCTTCTGCGAATACCCAAATTATTGACGCACGAGGAATGATCGTCCTTCCGGGATTAGTGAATACTCATCACCACCTCTATCAAACCTTGTTTCGTGGACTTCCGGAGGTGCAAGGAATGCCGCTCTTTTCTTGGCTTACTAATCTTTATGAATTTTGGCGCCATATCACCTCAGAGGCAGTTTACTATGGGGCGATGGTAGGCTTCAGTGAGCTACTGCGCACGGGATGCACTTTAACAACGGATCATCATTATGTTTTCCCAAGAGGGCAAGCTAGCGACTTAATAGACACTCAAATTGCGGCAGCCCATGAGATCGGAATTCGCTTTCACGCTACTCGTGGCTCGATGTCCTTTGGTAAAAGCGCAGGAGGGCTTCCCCCTGATGAAGTGGTTCAGGATGAAGACTCCATTCTTAGGGATTCGGAGCGCCTGATTGACCGGTACCACGATCCTTCTCCATTTGCTATGACTCGTTTAGCTTTAGCTCCTTGTTCGCCATTTTCTGTAACCCTTGATTTAATGCGTCAGTCTCAGATCCTAGCAAGGAAAAAAGGAGTTATGTTGCATACTCATCTGGCTGAAACGATTGATGAAGAAACGTTCTGCTTGGAACGTTATGGACGTCGCCCGGTCGAATTGATGGAAGATGTAGGTTGGATAGGACCGGATGTCTGGTTTGCGCATGCGATTCATCTCAGTGAGCGAGAGATTAATCTTTTAGCTAGCACCGGATCTGGGGTTGCGCACTGTCCAAGCTCGAATATGAAACTCGGGAGTGGGATTTGCCCAACTTCAGATTTGTTTAAGTCGGGAGCAAAACTAGGGATTGCGGTTGATGGAAGTGCTAGTAATGATGGTTCAAATATGTGGGAAGAGGTTCGTAGAGCGTACCTGTTAAATCATTTGCGTTATAAAGATGAAGGCCTTTCAGCTTATCAGACCCTAAAATGTGCGACACGTGGGGGAGCTGATGTCTTAGGACGTCCGGATACAGGGCGTTTGGAAGCAGGTAAAGCTGCAGATATCATTCTGATTAATCTTCAAGACGTCGCCTATGCAGGCTGTCATGATCCTTTGGTTTCACTCGTGTGCTGTGGAAATCATAGTTTAGTAGACACCACGATTGTCAACGGGAAGGTGGTTGTACGAAAGGGACAACTCCTCACTCAGGACACGGAGGAGATCCGAAAAAAAGCCCACCAGGTAGCCAGCAAAATTGTGAGCGTGCAAAGGGGAATAAACCAAAGATTGGCATGATAATTGCATAAGATAGTATTCGAAGTTAGCTCAATAATTCATTAGGGGGAGATAGAACATTATAAAAAAACAAGAAATTGTTTTTTCAATACGGTATCAAAAGGCTAGTTTCGTTACAAAATACTAAAAAAGAGGAGATTGGACATGAACGAAGAAATACGTTGGATACAAAATAAAATGCAAAAAAAGAGCGGTGCCGGAGTTTCTACAGGTCTTTTCAGTAAGTCGGAGATCGAAAAGGCTATTAATTTTCATCGGACATTCCCGAGTTATCAACCAACCCCGCTTCGTCAGCTCAACAAACTTGCTGCAAATATGGGGGTCGGTGGAATTTATGTTAAAGATGAGTCATATCGTTTTGGCTTAAATGCCTTCAAAGCCCTCGGCGGTTCCTATGCGATCGGCAGGTATCTGGCTCAACGACTTAATAAAGATATTAGTGAATTACCCTATGATGTTCTTACTTCCCCCGAAGTGAAGAAGCAATTAGGAGATATTACCTTTGCCACCACAACCGACGGCAATCATGGCCGAGGAATCGCTTGGACCGCTCGACAATTAGGCCAAAAATCGGTGGTCTACATGCCAAAAGGTTCTTCGCAATTCCGTTTAGATAAGATTAGGGAGGAAGGCGCAGAGGCCTCTATTACAGATCTCAATTATGATGATGCTGTGCGTATGACAGCTGTGGAGGCCGAAAAACATGGTTGGGTAGTAGTACAAGATACTTCTTGGGAGGGGTATGAGGAAATTCCAAGTTGGATTATGCAAGGCTATGGAACGATGTCTGCTGAGGCTCTGGATGAGATGAACCATTACGGGGTGAAGAAACCGACTCACATTTTCGTACAAGCAGGAGTTGGTGCCCTAGCGGGGTCTGTTCAAGGGTATTTTGAATCCATATTTCAAGAGGATCGCCCTAAAGTTGTGGTCGTTGAAGCGGATAAAGCGG
>DAIEHY010000201.1 GCA_027353165.1 Desulfosporosinus sp.
AGTTATAGCTATACTACTTGGATAAAAATTGAAATTACAACAAGATACATGTCTACAATTGTGGACATGTATCTTGTTGTAGACATGCTAAAATTTGCGCCAATAAATTGAATCTTTAGGCATTTGGTCTTGAAGTGTATACAAACGTTTACATTCTTGTTTTTCATTCAGTTTGTCTATTTTAGGAGGGTAAAGCCCTGGAACCCTTAGTATTAGCCTGAATAGAAAATTCTGAATAAACTAAATAAAATTTGGCACAAAAATTGCAATATAATTCAATGGATTCGGAATTAGCAAATCTTCTAAGACTTGTGATCCGAACAGAAAAAGGAGGAGTAAGCGTGAAGACAATAATGGTTATTGGGGCAGGACAGATGGGTGGTGGAATCGCTCAAGTTGCTGCCCAAGCGGGCTACTCTGTCATCTTAAATGACATCAAAGAAGAATTTGTAACTCGCGGTCTTGGCATCATTGAGAAAAACCTCCGTCGTAGTGTCGAAAAGGGGAAACTTAATGCGACAGATATGGAAGCTACTTTAGTGCGCATTACAAAATCGACCTCCTTACAAGATGCTGCTTCTGCTGACTTGGTTATTGAGGCGGCAGTTGAAAATATGACGATTAAAGCCCAAGTATTCTCGCAACTTGACGTTATTTGCCCGCCACATACGATTCTCTCGACTAATACGTCGTCTTTACCCATCACTGAGATTGCAGCGTTCACAAAACGACCGGATCGAGTGATCGGGATGCACTTTATGAATCCCGTTCCAGTCATGAAGCTCGTTGAGGTTATTCGTGGTTTGGCGACTAGTGACGAAGTGTACAAAACTATTGAAGCCCTTAGCCTCGAAATGGGAAAAACTCCGGTGGAAGTCAATGACGCTCCTGGTTTTGTGGCGAACCGGATTTTAATCCCCATGATCAATGAAGCTGTCTACACCCTTTATGAGGGGATTGCCACGGTTGAAGCGATTGATAATGTTATGAAATTGGGCATGAATCACCCTATGGGACCGTTAGCCTTAGGGGATCTAATCGGTTTGGATACCGTCCTATCCATTATGGAAGTCCTACATGAAGGACTCGGCGATAAATATCGCCCCTGCCCGTTACTCCGTAAGTATGTTAAAGCAGGATGGCTTGGCAGAAAATCTGGTCGTGGTTTTTATAATTACGAAGCATAATTCAAAGCGTTCATCAATCTTATACAAGCCTAGGAATGGGGGTCCCTCTCTTTCCCAAGGAGCGACGTTCATTCAAGTGCGAAGATAGGATCAAACAAGGAGGACAAAGTGTGGAGTACGTAAATCTCTTACTTGAAAAGAGTGGCCCGATCGCCGTTCTGACCTTCAATCGCCCCAAAGCCTTAAATGCGTTGAACAGTGACACATTGTCGGAACTGTCCACAGTGCTCGATGAGCTCGGGAGAGATTCCAGTGTCAAAGTGGTTATTCTCACAGGTAGTGGAGAGAAGGCCTTTGTCGCCGGCGCGGATATATCTCAAATGAAAGACTTTAACCCTCTGGAAGGCCGACGATTTGGTCAATTAGGTCAAGCAACCCTTCGGAAACTTGAACTTTTGCCTCAGCCTGTGATCGCTGCCATCAACGGTTTCGCCTTAGGGGGTGGGTGTGAGTTAGCCATGGCTTGCGATATTCGTTTAGCCAGTGAAAATGCCAAGTTCGGACAACCGGAAGTAACTTTAGGACTTACGGCTGGATTTGGTGGCACACAGCGGTTACCCCGCCTAGTTGGTACAGGATTGGCGAGCGAAATTCTCTTTACCGGTGATATCATAGATGCCCAAGAGGCCTATCGTATAGGGTTAGTGAATCGGGTCTATACCTTAGATACTCTCATGGAAGAAGCCCAAAAGCTTGCCAAACGAATTGCGGGACGAGCCCCCGCGGCAGTTCAGCTCAGTAAAAGCGCCATCCAACGAGGTACAAACATGGATTTAGACAGTGCGCAAGCCTACGAAGCAGAGGTATTTGCTCTGACCTTCAGCACAGAGGATCAAACTGAGGGATGTACTGCCTTTGTGGAAAAACGCAAAGCTGTATTTAAAGGACGATAATTTCTGTATCGACGTTTGTGTGTTATTGAGTATATTAAAGAATTATTTTATAGATGTTAATAAAGAGAGGATTGATTTTAAATGATTTTTGATTTAACTGAAGATCATATCATGATGCGTAAAATGGTTCGAGATTTTGCTGAGAAGGAATGTGGCCCAGGAGCGGAAGAACGCGATGAAAGCGAAGAGTTTTCTGTAGATATATGGAAAAAAGCTGGCGAGCTAGGCCTGGCAGGAGTTACATTTCCTGAAGAGTACGGCGGTGTTGGGGCGGACTACATCTCATATGCTATCACTGTCGAAGAACTTTCTCGCGTCGATGCTTCTGTCGGCGTAACCATTTCTGCCCATGCTAGTTTGTGTGCAAATCCAATCAATATGTTTGGGACCGAAGCGCAAAAGAAAAAATATTTAGTTCCGTTGGCTACTGGTGAAAAACTTGGTGCTTTCGGTTTGACCGAGCCCATGGCTGGTTCCGATGCTTCAGGTACTCGGACAACGGCTGTTCGTGATGGCAATGATTACATCTTAAACGGCAGTAAAATCTTTATTACGAATGGTTACTATGCTGACACGTATGTTGTCACTGCTCAAATGGATAAGAGCAAAGGAAATCGTGGAATTTCCGCCTTTATTCTTGAAAAAGGAATGCCAGGCTTCTCGTTCGGCAAAAAAGAGAAAAAGATGGGAATTCGTTCTTCAGCTACCTATGAACTTGTTTTTGAAGATGTCCGCGTTCCTGCAGAAAACCTGCTCGGTCAAGAAGGGCAAGGTTTTAAAATTGCCATGCAAACTCTCGACTTCGGTCGAATCGGCATCGCTTCCCAAGCATTAGGAATTGCGCAAGGTGCATATGAGCAAGCAGTTAAATATACTAAAGAAAGAGTACAGTTCGGCAAGCCAATTTCTGAGCTCCAAAACACGCAATTTAAACTGGCTGACATGGCAACACAAATCGAAGCTGCCCGTCTCCTAGTCTATCAAGCTGCTTATATTGCTTCTCAACATAAGCCGGTCAGCAAAGCTTCTGCGATGGCTAAATTGTTTGCTTCAGATACGGCTATGGATGTCACCACCATGGCGGTTCAACTCTTCGGTGGTTATGGATATACGCGCGATTATCCGGTTGAACGGATGATGCGGGATGCCAAAATTACACAGATTTACGAAGGAACGAATGAGATTCAACGCGTTGTCATTGCAGCAAATATTCTTAAATAAAAGATAAGACGAAGTATTAGCGAAGCGCCTAACAGAGGTGCTTCGCTAAAAAATGGGAACTTTGGACTATTAATCGTTACAGAAGGAGAGGACTTTTTGATGAGAGACGTTGTTATCGTGAGTGCAGTTCGTACCCCTGTTGGTTCTTTTTGTGGTACCCTAGGAAAACAGCCAGCGGCAGAACTAGGTGCTTTGGCCATTAAAGAAGCAATTAATAGAGCAGGGATTACCCCTGACCAAGTTGATGAGGTTATCATGGGTAACG
>DAIEHY010000202.1 GCA_027353165.1 Desulfosporosinus sp.
CCAAGCGCTGTACGCCTTCAAGCAAAACTGCTTCATTGTGAGTTGTAAAACAGAGACGAAACTCTTTATCAAGGGTGGGCACTGTGTGAAAAGCTTGACCAGGCACAAAGGAAATTCGGTTTTTTTCAGCTTCTTGTAGGAATCGCTGGGAAGTGCCTGCTTGTTTTAACTTACACCAAACGTAAAAACCTCCCTCGGGTACGGTAAATTCAAGATCATTCGCACACAAACGCTGGAGAGCTTTAACCATCGTGTCCCGGCGTTTTTTATATTCCCGCCGCACCGTGGTCAGATGCCCTGCAAGCATCCCTTCATTCAAGAACATCGTCACAAGCCATTGGGCTATGTTGTTAGAATGCAGGTCAATAAACTGTTTTTCCAGGGCAAGTCGGTTGATTAAAACAGGTGGACCTACAAGATAGCCTGTACGTAAACCCGGGAATAGAATTTTCGAGAAAGTCCCCAGATAAACTACTCCTTCGTAGGAATCCAAAGATTTAAGCGCCTGAGGGGGCTGTTCGCCATAACACAAATCACTATAGGGATCGTCTTCCACGATCACAAGCCGATGACGTTTGGCAAGTTTTATCAAATCTTGGCGCTCTTGGGCAAGCATTACCCTGCCGGTTGGGTTTTGATAAGTAGGTATCATATATAACAATTTTGGCCTGTAGCGAATTAAAAAGTCCTCCAACAGCTCTAAGGATAATTTCCCCGAGCTAGGTAGGCTTAAAATCCTTGCCCCTGCAGCCTGAAATACCTGAATAGCACCGATAAATGTGGGTGTTTCCATCACAACATAGTCGCCTGGCTCTAACAAAACTTTGCTAAGTAAATATATCCCTTGTTGGGACCCAGAGAGAGTAAGTATGTTTTCCGTCGAAGCCGGTATGCCCTTCTCACTCAACATTGTGGCGATCGCCCTTCTCAATGGGTTATAACCTTCTATAGCAATATGTCCAAAATCAACCGGGGCGGTCCTTCCGATATTGCGGTTAAACAACTCGGTAAAGGTATCTAAAGGATACAGGGCTGGATCAGGCATGCCTGCTGCCAGAGATATAGTACCTGTAGCAGGTGTAGAAAGCATGTCCCTCAAGATTGACGCTGAAGGGTTTTGAGGATAGGTGGCAAAGAGTTGATGCCAGGGAACTTCGGATTGGGACTCAACATCTCGTATTTGGGTTACATAAGTCCCGCTACCAACTTTTGTCCATACCAACCCCTGTTGTTCCAACTTGCGATAGGCATTGATAGCAGTTGTACGGCTTACAGCGAAGAGGTCAGCCAATTCCCGCTCAGGGGGAAGCTTCATACCTGAAGGCAGGATTTGCTTTTGGATTTTGTCAGCAATGAGTTCGGCAATTTGCAGATAGAGTGGCTGCCTATCCAAGGTATCCAACTCGGCACTATTTAGGTGTTTGGATATGTCCATTTACCATTACTCCTTATTTTGTATCCAATTTCTATTATAATAGCGCAATTGGATATTTACAATACTTTCCCATCTCGTTAAGATTTAGAGAAAACTTGGAAGTAGGTGCAATGATTATGCAGCTCTCAAATCTCCTCTCAGGTAAAAGCGAAGTAGTGGAAGAAGTATGGGTGGCACTCCGCGAGTGCACTCCGGTAGTGCTCGGGGTAGTGCCTTTTGGTATCACTTGCGGGATAATGGGGCTAACCGCAAACATGTCAGGAGTAGAAACTATTTCAATGTCTGTCATTGTTTTTGCTGGTGCTTCACAGTTCATTGGGATTACCATGCTGGGTGCTGGCGTAACGGGCTGGGGAATTATTATACTTACAACCTTACTCGTGAACTTGCGCCACTTGATCCTGGGATCATCCTTGGCGCCCTATATGAATAGACTACCGTTTCCCCTGGAAGCACTCCTGGCATTCTTTTTGACCGATGAAGCCTATGCCCTGACCATAAGCCGAATCTACAAGGCCCAATACAGCGTGCTCTATCAATTAACCGTGAGTACTATGCTTTATCTAGTTTGGATTTTGTCTACCGTAGCCGGGGTAGTTTTAGGCGGCTACATTTCCGACCCCTTAACTTGGGGGCTTGATTTTGCCATGCCGGCGACTTTTCTGGTATTGCTGATACCGCTGTTGGCAGACCGCATCAGTCTAATTGTATTCGGTGTGGCTGCAGGGGTTTCGGTATTTGCAGCCCTGTATTTACCCGGTAAGTGGTATATTATTATCGCCTGCCTTACTGCCACCTTAATCGGGGGCTTATTAGAGGGGGATAGCGAACATGCGCAGTGAAGTTTTATATCTCATTATCGGGATGGCTTTAGTTACTTATTTCACCAGAATCGGAGCTCTAGCATTGTTCCGGTTTACGGGGGTACCAACGTGGTTAAACAGATGGTTAAAATATGTCCCGGTTGCCATTCTGACAGCCTTAATTGTACCGTCATTACTTATACCCAAGGGTTATTTGGACATTAGTTTAAACAATCACTACTTGATTGCAGGCATTGTTGCTGCTTTTGTGGCCTATAAGAGCCGTAATATTATTGCCACCTTGAGTATCGGAATGTCAATTATGTTTGTCCTGAAGTTATTTTAGCTTATTGAATTACTTAAAATGCCATACATTACGAAAGCGACCTTATGGTCGCTTCATTTCAACGCCTCCGCAATGCCGTCTGCAAGTGCTCTGGCCAGTTTAGCCTGATAATTTGCGTCACTTAACTTTCTGTCTTCGTCTGGGTTTGATAAGAATCCCATTTCAACGAGTATCACAGGTACTTTTGACCAATTAAAGCCTGTCATATCGCTATGTGGAGCAAGTCCCCTGTCTTTCATACCTACTTCGCTAGTAAGTGAAATCATGATTTTACGACCACACCGATTACTTTCATCGATTATTTCTTTAGTTCTTTCATTGACTGGCAAGGGAACTAACATTGAAGCTCCAGATACTGTAGTATTTTCTGAGGAATCTGCATGAATTCTTATAACAAGTGCTGCCTTCTCATTATTTCCGATTTCAGCTCGTTGTATATTTCCCAGGCTCACTGAGTTATCTGTCTTAGTCATTACGACTGTATATCCTCTTTTTTGAAGTAAATCTCTTAGCTGTAAGGAAACCTTCATATTAATTAAATACTCTGGTGTCTTTGTATCTATTCCAATAGCTCCACCCCCGTCCTTAATCTTCATTACAGAAGAACCAGGGGCATTCGCTTCCAATTCGAGATTTGCTTTATTCGCATGACCAGGGTCAACAACAATAACCTTTCCAATTGACTTTACAATTGGAGTCGGGGTACTTGATTGGGGCGGCGTAGTATCGATTTTCGGAATAGTTTGAGCTACATTTCCGCTAGAACTGTCCTCATTACTCTGGGTTTTGTTCTCGGAAGCTTTAGATAGTTCTAACCCAGCTGCAGGTTCCAGCTTATTTGTTTTGGTGCAAGCACTAAGACTTACGCACATCATTACCACGGTCAGTAGTACGGCCAAAAAATTAAATGATTTTCTCATCATTTCTACCTCTCAAAAATACCCTTATTCATAAGTAGTGACCATTATAGGCCTCTCTT
>DAIEHY010000203.1 GCA_027353165.1 Desulfosporosinus sp.
AGAGGCCTTGATGCGCAGCCCTACACTTCCGATTTCTAAAGATCGTGTCGCTTTCAATAAGGCTCCTTCTAAAGTCCGTTCCATGGCCATAACTTCGCCGGTTGCTTTCATTTGCGTGCCAAGACGATGGTCCGCGGCAGGAAACTTGTCAAACGGCCAACGAGGAAATTTGACCACAACATAATCTAGAGCTGGCTCAAAACAGGCACTGGTATTCCCGGTCACCGGATTTGTCAATTCTGGAAGAGTAAAACCTACAGCCAGCAAGGCGGCCATTTTGGCAATTGGGTATCCTGTAGCTTTAGATGCGAGTGCACTGGAACGACTAACCCGTGGGTTAACTTCAATGACAACATATTCCCGACTGGTTGGATTTAAGGCGAATTGGACATTACAGCCCCCATTAACCCCCAAAGCACGAATTATTTTTAAGGACGACGCCCTTAGCATTTGATATTCAACATCCGTTAACGTTTGAGACGGTGCAACCACGATACTATCCCCGGTATGAATTCCGACAGGATCAATATTCTCCATGTTGCAAATCGTAATACAGTTATCCGCATCGTCACGCATAACCTCATACTCAATTTCCTTCCAGCCCGCCACACTGCGCTCTACAAGACATTGTCCAATCGGACTAGATTGTAAACCCCTTTGTAATATTTCTTCTAGGGTTTTGGCATTCTTGACTATTCCCCCACCCGTCCCGCCAAGGGTATAGGCCGGCCGAATAATTAACGGAAAACCCTGCTTTTTAGCGAACTCCTCTCCCTCTTCCAGGGATGTCACGATCACACTTTGGGCAACCGGTTCTCCAAGAGAAAGCATAGTTTCCTTAAAGGCCTCGCGGTCCTCTGCTTTATAGATCGTTTCAGCATTACAGCCGATCAAGTCTACACTATAACGTTTTAAGACCCCACTGCGTTCTAATTCCATCGCGAGATTAAGTCCCGTTTGCCCACCTAAGGTGGGAAGTAGCGCATCTGGACGTTCCTTACTAAGAATCCTCTCTATAACCTCAGGTAACAAAGGTTCGAGATAGGTGATATTCGCCATGGTTACATCCGTCATAATCGTTGCCGGATTACTGTTCACCAGCACCACTTCTACCCCAACTTCACGAAGGGCCTTGCACGCTTGGGTTCCAGCATAATCGAATTCTGCAGCCTGCCCAATGACAATCGGTCCAGACCCGATAACAAGGACCTTTTTCCATGCCGGGTTAAGTGGCATCATGAGCCCTCCTTTCCTGCATTAAGTCCGCAAATTCTTCAAATAAATACAAGGATTCACTCGGACCTGGTCCAGCCTCTGGATGATATTGTACGGAGAAAACAGGCAAATCTCGATGTTTTACTCCTTCAACACTTTGATCATTGAGGTTACGATGTGTTACGTATAAAGGCGTCTGCTCCAAACTCGCTTCCGCAATAGCGTAGCCATGATTTTGGGAGGTGATCGTCACACGCTTTGATTGAAGTTCTTGGACGGGTTGATTTCCTCCCCGATGCCCAAACTTCATCTTATATGTGTCTCCTCCCAAAGCCAGAGATAAAAGTTGATGCCCTAAACAAATCCCAAAAATCGGACGTTTGCCGATCAACTTGCGAATCGTCTCTATCCCCGCAGCAACCTCCTTGGGATCTCCAGGTCCATTGGATAAGAAAATCCCATCCGGTTCTCTCTTTAATATCTGTTCAGCTGATGTGGTATGTGGAACCACAGTCAATTTGAAGCCGCTCTCCTGCATGGCCTTTAATATATTTCTCTTGATCCCAAAATCCATTACCACGACATGGTACGGTTCTCTATGGATAGGAACAACGGATGTAGAGGGTAAGGTGTAGAACTTCGGGGTACTAACCTTGCCCACAACATCCGCAGGAGGAACCCACTCCGTTAACCTTGAAACCCAATCATTCAAATGCTCTGTCTCAGTTGTAATTACCCCACGCAAAACTCCGTATTCGCGAATAATCCGTGTTAAAGCACGAGTGTCAATCCCTTTAATCCCCACTACCCCGAATTGAGCTAAAGTCCTAGAAAGGTTCTTCTCCATCTGCCAGTGACTAGGATGACGACCAGCCTCTTTGACGATAAACCCCTGAACTTGTGCCTTCTCTGATTGATCATCTAAACTGTTGATACCATAGTTTCCAATTAACGGATAGGTCATGCATACCATTTGTCCTGCATAGGATGGGTCAGTTAACACCTCTTGGTAACCCGTCATCCCTGTGTTAAAGACAACTTCTCCCACTGCGTTTCCTGTCGCTCCGTAAGACTCCCCCATAAAGATTCTTCCAGTCTCAAGTACGAGTGCTGCTTTCATTCCATCCCTCCTCAGGAAAGATCATTATCGTTAGTTCCAAATCGTCTTAAAGACTTCATCCAGAATCCCTAAGGCTTGATCCATTTCCGATGCTTTAACATTCAGAGGTGGAAGGAAACGTAAGATTTTACCCCCAACACAGTTAATCAAAAGACCCTTTTGCAAACAAGCCTCGACAATTTCCGGTCCCAACTTGGAAACCGGCCAGCCCAACATAAACCCTTTCCCCCTAACAGGACCCCCTGTCTGATATTTCTGGGCTAATTGTTCAAGCCCTTTTCGAAACTCTTCTGCACGCTCTTGCACTCCTGCCATAAATCCCTCTTCGAGCATTACATCTAAGACTGCACACCCTACTGCGGTCGCTAAAGGGTTACCGCCAAAGGTCGAAGCATGATCACCCGGCTGAAATGCAGCAGCTACTTTGTCAATAGCCAACATTGCCCCAATCGGAACCCCTCCACCTAAAGCTTTTGCTAAAGTCATAATATCAGGTGCTACACCGCTCCATTCATAGGCAAAGAGTTTCCCAGTCCGTCCAATGCCGCACTGAACCTCATCAAAAATCAGCAAAGCCCCAAATTCGTTACACAGTGCTCGCGCTGCTTGAAGAAATTCAATCGTAGCAGGAATTACTCCGCCTTCTCCCTGAATTGGTTCGATAAACACAGCCGCTGTATTTTGATTGATCTTTGAACGAAGGTCCTCGATATCATTTAGAGCAGCATACGAAAAACCTACTGGGAGTGGATCGTACCCTGCCTGGTATTTTGTTTGTCCTGTAAGCGTGAGAGTGGCAAGAGTTCGTCCATGAAATGAATTTTCCAGGGTAACTACCTCGTGTTTATTTGCTCCATAATGTAGCTTAGCGTATTTACGAGCAAGCTTAAAAGCCGCTTCATTGGCCTCTGCTCCGCTGTTACAGAAGAAGACTTTATCCGCAAAGGAGTTCTGTACTAAACGTTCGGCCAAATCCACTTGATTAGGAATCCAGTAAATATTCGAGGTGTGTAGAATATCTTTAGCCTGTTCTTGCACAGCTCGAACAATGGCTGGATGGCTATGTCCCAGTGAGTTAACTGCCAGTCCCGTCACAAAATCCAAATATTGTTTTCCATCTGAATCCCATACCCATGAACCAGCTCCTTTGACGATCGTCATCGGTAAACGACC
>DAIEHY010000204.1 GCA_027353165.1 Desulfosporosinus sp.
AGAATAAGCATAGAGGCAGCTGATTTCGCGACCAACGGTACAATTACCGCGAACTCATCGCAAAACTCTCGGATTAACTTCACAACTTTATAAGGAGTATCCACGGCCCCCCCATAGCTATGCAGAATTAAGTCAATTCTAGGGGTATGGCCGATTTCCTTCAGCTGTTTATAGAGAGGGAGTAAAATTGTGTCATCAAGAGGTGTATAAGAAAAATAGACTATGACTTTGGAATCTCGTAATTGTTCTAAACGCTTAATACAACGAATCCGTTCTTCAGCATCCAAACCGGTTCCCTCCCAGACTCATCCTTACATACCATATTATTCCATATGGGTATTCATGGTGAACGCTGAGAGTTCCGAATTTCATTCAAAGGCCGATTAATTAATTTCGATATCTCTTATTAGTAGTTGGAATTTATTCACGGAAGGCTGAAAATATTAGTACCCTAGTCTAACTTTGTTCAATTATGGTTTTTGGGGTATAGCGATTTTCAAACCCGCTTGATCATGACAACTCTGACAATACGCTTCGCCACCAAGACCTTTCTTTTCATGACAGGTATAACATTGTTTCCAAGGCTGTTGATTGTTTTTGACAGCGTAGCCATGTCCTTGTGGTCCATGGATCCATGTATCTTTCGAAACCGATGTATGAGGGTTTGAGGGGTCCCTATTTTGAGAAATAATCAGTACCGCTACCAAGGCAGCTAATAGACTAAACGTGATAAGGGCCCTTAAGACGCGTTTGCGATCCATCCGATAAAGCACCCCTTCAAATTAGGTTTTAAAGAGTTATAAAGAGTTTTAAAGTGTCTTAAGGACTATTCGGGCCTGTTCTAGGGTTTGGTCAATGTCTGCTTCCGAATGAGCCGTTGATAAAAAAACTGCTTCAAATTGACTGGGAGCTAAATAAATACCATGTTCTAACATTCCGCGGAAGTACTTGGCAAATCGCTCCACATCAGATGTGCAAGCGCTGGCATAATCCTTAACCGGAACATCTGTAAAAAAGGCAGAAAACATGGCCCCAATGGAATTGACCCAGACTGGCAGTCCAGCCTCTTGGGCGAGTTGCTTCAAACCTTCTGCCAAGCGGGTCGTTTTACTGGTTAAAGCCTCGTATGTACCAGGTTGTTGTAACAATTTTAACGTCGCTAACCCGGCATTCATGGCTAAAGGGTTACCTGAAAGGGTTCCTGCTTGATAAATCGGCCCACTAGGAGAAATTTGCTCCATATAACGACGTTTTCCGCCGTAAGCCCCAACAGGAAGTCCACCGCCAATTACCTTGCCTAAGCAAGTTAAATCCGGATCAATTCCGAAATAGGCTTGGGCTCCACCGTAACTAACCCTAAAGCCGGTCATCACTTCGTCAAAGATGAGTAATGCCCCGTACTCTTTTGTTAACCGGCGAACTCCCTGTAAGAATCCTTCTTCAGGTAAGACTACCCCCATATTTCCTGTGACCGGTTCGAGAATCACTGCGGCAATCTCTTCCCCTTCACTCTGAAAGATCTCTTTTAACCCTTCAAGATCATTAAACCGGGCTGAAATAGTGGTAGCTGCAATTTGAGCCGGAACTCCGGGAGAGGTTGGAACGCCTAAAGTCAAAGCACCACTGCCTGCCTTAATCAAAAGTTGGTCTGAGTGCCCATGATAACATCCTTCAAATTTTACGATTTTTGTCCGGCCTGTAACCCCACGAGCTAAACGTAGAGCACTCATTGTCGCTTCCGTCCCAGAGTTAACCATGCGTACCATTTCCATGGATGGAAACGCTCT
The DNA here is from genome assembly GCA_027353165.1 of Desulfosporosinus sp. Taxonomy (GTDB): domain Bacteria; phylum Bacillota; class Desulfitobacteriia; order Desulfitobacteriales; family Desulfitobacteriaceae; genus Desulfosporosinus. The sequence goes on from DAIEHY010000204.1 coordinate 1,788, forward strand.
GAGTACTTCTTCGGATAATTCGCTTTCAACTTCGGTCGGAGCCCCATAACTTGTTCCGCGTTCCGCCACCCGTTTGATCTCCTCAACCACGTTCGGGTGGGCATGCCCTACGATAAGCGGACCCCAAGAACCCACAAAGTCAAGATAACGATTACCATCGATATCCCAAATATAAGCTCCTTCACCGCGGTCGATAAATACCGGGTTTCGACCTACGGATTTAAAGGCTCTTACGGGTGAATTAACACCACCCGGAATCACCTTCTGGGCCCTAAGAAATGCTTGGTGGCTTTTTTGATCGACAAAATTCATTTGAAAACCCCTTTTCTAGTTAGCTTCTTCTAGAAAATATTGCATACTGCTCTTCTTTAATTCCACAGTACTAAATAGCATCGAATACGTCTTTACCCCTGTTGCCACAGAAATTTTCTTCATAACTTCCCCGCAATCCTCCGCAGTTTTCCCATGGATCATCGTAAAGAGGTTGTAAGGCCAATCAGGCAAGGTTGGTCTTTGGTAACAATGACTAACTTCTTTAAAGCGTGCCATAATTTCCCCAACCTCTGCCGCTTGTTCAGGATTAACCTGCCAAACTCCCATAGCGTTGGCCACGAAACCTGCTTTCTGATGTCGCAAAACTGCGCCAAAACGGCGAGTAACTTCTGCATCTAAAAGTCGATTTGCACAAGTAATGACCTTTTCAACTGGCCACTGAAGGTTTTCGGCAAGCACGGTAAAGGGAGTCGGTGAATCCGGCAGATTTCCTTGGAGCACTCGAATTAGAGTGATGTCTTCATCCGTTAGATCATAAGGAGTGACACTTTCCTTTTGTGCGCCGCGGAACTCAGGCCCAAAAGTGTCTACTTCCTCTTCAGGAGATAATTCCTCACCCGATAAATCAAAATCAAAATTGACATTGATTTTAAACAATCGGGTAGCTGGAAGACTATACACATCCTGTATTCCAGAGACTTCGCGGATCGTTTTCAGAATTCCTTCAGCGATAACCTGCGAACGGGCAATCAGTGTAAACCAGAGGTTGTACTCATGATTACGAAGATAATTGTGAGTCACTCCGGGAAGCCCCTCAAGAAGTTTTGCTAAGATGGGAATCTTCTCTTCTGGAACCTTCGCCGTACATAAGGTACTATAGTACCCTAAACTTCGCGAATCAAAGACGCCTCCTAAACGACGAATGATCCCTTCCTGTCGAAGGCGTTGAATTCGTTTAAAGGCATCATCCTCTGTCGTCCCTACGGCTTCTCCTAATATCTGGTAGGGATTCACAGCTATCGGGAAGCGGTCCTGGATGGCATTCAGGAGGGCTCGATCCTTTGAATCCATACTAAATCCCCTTTCTCTCATGGTATAAGCACCAAGGCTCCTCTGCCATGTAATCTCACACGTGCCCCTCCTCCTTGAGCCAATTTGCAACATCTACTGCATGATACGTGATTAATAAATCGGCTCCTGCACGCTTCATGCTTACCAAGGCTTCCATAACAATACGTTTCTCGTCAATCCACCCGTTGGCAGAAGCTGCTTTTACCATCGCGTACTCACCGCTGACATTGTAGGCTGCCACAGGCACTCCACATTTCTGCTTAGTGCGATAGATGATATCTCCATAGGCCATGGC
>DAIEHY010000205.1 GCA_027353165.1 Desulfosporosinus sp.
CCGATTCCAGTTCCGCTCCAAGTCTTATTCCCATTCATCATCGTTCCTCGAGAACCGGTGAGGCCACCACCGTTTTTTATCATGTTCCCTCCGGATTGACTCATAAATTGATTCATTTTATCAAGATTATCTTGCCCAATTTGAGCCTTTACTGCTGCGTTTGAATTCATGAGTTCTTGCATTTTCTGAACATCCCCTGTTTGCCTTGCCTCCTGCATTCCCTGCGAATTATGAAGTTTTTGCATTTCGCTCGAATTCATCAGCGCTTGATGTTGCTCAGATGAAAAGTTTCTTTGCATGTATCCTTGCATTTGTCCAAACCATCCGTTCCCCTGTTGCTGAGATGTTTCGGCTAAGACTGGCAAAGCCATAAGTCCAACAGCTAAGGTTGCGGCACCGATAATCGCGGTGACTTTCGTACTGAATTTTTTCATTATATATTCCTCCCCATTCATCTTATTAAGGTTACTTCGTTTGATTGCCATCTTCCATGTCCTAAGTGTAACTCTCGGATACGATCAACTCATGAAAAAGTTGTGAATTTCTCATGAAGAAGGGACCCTGATTATTCAGAGTCCCTTCTTCATGGTTTCTTTAGGAGGAGCTAAGATTAAGCTTAGCCCCTTCTCGCTTTTAACTTATTTTAATTTATTTCAACTTATTTTATCTCATTGGGATCATTTTCTACGATCTTTATTAAGTCACGCTCCCGATGTTCATGCTCAAATTCCTCTACAGGGATCTCGGACATCAAATTTGCCTTTTGTAAAAGCGTGAAGGTCATCCTTTTTAGTTCATCCGTCTTAAGATCAGAAAGCTGTTCTCGACATTTCACATAGATATTAAACGCATAAAGTGCCAGCTCATCTATCTCAGATTCAAACTTAAGCAACTCATCGTATAGTTGATTTTGCCGAATTTCCGTTTCCAGTTCTTCACGAACTACTCTTTTAAGGGAAAAAACAAAGCTCAATGCTTGGGCTGGACTAAAATCCTGAATTGCCCGTACTCTAATAATATCATCAATAAACGGCAAACTCTCAGCAAATCCTTCGCCAACTATCAGCGCTTCGATAATACCATCTATTCCCTCAGAGAACGTGTGCCCCACCGGATTGAGAAACCTATCTTTTTGCTTCTTTAGAAAACCTGTGCTGTCGGTGGGATAGGTGGCCATGATCGCTTCAAACCACTTTTCTAAAATAACCGATCTTTTTTCTTCTAAATGCTTTTTCAACTTAATCTCCATTTATTACTACACTCCCCGTTTTAAGCAGGTCATCCTTATTGATGCCTATATTATTTCTATTATAGCCCTCGTTATGTGGAATAACCATGCTCCGTTCAAACTTATAAATGACGACCCCAATCGGGGTCGCCATTAAACACGTGAAAACAATTTATTCCTCAGTCTTGAAACATAGATCCCTAAATTCCATTTTGATCAGGTTAATAACTTTGATGTACCATTTTAAGTTGTTGCCGACGGGCCAAAACCGAAAGCGAATAATTGAGTGCAAAGTAAGTTAAAGCCATCATTCCAAAAACCGCAAAGACCTGACCAGGCATACCATATTGCCCTAAAATAATCATACCTTTACCCGTTAGATCTTCCACGCCTACAACCCAGACAAACGAGGTATCCTTAATGACTGTTATAAACTGAGAGACTAAAGGAGGTATCATCTTGTGCATAGCTTGCGGCAAAATAATATGGGTCAAGGTCTGACGATAGGAAAACCCCTGAGACTTGGCTGCTTCCCACTGTCCATCATCGATGGAGTTTAATCCACCTCGAACAATTTCGGCAATGATAGCCGACGTAAAGACTGCAATTGCAACGATCCCAGAATTGATTGGTTTTAAGGTTGTCATAAAACGAAAAACCAAAATGAAAAGCAGCATCGGAATGTTTCGAACACATTCAATGTACACTGCCGCAATCCGCCCCAGAATAGGTTGTTTGGAGTATCGAGCAATGCCAAGGATAGTTCCAAAGATAAAACTGATCAAAACGGCCATGACAGCAATGTAGAGAGTCGTCAAAAGCCCTTGACCCAGAAACCTAAATATCTCTGGTTTAAAGAGATCTTGAATCATGTCGACACCCCCGCCTTACGTTCTAAGCGGCGTGTCAGTGTCGCTAAAGGTAAACAAAGTAGCAGATAGAGCAGGCCAACAACTACGTACGCAGGCCCATAAAAAATATTGTCGCTTGACCAAGAGTCAGCACGATACATCAGGTCCCCACCAGCGACCATGGCTAGTACCGACGTATTTTTAATCAAGTTAACCGCTTGATTCGTGAGTGGAGGTAAAACTATGCGAGATGCCTGCGGCAAGATGATATACCGCATTGCCCCCCAAAAGCTAAATCCCTGAGATAAGGCTGCTTCCATTTGCCCCCTGTGGATGGAGTTAATTCCTGCCCTGACCACTTCAGCAATATAAGCACCATGATAAACTCCGACACCCAAGACCCCCACCACAAAAACTGGCAACATAATGCCCATGTGTGGTAGTCCATGATAAAGGAAAAAGACCTGGATGACGAGTGGCGTGTTTTGAATAAATTCGACATAGATGCGACTCACGACCTTGGCTAGTGTCCACTGAGAAGTCCCCAATACTCCAAATACAATCCCGAGTATGAGAGCCAATGATAGGGCTAGAAAAGTTACTAAAATAGTTGTTCTAAACCCCTCAGCAAATACCGCCCAGTCACGGAAAAGCGCTTCCCATTTAAACCAGGCAAAAGGTCCGACCACTATTTAATACCCCATTTTTGGATCATTTTAGTGAGTTCCCCGGATTTTTTCAACTCAGCAATCGTATCATTAACCAATTTGGCTAATCCCGTATTTCCTAGTTTAGAAGCAACTCCATAGTCCTGAGGACTAAAACTGTCTGCCAAGATCGTCGTTGAATCATCCAAATATCCCATAAGAATAGCGCCATCTACTGAGAAGCAATCCACGCGGCCAGAATCTAGTGCCGCCTTAATTTCCGGATAGGTTGCAAACTCCAAGAAGGTGACCTTAGCTCCGACCTTATCTGCTTGTTCTTGAATGGCTTTCTTACTGGTTGCACTTTGTGCTACCCCAATCTTTTTCCCGTTCAAATCTTTTAAGCTTGTAAAACCAGCACTCTTTTTAACTAATAGTCTTACCCCATCCGTAAAATAAGCATCCGAGAAATTGTAACTTTTTTTACGTTCCTCAGTAACGGTGAAAGTGGCAATAACAAGGTCCACATCTCCACTATCCAGCAAAGGTCCCCGAGTTTTTGCCGTAACGGCTGCGGGCTCGACTTTCTCAACTCCAATTTTCTTAGCAATTACATTCGCTAAATCAATTTCAAATCCCTCAACTTTTCCTGTCTTTGGATCTTTATATCCAAACTTAGGAACATCGACTTT
>DAIEHY010000206.1 GCA_027353165.1 Desulfosporosinus sp.
TCCAAGGTGCAAAAACTCTTTCACAGAGAAATTCCGGAAACGAGTTGACTAAGTGGTAGAGGATTCGGGTTCCCAAATGGGACATTCCGACTTCATACACATCCGGAAAAGCAAAGACCATCTGCACCTCGGTTTTATCCCAGTCTTTCTTGATTGCATTCCATTCAGATCCGATATAACGGCTTGGTTTTAAGACTTTCGGTAAAAAGCGTTCAACCTGCCGGCGTATCTCCGCCGCAGTAATTTTACTCATGCTGTCAACGAGGCCTCCTTGTAACTATATTGTGAACTTACATTATATCATATATAACAAAAATACCCAATATCAATTTACCTATAGTTTACCCACGGGAACGTGAATTCCCTCCCGCAACATCCCTTCCACAATATCCGTCTCGGTCAGAACTTTATCCAGCCCCATTGCTTGATTGGTTAGGGTAACCAAAGCGTAGCGATCCGGAGTAAACTCCTCTATGATTCGCACCAGGGGAGTGTTGCTCTGTACCGTGAGCGTAAAACTTCGCATCAATCCTTTTTTCATCAGTTCTTCTTTCTTACGGGTTAATTGCCTGAGAAAGGTAATATGAGCTGAAGAGATTTCCTTACTCCCAGCCAACCAAAAGAACCCCCCTAATATAAGAAAGAAAAGCGGTCCTTCTGTAAACTTTCCTCGTACCCCTAAAATTATGCCGTAAAGGATTAAGACAACCCCTAGCCATTTTCCTGCCCAAGCTAGAAACTTTGTCGTACGGACGAATCCAAATCCCCCTGAAAAAAGGGCTCGTACCACCCGTCCGCCATCTAAGGGCAAAACAGGAATCAGATTAAAGGCGGCAAGCCAAAAATTATATCGCACAAAATCATCGGAGAATTCCCCCATCCATAACCCATTCCAGCGCAAAGCTTGGGCAATAAATAGAAGGATAACGTTAAAAGCAGGACCTGCCAGTGCCATGATGCTCTCCTCTAGTTTCCTCCCCTCAAAGAGATCATCACAGTAGGCGGCTCCGCCGAAAGGAAATAACTCGAGCCCCATAATTTTAAATCCGTAGGCTTTTGCCGTTAAGAGATGCGCTAATTCATGTCCTAAAACAAGGGTAAAGACTAGAAGAGCCTGGGCTGCCAAACCCAGGACTCCGTAAAGTACTAAAACTAACAGAAAGGTGGGATGGATTCGAATACTCACCCCGTATAATTTCACAAGCTCCATTTCTTGCCCTCCACACTTGAGTTTTTAGTATACCCCAGCTAACTCTTGGATTCTGGGGGGATGAGGTAAGGGATCGGATTGACAGGCTTGTTATTTTTTCTTAATTCAAAATGAAGCCACGGCTTTTTCAGGGGTGCGGAAAGACCGACCGTTCCAATAACATGTCCTTTGACAACCTTCTGACCCTTCTGGACAGAAATTCCGCCGAGATTCCCTAACACCGTGGTCCACCCATCTCCAAAATCTACTTTCACGATCTTCCCTAATTGAGGGTCTTCCCCTATAATCGTAACCACTCCATCTGCGGGGGCTACGACGGAAACTCCCAAAGCACTCCCAACATCAATTCCGTTATGAACCGATCCCGCGGTGTTGCTACCCCCTTCTCCTACTTCTCCAAAAGCAGCCATCACTGGCCCGGAAATGGGGGGTAAAAATTGCCCTTTCATCTTAACATCAACTGCTGTACTTGGGCTTGCGACTCCTCCCAAGGAGAGAGCTTCTTTAGCCATGCCATTCATAACCTGATAATAATTACCCGACTCCATGGCACTTCGGTAAACGGAATGAAGCGTTTGGGAAAAGGGGTCTGCACTATTAGCACTGAAGAAAATTAATAAAAAAAGCAACGCTGTTAAGAGAGTCCGCTTTTGGGTTCCATTCCAATGGTTCAGAAAATCTCCCCAGCCCCTCTTGACAGGTCTTCGAAATTTCCCAGGGGTATGGTTGGATGGTACAGATCGGCCCCGACCTTGTTCTTTTCCTACTTCTTGAATTGCCCGTTCCCACTCCCAGTCATCCCAACGTTCAAAAGGATCCATCCCACTTTGCCCCTTTCTCTAGGTTTGAGGTTTGATTTAGGCTCGTACATTCCTTTATAGTCTACGCGAAAGCAAAAGAAATAGAACTGCGGTTGCAGTTCTATTTCTTTTGCAAGGTTCAATATGTTTAAAACATTCGCGTTTGATGCCTTAAATTGACACTTAACAACAGACCGATTGACGCCATGTTGGACCACATGGCACTGCCCCCAGCGCTAATCAGCGGAAGTGGAATTCCAGTGACTGGCATAATCCCCGAGGTCATTCCAACATTAATTAGAATATGGAAGGTGAACATTGACACTACGCCCGAGACAATTAACATCCCATACATATCTCGAGCTTTCATGGCAATACTGATGGCGCGCAGTAAAAAGATTAAAAACAAGAAAAGTAGCGTAATCGTTCCGATAAAGCCAAACTCTTCTCCAACCACTGAGAAAATAAAGTCGGTATGGTGCTCAGGTAAAAAATTTAACTGACCTTGGGTTCCCATGCGATACCCTTTACCCCATAACCCTCCTGATCCGATCGCCCATAGGGATTGAAGAATATGAAAACCGTCTCCGGACTTATCTGCCGCAGGATTCATGAAAATCGTTAAACGCTTTAATTGATATTCTTGCAGTGGAAGGGGAAGTCCTTGAGCCCATTGTAACCACTTTGGTAAATTCGTTGAGAAGTGAAGCCAAAGCGCACCTCCCATGACGACTACCCCCCCTAAGATAAGACCCCCGAATTTCCAAGGATTAGCCCCTGCTACAAACATCATTCCGATGAAAATTGCCACGAAAACTAAGGTCGTTCCTAGGTCAGGCTGCTTAAAAATAAGAAGCATAGGGATTAGAATAAACAAAAACGGTGGTATGAAATCTGTAACATTATTTAGTCTACCTTCTCGCTTGGCCAAAAAATCGCCAAAGGTTAAAATAATGAAAATCTTAGCGAACTCCGAGGGTTGGATTCCCATCGTAGATGTAAAATAAATCCAGCGAGTCGCCCCTTTGGCCGTGTCACCGAATAGGATAACGGCTAAGAGCAATACCAGGTTAAATCCATAAATCCACCAGCGGAAATGTTGCCATTTTTGATAATCAATGGCGCCCACAACCACAGCGATGACGATTCCACTTAAAATCCAAATAGTTTGGGTTTCAACATAGTGTAGGGGGCTTGATTTAATGACACTGATCGAAGCAGTGCTTAAAATTATCAAACTGGCTGCTAGTAATAACAAGGTGAACAAGATAAATAAAAAGTCTAAGTTCCTTAAGGCTCGTCTATCCACGATTTTATCTCCCTGTGATTTTTGTAGCGATACCTAATTATTATAACATAATGTTAGACACGGCG
>DAIEHY010000207.1 GCA_027353165.1 Desulfosporosinus sp.
CCAAAGATACGACAGCCTTTGCCTATAGAGATGCCATCTATTGGATTCAAGTGCAGGGCAATTGGAATAACTTTCCGGAGAAGAAGGCAGCTGTAGATTGGGCTGAACTCACGTATAGTCAATTAAAACCCGACATTCTAAATCCAGTGACCCAAACACCTCGAGCGTATGTCGGCTTTAAACAACTGAACCTTGGTGATTCTTATCCTCAAGCGTATTGGGCAGAACATTATCCACGCCTACAACAAGTCAAAGCGAAGTATGACCCTAAGGATGTTTTTACTTACCCGCAATCAGTCAAATCGCCTTGAGTTGTCTGTTTAATCAACAGATATATCACTTAAAGACCATTCCCGGAAGGGAAACAACATGGCGACTGAATCTAAAACGCCTATGGCAGAGTCAAAAAGCCCAGTATTCCTTTTTTGTGCAGATGGAGTTCTAGTACGCGTTGATCCAGAACTAGCGTCGAAATGTCATGTTTGGGACAAACATGATGGATCTGCTTTGCCAGTCCAATTCACATCTAAATTGGCATGTGATTTTGTTGATTCTCTTGCTGTTGAGGATACTGACGCGCTTATGAGCGAGCGGTTGTATCCGCTAGCTAAGAAATTTTCCCTAATCAACTGGCAAGAGCAGTTTATCGCACACAAAATTAAGGCCTTTCTCACAATGAACAGAGAATTTTACGCTAGATTTGAGGATAACGCCTTTAAATCTATGGTAGGCATGGTATCTAGTATCGTCGAATTATATATTCCTGAGGTGGAGAATGTTGAAAAAGCAGACATGAATTTAGTTGAACGTTATGTGAGTAAAACCTCAAAAACACCCATCAACGTGAAAACTTACGCGAGCGGGGGCGAAGTCACACAATATCGGACAACTGCTGTATATATCCGTGTGAGAGTTGATGTTATTAGTGGAAGTTGTGTCTCGATGACACTTTTTTTTGAAAGTAAGTTCCTAGAACCAAGGGAAGGCCAAGCCCTTCGTTTCTAGATGAACTACATATATGTCGTCACGACAGATATGTATCAATACTTCTTTCGCCTCTCATAATTCCATCGATTCGGGAATTATCACCTGGTTTAAATCGCCAAAATATCTAAATCTGTGATTTAACTTCACCACAAATTAGTCTTAGAAACACAAGACTAATTTGTAGAAAACTGCTTTTGTGGACCCTAGTCCACAAAAGATTTTAACGTATCTAGGCGGATTCAGGATACATTCAGAATAGGCGAGTTCTTCAAACTGCGCCTGTAGGAACGAACCCTTCTGACACTGAGAATTCTAGAGCGCGTCATTAAGGATAATTTCGTTATGTTGAAACTCTAGCCAAATTATTCTGGTTCACGGAGTCACTCCAATTTCATCCTGAGACGACTGGGGCGAAGGATTATGCTCGATGGTTAAATGGGGTTGACCTTTCGGCTATAAAACCCGGCCTGTTGAAATATCTCCAGGAAGCAGCTCAGTTTAAACCCGATTCTTTTCACTTCATCGACCCAGAAGTTGTTGATGTTATCCTTGGACCAACAGCTCCAATTCAACCGCAACCAAATCTGGTGAGTGCTCGCCATGTGTCCAAAGATGATTTTATTTTTGGGCCTCTAATTGGTCGAGGGGGTATGCAGGGCACCAGAGGTCAAGTCTACTCGGGAATCGATAAGTCAACAGGTCAAGCAGTTGCGATTAAAGTTAAACCCAAAGGGACCTGGGTCCATCCATATGTCATCCAGAATGAGATCAAAGTGGTGCAACATTTGCAACCATTTTGCAGAAAGCATATCTTGTGTTTCGTTGGTGCCTTTGAGGATGCTAATAGCTACTATTTGGTGACGGAACTTTTGACTGGATATGTGACACTGAAGGAATATATATGCAACAAACGGTGGGTCAACATACTTTGAACGAAGTGGCTCAAGTTCAAAGGAATCTAATTCAGGAGATGAATTTACTCTTCGATGTTGGGGTTTATCATGGCGATATCAAGAATACGAATGTTATGATTAATCCACAGACGAAAGACATTAAATATATCGACTTTGAGTTTGCCAGTTTGGAAGAGAATGGCGTCTTCATTTGGGCCCTGGAACCGGATTCAACACCAGACATTTTATCGGCACCTCAAGTGCGGGCCGATACTCTCAAAATCTTGGGTCAAACGATCATCCGAGACTAAATTTGTGGCCCCATAGCAATGTTAAAATCGCCAAAATCTTTAAATTAGCGATTTAGCTTTAGTATAAATTAGTCTTAGAAACATAAGACTAATTTGCAGAAAACTGCTTTCATGGATTAGGACTCATAAAAAGGTTTCATTTCATATACGCGAGCTCTAAGACAATGGGAATATGGTCACTCCCTCGATAGTCCAACATCTCCGACCGATTCACCACTCCCGCTGTCACCCAGGCAGTTGTGACGAGGAAGAAATCAAGACGTGCTCCACGTCCCTTAAGTCGCATCCATAATGGACCCCAGGTATATTGCCTTGCCTTCGGGTGAAAATAACGAAACGTATCTGTCAAATGGGTGTCGGTGAGGAGTTGATGAAAGGCCTTTCTTTCACCTTCGGAGGACCCAGGAATCTCTTTCGTGAGACTCATATCCATGGTTGTGGGAACAACATTGAGGTCACCACAGAGTATAACGCCCTTCTGATGTTGCTGCAACAACTGAATATGGCGTCGAAGGGCGTGTTCCCAAGTATTAACTCGATAGAGCATCCGCCCAGACCCTGTGTTGGGTGAATAACAATTCACCACAAAGAAATCTGTAAACTCGACTGTAATGATGCGTCCCTCTTTCTCCTCAATACCCTCTAAGCCATAGGTCACGCTTAATGGCTCCAAATTAGTTGAAATCAGCACACCGGAGTAACCTTTCCGCTCCGTCTGGTTATAATTGACATACGTATATTTCCAGGGTGTCCACTGCGTATTCTCTTTACAGCGAATTTCTTGGAGACACAAAATATCGGGTTGCTCATGATGGACGAGCGCCTCAAGGACATTAGGTTGAATTCGAGCCTCAGCTGCCTTCATAGAGACACCCTGAATATTTTTCTTGAGCATACAGCCAAGCCCATTTATATTCCAGGAGATGATCTTAATTCTAGGCATTTTACGCCGGGGAAAATATTATAATTAAGGATTCAGTTTAAGTCTTGAGACAATTCATCTCTGAGTTAATACTTAAGTCATAGCCAGCCTTAGGGCTGGCTATGAAATTATCACTCCTCACTCTCACTCTCACTCTCGGAATTACTTGCTTCATGAGTGCAAGTGCAATAGGGCGCGGTTCGGTCCCCGCAGGTCTTTAGTTCGAGCTTCCTTTCTAAGCGTCGACCAAAATCTCCACAAGATGGAC
>DAIEHY010000208.1 GCA_027353165.1 Desulfosporosinus sp.
GGATCCGTTCATCTCTATCCTTTTCACTCATTAAACTATATTCATCCGGTATGGGTTGTTGACTATTAAACATTTTCTCTCCTCACTATCCTTTGACCAATTGACTAGAACGTTCAATTTAATGTTTATGCCTACTCAATTACTCAATAATATTCAAACTCAAGTCCAAAGCTTGCGCCGAATGAGTCAACCAACCCAGTGAAATCAGATCCACTCCTGTCTCCGCTACCCGAACCAAGTTATCTAAGTTGATCCCACCCGAAGCTTCAGTAAGAACTTCTTTATTGATGAGTTGAACCGCTTCTTTCATTTGATCCGCTGACATGTTATCTAACATAATAATATCCACTGAAGTGCGAAGCGCCTCCTCGACTTGAGCTAAGGTTTCCGTTTCCACTTCAACCTTAACCATGTGACCGACCTTTGCTCGAACTAAACTCACTGCCTCAGTGATCCCTCCAGCCGCTGTAATATGATTATCTTTAATCAGGATCGCATCAAAAAGTCCAAAGCGATGATTATACCCGCCTCCCGTGCGCACAGCATATTTTTCCATCCCTCTTAATCCCGGGGTCGTTTTACGCGTATCAACTAGGTGACACGGAAAATCTTTAACGCTCTCCACGGCCTTATTTGTCCCTGTCGCGATACCCGAAAGGTGTTGCATGAAATTGAGTGCAACTCTTTCTCCCCCCAACAACGTACGGGTTCTCCCCTCAATCACCGCCACCACTTGCCCGGGAGAAACCTTCGCTCCGTCTGCAATTTTCGTTTGGAAGCTCACCTCCTCATCAAGCAACTTGAACGCACATTTTGCGATATCCATTCCCGCTATAATTCCTGTCGCTTTCGCTGTAATCTCTGCCACCGAACAATGCGTTTCTGAAATAATTGCCTCTGTTGTCAGGTCCTGAAACCCTAGATCCTCATTGAGAGCTTCTCTAACGAGACTCTCATAATATATGGGATTCATGCGGAATGCCTCCTTAAGCTCAAATGTTTTAGTTGCCAGGCTGGATCTACCTCCGGGTAATCTAGGCGATAATGACTACCCCTACTCTCCATACGGTTAAGTGCAGAAGATGTAATCAATTTAGCGACTAAGATCATATTCTGAAGTTCGCCTTCACTCGGGCTAACTTCATTTTCGAGTTGACAGAGTTCTCGATAAGCCTTTTCCAGCCTAGGTTCATCTCGGATAATCCCAACAGAAGACCACATCAGCTTTTGTAGCGTGTCAACTCGTGGATCATTTATGTCCAAAGGCTTTGTCACCTCAGGAATATCAAGCGTCATTGCGTCTTGAGCTGTGCCTTGATCAGGAAAATCAAGGATTCTCAAGGACTTTTCTTTTAAGGATTCCACTAGCGTCTGAGCCACTCGCTTGCCAAAAACTAACCCTTCTAATAGAGAATTACTCGCTAACCGATTCGCACCATGCACACCTGTGTTGGCACACTCACCACAAGCATACAAATCCTGAATATTCGTCCGTCCAAAGCTGTCTGTCCGAATCCCCCCCATTGAGAAATGGGCGGCTGGAGTGATCGGAAGCAAATCCTTCCTCGGGTCAATACCTAGAGATTGGATTCTTGCATAAATATTTGGAAAACGTAGTTCAAAATGACGGCCCAGTGATGAAGCATCAAGATAGATCTGATGCCCTTTTTTCTGCTCTGAGACTATAGCTCGTGTTACAACATCCCGGGGAGCTAAATCAGCCCGTGGATGATAGCTTGGCATAAAGCGCTCTCGTTCTTCGGTAACGAGTACTGCGCCCTCACCCCGAACCGCTTCGGAAATAAGAAAAAGAGGATTTTCCTCTGTAGCCAAAGCTGTAGGATGAAATTGAACGAATTCAAGATCGCTTAAGACTGCCCCAGCCTTCCAGGCTAGAGCTAAGCCTTCTCCTGTACTGAGCAGGGAATTTGTCGTTCTCCCATAGATCTCACCTATTCCTCCAGTGGCGAGGACAACACTTCGGGCAAGAATCCGTTGAACTCCCTCGAAGTTTCTTACAAGCGCTCCGTAACAGTGACCTTCCTCAACCAGAAGCACTTCAGCTCGGGTTTCTGTCTGAAAATGCACCTTTTGTTCCTGAACCTTTCGAAAAAGAGTTTCCCAGATCGCTGCTCCAGTATCATCCCCCCGGTGAATTACACGGGCAAGGCTATGGGCACCTTCTCTCCCTAAAGCAAGGTCTCCCGAACTCGTACGGTCAAAACTTGTTCCGAGATCAATTAAACGGCCAATAACCTTGGGTGCCTCCTCAGTTAAGATTTCGACCGTCTTTTCCTCGCAAATCCCAACCCCTGCTATTAAAGTATCTCGGGTGTGCTCTTCAGGAGAATCATTTTTCCCTACCGCTGCAGCAATCCCCCCTTGAGCTAAGGTTGAATTACAAAGATCTGGCCTATCTTTCGATATGACAATAACTTCTCCGTAAGGGGATGCCCCCAAAGCTGTCGCCAGGCCCGCAATCCCACTGCCAATAATTAAAAAGTCTGTCTTTATAGTTTGCATTTTCTCATCCAGCTCTCATTTTTATATAAGTCAGTTTTACCATTGTGACAATACATTTGTCAAGACACTTACGTTGACATGTTTAACGCACAAAATGCTCCCAAGAGAATTCCTTCTCTTAGGAGCATTTTGTAAACGATCAAAAAGTGACCCAGTGACTAGTATTGAACGTCCTTTAAGTATAGGCCTTTAGCTTGAGCTAAGGGTCCAGCTTCCCATCGCTTCTTCTCTATTAATATTTTTTCAACATCTATTGGTTTGAGCTTCCCTTTTCCTACTTCGATAAGCGTACCAACAATGATTCTTACCATATTTAGCAAGAATCCATTTCCGTTTACTTCTATTTCCACAAGGCCATCCTTTTCAATTATATTAATATAATTGATCGTTCTACTCGTCGATTTATCACTATTTCTGGAGTTAGTAAAACTCTGAAAATCATGACTGCCAATAAGGACCTCTGAAGCATTTCTCATTTCCGTTAAATTGAGTTTTTCCGCAAGGTGATATGAATACTTTCTGTTAAATACATCTCTGAATTTGTTATTATTAATTCTATAGACATAAGTCTTTGATTTTACATTATATCGGGCATGAAATCTCTCCGCTACATTTTCCATGGATTTCACGACGATATCTTCTGGTAAAAACTCATAGAAATAATCTAACATCGTATTGATACTAAAAGCACACTTAGTATGGAAATTGGCGATATAGTTTTCAGCATGTACCCCAGAATCCGTTCTTCCACACCCTACGAGCTGAATATCTTCTCCTGTCATTTTAGATAAGACAGCTTCTATTTTACCT
>DAIEHY010000209.1 GCA_027353165.1 Desulfosporosinus sp.
TGTTGAGTTTGTTGTTCTTCCTGGCGGAGCAGGTGAATTAGGGATTTTGCCGAATCACTCAGCTTTAATTGCAGGCTTGGATATCGGAGTCATACGCTACACACTCAATGGCGACGTCAAGCGTGCGGCTATTGCGGGCGGATTCGTTGAAGTCATTGATAATGCTGCGACGGTTCTTGCGGACACTGTCGAACTAGGTGAAGCGATTGATCTCGCTCGAGCAGTAGAAGCGAAAGAACGTGCTCTGAAACGCCTGTCATCCCCACGGACCAACGAAATCGACCTACGACGTGCGGAGTATGCATTGCGGCGAGCAGCTGCTCGAATTAGTGCAGCTAGTGATAACAAATAAACATTGTACGTTGAAAGTAAAGTTATGATATGCTTCGTTATACGTGAATGTTTAAACGAGAAAAGGGTTCCGATTTGGACCCTTTTCTTTTTAATATAATATGGAAAATAATGTCTATACTTAAACTTTAGTTTGTACCCGCCATTTTTCTTAACAAGGGGCAAGTAGAATAAAAATCATCACAGACATGTTAGCTTTCTCACTATTTGGTAAAACTAAAGGAGTGCATATAGTTGAGAAAGAGGTATAATGTTTATGGGTTTAATAATTACAAAATCTTATATATTAAAAAGGCATCTATTTATTGTGATAATAAGTTGCCTTTTGCTAATTGGAATTAATCCCTTTGTTGTTGAGTGCATCCGGCAAAGCATTCAACCAGGTCCTACATTTAATTCGGAGGTGCCTTTGTTATTAAATTCAGGAATGGTACAGGCTAGAGGGGCTGAGGTTAGCGTTTTACTTTGGAGTGAGGATGGGACAATACCAATTGATCTAATGACACAATTTCCGATGTCTGATTGGATATGGACACAAAAAGAGCAGCAGACAAATCGTGGTAATATTGCTACGACTCTTACTGGCAATCGGGTAATTAATCAAACTGAGGAAAGCATGATCTATACTTGGTATACGGTCATGGCTCCTGTTCTTAAAAAAAATGGTATACAAATCTATTTAGATGAACGGGTTCCTGAGGCAATTGATATTTCGGCTTACTTAAGTCACACGAATACTCTTCCATTACAATGGTTTCTCTTAGATAACCTAGTTTCGATTGCTGGGTACAAGAAAAACATAGACACGAACGTCTTTGCTGGAAAAGACAGGATAAATATTCAACTTCTTAGTCGTGGACAAATGACTGAAGGAAATACTGTTTTAGCAATTCCGGCTCTGCTGAAAGAATTCTAGAGCCATCTGGAGAAAAAAGTCGAATTTAAGCAGGAATAATACCCTTCCAGGGAGAATATAAACAAGTCGAAAAGTAATCAGTACTAGAACAGGGGGTGTCTACAGAATTTGAGTAAGCTCACAATTACAGGCGGCAAACCGCTTGAAGGAACGATCACAGTAAGTGGGGCCAAGAATGCCGTACTTCCCATTATAGCGGCCAGTTTACTCTGTGCGGAACCTATTCAACTAGATGACGCTCCGGATTTGTTAGATGTTAATATCATGAATCGAGTTATTTCGGCGTTGGGTGCAAAAGTAGAGCGAAAAGGCTCAACTCTTAACATCCAAGCCCGTGAGATAGATTGTATTGAGGCACCTTACGACCTTGTATCTCAAATGAGGGCATCTATTGTCACGATGGGACCGCTACTTGCCCGTAAAGGCCATGTCCGTATTTCGCACCCCGGTGGTTGCGCCATTGGGTCACGTCCCATCAATTGGCATCTCAAGGGTTTAGAGGCTTTAGGAGCAGAGGTCAAAATGGATCACGGGTTCTTAGATGTTTCTACTAAGGGTTTAAAAGGCACTCGTATCTATTTGGACTACCCAAGCGTTGGAGCTACTCAAAACATTATGATGGCAGCTTCTATGGCTCAAGGCACAACGTTGATTGAGAATTCAGCACAAGAACCGGAGATTGTTGATTTAGCAACTTTTTTAAATGAGATGGGTGGAAAAGTCCGTGGTGCAGGTACTAGTATTATCCATATTGAGGGGGTTCGTGAGTTTCATGGTACAACTCATACCGTGATACCGGATCGCATTGAGGCAGGAAGTTATCTACTTATAGCGGCGGCCACTGGGGGTGACGTTCTAGTCCAAAATGTGATTTCAGATCATCTTAAGCCCTTGATTGCCAAAATGGAGGAAGCGGGAATCCATATGGTGGAAGAAGGAGACGGTATACGCATATGTGGAGATGGAGTCTATAATTCTGTGGACATTAAAACGCAGGTTCACCCCGGTTTTCCCACAGATCTGCAGGCTCCGTTTATGGCGTTCTTGACTCGAGCAAGGGGTACAGGATTAATTACAGAAACTGTTTTTGAAAACCGATTTATGCATGTTGATGAGTTAAAACGGATGGGAGCAGATATTAAGATTGAGGGTAGGAGTGCAATAGTTCAAGGAATTCAGCGCATCAATGCGGCACCGGTAACAGCAACTGATTTACGGGCCGGAGCGGCCTTAATCCTAGCATCCTTGACGGCTGAAGGGTCAACAAGTATTCGAGGGATTCATCACATTGATCGGGGCTACGAGAAAGTAGAAGAAAAACTTTCGCGCTTGGGAGCTAATATTATTCGCGAGGAAGAGACGGAAGTGTCTTAACAAAACACAGTTTTCAAGAAGTTAAGGGCAAGTCTCAAATAGAAAGAAAATTTCTGTTTGAGACTGCCCTTTTAGTATTTTATGTCTGCCATATTCTAAATACCTTCTGCATAGATTCAAGTAAACGCTTGTACAGCAGGAGGATAATTATGAAAAAAGAATGGGCGTGGCTAATTGGATTATCACTGTGTATTATTTTTGTAATACCTTGGAGCGTTATACGATGGCAAAAAGATGAAATAACAAATGATGTGCAAATACGTGTTTTAATGGCTAATGGAGAGGTCGTTACACTTTCTCTTGAGGAGTATCTGGTAGGAGTAGTCGCGGCGGAAATGCCTGCTGAATTTGAGATTGAAGCACTAAAAGCGCAAGCTATTGCGGCCCGGACCTATGCTGCCAAAAAGTTAAGCCAAAGCAAATCAACCGATGTTAAATATGACGTTGATACCACAGTTCTTACTCAGGCTTGGTTATCCGACTCTGAAATGAAAAATAAGTGGGGATGGCTTAACTACTGGCGGTATCACAATAAATTGCAAAAAGGTGTGAGCGCAACGCGCGGAATGGTTCTGGTTTCAAAAGGGGATTACATTGATGCTCTTTACCATAGTAGTAGCGGAAGAAAGCCCACCGAGCGAGCGGAAGAAGTATGGAGTTCAGCCCGAGAAT
>DAIEHY010000020.1 GCA_027353165.1 Desulfosporosinus sp.
GACAAAGGTATAACGGTTTGCATTAGCTTCAATTTTTGTCCCATCCACAAAGAGATTCTTAAAGGGTTACCTCTTCAATACTATGTAGATACTGTGAACTGCCCCCTATCAAGTAGACATTGGAAATATAAAAAAACTCGAAGTGATTAATTGAGCCAATATTCTATTTCAACATCGTATTAATAAAGTACGGGATCGTCACGGCGCTCGGCGCTAGCCCGAAGGAACATTTGTCCTCTGCGGAGGAAAATGTCCCTTCGGTCCTTAACTTGTTACATGCGCCAGTTGTCCATGGGATGCCAGCGAGCATATCCTCGGCCGTCGGCCCTGCGGTATCCCTAGTTGTATTTAAAACTGGGGTTGAGGTGAGAGAGATAATTAGTTAGGTGAAGTACCCTATATTGAGTGTCACGGACTGATAACTAAGTCCCTCTGATGTATCTTGGAATTTTTTTATTCAATAGCGTAGTGGGAATACGAAGGTACTGTATTCTTGACTGACTTTCTGGTTTAACTTGTAACGGGTGTTACATAATGATATGATTGTAACGAACGTTACAAAAGGGAGTGAGAAGAATGGAAAAAGAAAAATGGCTGGTAATAAACTATAACCTGCCTACAGAACCATCAAGATTAAGAGTGGCAACATGGAGAAGTCTTAAAAAACTCGGTGCAGTTAACATACAACAATCAATGTGGGTCTTACCCCATAATGATGATAATTACTCTGCATTACAGACAATTTCTTAGGATATTGAGGCTAAAAATGGTGAAGTATTATTGATGCAATGTAAATTTTTAAATCTTGAGCATGAAGATAAAGTTATTGCCTATTTTAATAAAGCAAGAGATGAGGAGTACAAAGAATTTATAGATAAGTGTGAGGATTATTTCAAGGAAATTGAAAAGGAAATTGCAATAGAAAAGTTTACTTTTGCAGAAGTTGAAGAAGAAGAGGAAGAACTTGATAAGCTTTTATCGTGGTATGGCAAGATTGAGGTAAGGGATATATTTCATTCTTTGCAAGGAGATTGTGCAAAGGAAAAACTGGTACAGGTTAAAAAAGCTTTTGAAAACTATAGTGATATGGTTTATCAATATATCAATTCTGAGGGGGGAATAGGTGGTGAGTGTTGAGAACGAGAAGCAGAAAAAGGTTTTAGGGCTTGAATGGAACATTTTTTTTGCAGGGATAACCAGCTTTCTAACCGATACAACAACAAAAATGATATATGCCATTATGCCGTTATTTTTAATGTCTATAGGGGCATCAAAGACAGAGGTTTCTCTTATCGAAGGAATAGCAGAGAGTACAGCTTCGGTTCTCAAGGCTTTATCAGGCTGGTGGAGTGATAAGATTGGAAGAAACAAACCTCTCATGGTCGTAGGCTATGCTATTACAGCAATTTTGTCTCCGTTGTTTTCAATAGTAACTTCGCCTTTGCAGGTTCTAATAATCCGATTTACCGAAAGGGTTGGAAAGGGAATAAGAACTGGACCAAGAGACAGCCTTATAGCCGGATCATCAAGCGAGTGCGAAAAAGGGAAATGTTTTGGCTTTCATAAAGCAATGGATAACAGTGGAGCCATAGTGGGACCGCTATTGGCCTTTGCTGTTTTGGCAGTTTTCCCGGGTGATTATCGTAAGGTATTCCAGCTTTCAGCAGTACCCGGTTTACTAGGGGTTCTTGCAATAGTTTTCTTTATCAGGGAGGCTAAGAAGATTAAAGCTGAACTTCTTGGGAAAATTGCATTTAAGGACTTTCCAATCAGATATTATATGTTCTTGATTATTGTTTTCATATTTACCCTGGGTAACTCAACCGATGCTCTACTGTTGGTAAAAGCTAGTGACATCGGTATAAAAGCCTTGTTCATACCTCTTGTATACCTGATTTTCAACTCAGTATCCGTCATTTTTGCTGTTCCTGCCGGTATACTTTCCGATATATTTGGTCGAGAAAGACTCATTATCTTCGGGTATTTACTTTATTCCATTATATACTTCGGTTTTGGAAGAACTAACGATAAAGCGGTAGTGATTTTGCTTTTTGCATTATATGGACTTTACAGTGCAGCAACGGATGGTGTGCAGAAAGCGTTGGTTTCGGATCTTATTGACAAGAACAAGAAAGGCACAGGACTTGGAATATACAATTCAATCATTGGTATCACGTTGCTTCCGGCAAGTGTTATAGCTGGTGTACTATACGACAAAGTTGACAATAGAGCTCCTTTTTACTTCGGTTCGGCAATGGCGTTAACTGCTACAATATTAATGTTCGGATTTTACAGGAAAAGGATTAAAGTTCATTAAATATAGAGAACTTTAATCCGTTTTTGTAGTTCGAAATAATAGCCACGCTTTCAGATGACTTGACTCACTTTGAACTTTTTTGAATATTATCCTCTTCTAACTATTTCTTTGTACTTAAGGATGGAAAATTTAGCTACTTCATAAAACCAAAGACCCAGACGTTTAAGATATGACCACCATTTTTGGCGGTATATCCAAAGTATCCAGCCTACAATCAAAGCTATGAACACAGCGATGGCTAACACTAGCGTTGTATATTCTTTATATATAGAGCTAGCGAACAACTGTCCTGCTGCCAAATATCTATCGACGATCTGATTGGGTGGCGAGGGCAGTTGTACGATTTCTAAGTAAATTTCTCCATCAGTTATATGAGCGCGAATGTAATGGTAATAGCTATCCTTGGTCAGAAGTTCGGCTCCAGACCCTCCAGTAATGATGTACCTTACGTTGTCTTTAACGAAACTGAAAAAGCTGTGGATGTGAGACAAGAATACAGTATCTACCTTATATTTAGTCATTAGACCTTCAAACCTTTGGGCTTCTGCTTTATCATTAAAGGCATGGTCTATATTGCTGGTACCACTTAGCTTATTCATTTCATTCTGTAATAAGCTGGTTTTTTGTGGTTGATCTAATCCAGGATATGTATTTGGTGCGATATTCGCTCTGGGGTCGGTCGGAGGAATATGGGAAATAACGAAAATGCGTTTCCCTTGAGATTTCTGCAAGTCAGTTTCAAGCCATTGATACTCTTCGTCTGGAATGGCTCTTTTTTCCGTCCACCCTCTTGAGCTATCCAAGAAAACATAGTGGTTGTTTAAATAATCAAAGGAATAGTAAGGAGGCCCAAAAAGCTGGGTGTAGATCTCCCGGCCATTCTCACGGATATCATGATTCCCCAAGGTAGTATAAAGCGGAACTTGAAGTTTGGAAACAGTTTCATAAAAAAGCCTATACCGATTAGGTTCTCCTCCGTAGACGAGATCACCGTTATCAATGACAAAGGCAGGGTTAATTCCATTTACTTGGTTGATGATTTGAGAAAACGTACCATAGCCGTTTCTATTGTCTCCCAAAATCACTACTTCAGGATTCCCGCCAAGTCTTAGCGTGAATTTGATCGTCTTTACTTGGTTAGCTTTTAAGTCAACAGTAAATGAAATGGTATGCGGGTCAATAACCTTAAGATTTCCTATCCCGTCACCGGTTTCGATTTTGGAAGGGCTAATGTTTTCTAACCTTAGCCAATATGATTTCTCATTACCACTTTTAATGGTTATTGTCGGTGTTGGGGAAAGAGACCGAAGCAGCAAGCTCTCCTCATTGCCATTTTCCTTTATTTTCCCCTTTATGAACCCACTCTGGATACTGACAACACTTCCGTTCCAGTTATAGGAAGAATTCGAATTATAGGGGTCAAAAGATAAAGGCAAAGGCACAAAGCCTTCTTGCACTTTGAAATTTTTGTAGCTTTGTAAGATAAATCCGCTTGTGACCAGTAATCCAATCACAAGTAAGATTAAAACCAATCCTTTTTTTCGCATGCAGCTCACCTTTTTAAACTTATTCCAGTTAGAGTATAGACAAATATGTGGAAGCTTAGCCTTGCCAGACTCGAACACCTAAACTAAACAAAGAACTAATAAATTTAAAATCGAACCAATTCATGACTAGGAATATCTTACAATAACAAGTGCCACAACAGTCCCGACTACTATCCCACCCAGAACCTCAAGGGGACTATGCCCAAGCACTTCTTTCAAGCTACTTTGCTTAATGCTAACGTTTGTACACAACTTTTGATTTAGCGTCTCCATGGTTGCCGTTAATTCGTTAAGTACCATCGCTTGATGTCCAGCCTGTCTACGAACACCCGTTGCGTCATAAATTACGATCAAAGTAACTGCTGCTGCGATGGCGAAAAAAGGATTATTCCAACCGTATTGAAACAGGGTCGAACTCGTTAGTCCTACCATGAGTGCCGTGTGTGAACTGGGCATTCCTCCTGGCTTAAATGCGGCCCGCCAATTCCAAGAATGCTGAGTTAGGTAAGTGAAAGGAATTTTCAAGATTTGAGCAACAATGGCTGAAAGCATTGATGTTACGAGAAGAGCATTATGCAAACACAAATCCCTCCCGGTTTGAGAGTGTTTTTCCTTAGTAGATCTATACATTTTAATGACTCAGTTTGAATTCCTTATGGCGTATTTTCCATAATGGAATATCCGTAGACCCAGGTTCGTCAAAGGCTCAAATACAGGGTTAATAAGCCAAATAATTTTGGCACTGACAATACCTATTATAATACTGGCTAATACATCGGTTGGCCAATGCACCCCTGTATAAATACGAGCAATTGCTACGAGAATAGCCAAAAGTGTAAAACTCCATCTTACCCAAAATGAAGCTTTTCTCCAGGACCCTGCAGTAAACCCAAAACTTCCTGATGTGTGGTCACTGGGAAATGAGGTATCAAAAGAATGCGGGATGAGTTGATTAAACGTCCCTTTTGGAAGGCGTGGCCGGAAGAAAAACTGACCGATTAAAGCATTAAAGCCCAGTGCTAACACACCCGAAAATCCCGCCACAACCAGAGCGTGACGTTTCTCTGACTCGGATTTGGGTAAAGTAAACCAAGCTAATAAAAACAACACCGCATATAGTTCTAAAGCATATTGGGCAAAGAAAGCCATAATTTTGTCTACAACCGGATGATGTCCAGCCCATTGATTGATGAGGTGGTAGCTGGAAAGGTCAAATAAATTCATATAATTTTTCCTCCATTTTAAGTACATTATGAATAGACTGTTTACTTATTGTTTTAAACTCTCCCGAAGTATATGGGGCGAGGGGATGGAAAAATGCTGTGACCGAGTTTGACTTAAAACTTATAGAAAGAATAAGAACTGGAGATGAACAATCCTTTACTGTTTTGGTCAAGAGCTATACTCCCTATGTCTACCGTACAGTCTTTGCCTTACTACAAGACCGGAGCGAGGCTGAAGATGTCTCTCAAGAGGTTTTCATAAAAATATACCGTTCAATCGGGCAACTGGGTAACCCTCACGCCTTTCACTCCTGGCTCAATAAGATTATTACTCATACCTGCCTTGATCGTCTTAAGAAGCAGTACCCGACACCAATAGCCGACTCGGAACTGGACATTGTATCGCAAGAGACAAGCCAACAATTGGATCAACATTTACTTATTCGGGATGCTTTACAGCGTCTCAGTAGCGAATATCGTGAAACATTGGTGCTCAGAGAGTGGCAGGGATACAGTTATGAAGAAATCGCCAATATTTTGGGGGTTCCAGTCGGGACAGTAAAGTCAAGAATTCATACTGCTAGGTTGCAATTAAGGAAGATCCTCTCTGAAGGAGAACGGGAAAAGGAGTGGTAAAGTTGGAATGTCAAGAATGCTTGGAACGGATGTCTGAATACATCGACGGAGAACTATGCAATTTCGAGCATGCCGAAATTAAGGCTCATCTGATTTCCTGTCAGAATTGCCAGAACGTGGCGAGGGAGTTTCAGATGCTTCAAGAAAGGTTTCAGCGATCACTTGAAAACTCTCCAGTGCCGATTGAGCTAGAACAACGTATTCTTATCGCCGTCGAGCAAGAGCAGCAAAAAGTTAGCAAGCAGAGTGTTTTTACGCTCATTACTCTAGTTCTGTTGGGGAGTCCGCTTCTTCTTTTGTTACCATTCCTTCTTAGAATCGTTCATTTGTTTTATGCAACGGGCTATGCTTTTTGGCGGGTAAAAACGGTTCTTCTGATGCTGTTGCCAACGACAACCAGTTGGGGAATTGGGGTTACATCTTTCTTTTTAAGTGTTTTCGGTATCTATATGATTCGAGCATTATTACGGGGAAGCCGTTTGAAAGAGGTGTCTTTATGAGATTCGTATACAGATTTGGCTTAGGAATAATTATTATCTCTATATTACTGTTCTCTTTACCCAACTATGCTTTAGCGGATGCGATCGTTACGCAGGTGGGGGGCAATCCGATTACTGTTACTGAAGGTCATTCTGTTGAAACAGTTCTTAGTGTTGGGGCTGACGCCCGGATTGCCGGAAGTGTGACCGATGCCGTCTTTGTGGTTAATGGCAATGTGTATTTGGAGCCAACAGCCCAAGTGGATTTGGTCATTGACCTGGGTGGACATGTTTACAATTCAGCGTTGAAAGGTGCCAAGACGGGAGTATTTGAAGTCAACTTTACGGAAAAGCTAATGAATGAGACCTTGCTTGCTGGAGCTTTGCTATTTGGGATTTGGGTTCTGAGAGTAGTGGTTAGTCTTTTAGGCATAGTTTTCTTTACTGGGTTGGGTTACTTCATGAGAAACCGTTTAAGTTCATCTGAAAACTTACTCTCTACAGCTTTTATCCGTTTATTCGGGATAGGCACGGCTTTTGTAATGTTACTCGTTTCTTTTGCGGTTTTACTTACACTGACGGTGTTTGGTATTCCGATTGCAGTTCTCATTCTCATCTTGGGTGTCATTGCAGCGGTTCTTGGGCTTGTTCCTGTTATGCAATTTGTTGGAAACAAGGTGTTGTCGCCAAGAATATTGGAGTACCCTGCTATTACAAGATGGTTAGCTCAATCAATATTATTTGTCGCCCTAGTTAGCCTTCCACTCATAGGTTTTGTTTTTCTCATTGCTATGGGCTTAACTGGCCTAGGGCTAGCTTTAACCATAGGTTGGAGACATGTTAAACGACGCAAAGCGTCTTAAACTCGGCATTAGCCTTTGATGAAGGAGTAACCCATGACTTCTCAGCTTCTAATCCACTATATTTCGCAATATGGTTATGCGGGATTATTCGTTATTTTAGGGACTTCCATTTTAGGACTTCCTATTCCCGATGAATTTCTTATGACCTTTGTCGGTTTCTTAACTTATTCCGGTCAGCTTAACCTTTTTCTAGCCATTATTTCAGCGGCAACGGGTAGTGCTACGGGGATTACTATCGCCTACATTTTGGGAAAATTCTTTCAGCAGAAAGTCTTGGGACATCTGAAGAAACATGCTGGAGGCCAACGGTTGGAAAAAGTGCTAAGTTGGTATCAATTGCATGGCGGGAAACTCCTGACTATCGGTTACTTTATTCCTGGTGTCCGCCATCTTTCCGGGTATATCGCTGGACTCAGTCAAATAAAATATCGCAATTTCGCCTTCTTTGCTTATCTCGGATTAATCTTGTGGACAACCCTCTTTATAACTCTTGGTCGGTTCCTCAGTAGTCGTTGGGAAACCTTTTTACCAATTATACATCGCTATGCTCTATTGCTAGGAACCACGGCTGTAGTTATTTTTATAATCTTCTACTATATATACAAGAAGCACGAGTATTTAATGGCTTGGCTACGAGAACAACTATCTCTACTGCCTGGTCATTATTTATCCTTAGGTAAACAGCGTTTTTTTGTTACGGTTGGAGGTCTCATTTTTATTACGCTTTTTATCATACTAATGGGTCTAATTCAGGATTTCGTTTTCCATGAGGTGGGCGAGTTCGATAACCTCGTTGTTTCCTGGTTGGACATAACGTCTACCCCCTTGGTTGTTGGCTTAATGCGAGGGATTAATGCACTTGGTACTCATCTCTCAATAATGCTTTGGTTTGTGCTTGGAGTGGTTGTCCTGCGAGTAACAACTAAGAAATGGGCACATGTGATTCCTTTGGCCTTAGCATGGGGCGGGGGTACAGTTATTGATCATCTGTTTCGGTTTTTCTTCCGTGGCGAAAATATCAATATCTTTGAAAATCTTACGCCGTTTCAAGCTCCAAGTTCAGGATTTCTGCTTGCCGCCATTTCTTTTTACGCCGTAACAGGATATATAATCGGGCGAAACAAATCATGGCTATCCCAAGTTATTATTCTTATATGCGGAATTGTTCTGATGGTTCTTTTAGCTCTTAGCCCGATTTACCTCCGTATCCATACGCCAAGTGCTATGGTTACAAGTTTAACCATGGGTGGATTATGGGCTATAGTGTGCGTTTTTGTTTATGAGTTTCGAGTTTATAAGACCGAATGACAAGATTATCCAAGGACTTTTTCTCCCCGTAATGTTTATTCATTCATCAGTATTAATTGCAAAAGCAAAAAGTGAACCAAAGAAGGAATACTGTTTTTGTCATATTCCAGACCGTAGGTCCTACTTTCAGCGTGATATAATAAATATAACTATTTGGAAAAGGTTGTGGAAAAAATGGGGGACTGTTGTGCTATTCAAATCGAACCAATCAAATTTGACTTTGGGTTTAGTTGCCCTGAGTGCGGTGATAAGGGCAGACCAATAAAAATTATTACTATAAAAAGCCTATTAGTGCCAAGTGCATTAGCTAAGCTAGAACCTTCAGCTTCTTACAAAATGTGTACCAACAAAGCCTGTTCCGTAGTTTATTTTAGCGATAAAAAAGGCATGTTTGAAGTAAAGGACTTAAAAGTCGACGTCTACACAAAAAGCGATAACGAAGACTGCCCCATCTGTTACTGTTTCGGATGGACTAGGAAAAGAATACTACAAGAATTAGAAGAAACGGGCAAAAGCACTGCCTTAGACGAGATATCCGCACATACTAAAGCAGGTCGTTGTGGCTGTGAGGTAAACAATCCAGAGGGTTCTTGTTGCCTTGGCAACGTGAAACGTCTCTTGGAATCAATTACTAAGGAGAGCTAACTCGTGTTTAACGCAATTATACTATTTGTTCTAGCTGGTTTAGCTGAAATAGGCGGAGGTTATTTGGTATGGCTTTGGCTTAGGGAAGCAAGACCATTTTGGTATGGAATTATTGGAGGGTTAATCCTTATTATTTACGGGGTAATACCGACCTTACAGAAGTTCCCGAACTTCGGCAGAGTTTATGCAGCCTATGGAGGGGTTTTTATTGTTCTTGCAGTTTTATGGGGCTGGGGAATTGATAAGAAAGCACCAGATATTTACGATTGGATAGGAGCGGTTGTTTGTTTAATCGGGGTATCTATTATGTTATTGGCACCACGAAATTGACATAGGGTAATGTTCAGAAATATTAGAGTGGAATAATTTGGGCGTTTCGAAAGTCCTCCTACAGAAGAGAAAGATACTTAGTGTTTGTTGGATTAAAGTAATTGATGGGCGAGTATATAAAGGGAACATTTGAACACAGCGTCGGGAATACTCAAAGATTGGACATGTATTAAACTAATTTTACAAAAGTATTTGATTAGTATCAGTAATAACGTTATTTTTTATAGTAAAAATAAAAATTTTTAGCGAAAGGAATAACCCAAACCCGTAACGCTCCTTCAGCGAATGTTGAGGAGGTTACTGGTTTTTGTGTTTTCCTAGATGAAAATTGAAAGGATGATATTATTAGGCGAAATTGCAATTGTGGTGCAGAGGAGGGGTTTGTTTCCATCTTTGTTAAGGTTTTTTTATTGAACAAGTGGCAAAGATTGCAAACGACCACAAATTAGATAAACTAGAGTGTAAGCACTACACTACTGACAAGATAACCATACGTGACTTTAGGTCATTTATGCACCATCATGGAGTGAACTAGTAAGGATAAAGAGACTTAGATTAATGGTTAGGAGCAAATACGTATGCCAAAGGTAGTATTAATAATCTTGAGTACGATTCTTTTTCTCTGGCCTATAACGGGATGTTCAACGTTAACAAAAGAGAACGTCATTCCTCTCACTCAGGAAGATCAAAACCCGGTTACCGCCAAGATGGATGTGACTTCACCCGTCTATACGTTTAGCTATGATCGTAGGATGGATCCAGCAGAGGATGTGAAAATGTATGCGCCTTTCCTGAAGTACTTAGAAACAGCGACAGGTTATAATTTCGAACTTCGACCAATGACCCCAAATCAAAACCTAATTGAGGAACTGGGCACAGGACGGGTGGATATTGCAGCTATTGGTACACTTAGTTACTTAAAAGCCCATCAAAAGTATGGAGTTCGTGCCGTTGTTCGAGGCATAACAGAACAAGGTAAAGCGGAATATCGGGCTCTAATTATAACTTCGACCAATAGCAACCTACGATCCCTAAGCGACTTACGGGGCAAAACATTTACCTTTGGCTCAGATACCTCTACACAAGGTTATCTCATTCCGCGGATCATGCTTACCGAAGCAGGGGTTAACTTAACAGATCTTACAGGATATACGTTTGCCGGTTCACATTTCGACACTGCAAACGCGGTTATTAGTGGAAGATACGCCGCAGGAGGAATACAAGATACCTTGGGACGAGAGTTGTCAAATAAAGGACTGGTTCGAATCTTGGCGGAGTCTGAGGAATTTCCCAGCAGCACCATTTCAGTCTCCCCTTCTCTTCCAACGGATGTGGTAAAGAAGATCCAGGAAGCATTGTTAAAGTTTGCACCCGAAGGTAAAGATAAAGGTATGCTATATCATTGGGATCAAACTGAAATGCCACTAGGCTTTGTTTCAACTGATGATAAAGACTTCGAAAAAGCAAGAATATGGGCTGTTCGTCTCGGCTTATTCAGCGGAGGGACAGAATGAAACTTGGCAATAAGATATCCATAGTTATCGTCGCCATCATTGCTGTGATGGGTTTATTGACAGTACCCCTCATCAGTCATTTTGTCGGAAATGCCTTACGCGAGTCTGTGCAGGACAAGGAAATCTCCTTGGCTAAAGTGGTTGCCAGTAACCTCGCGAACCCAGCTTTGACCGGGAATTATTTAACAGTCCAAAGAAATCTTGAGGGATTAAAAGAAGATCGGCAGTTGGTGTATGCCTTTCTCATCTTACCGGATGGCAGTATATTACATACGTTTAAGGGAAATATCTCATCCGACCTTGTAGAACTCAACCGCCTTACTCCTAATCAATCCCAAGCTTTAAAATCTTTTTCCTCAAACGACGGAAGAGTCGAAGATGTTGGAGTATTACTACTCGATGGATTAGAGAGTGAACTGCATATTGGGTATAAAGAGGACTATATACAGGCAACCTTGAAACGTGTCTTTGAAACGATTTTCACTCTAACTCTAGTTGGGGTAATTTTAGGTAGCTTAGCTGCAGGCGCTTTAGGTAAATATCTCTCTTCTCCGATTGAAAAACTTACGGCTTTGACACGAAAAATTAAGGAGGGTCAACTGGATCACCGAGTAACCATTACTACGAAGGATGAAGTCGGAGAATTAGCTCAAAGTTTCAATCGGATGCTTACAGCACTTGAAGAAAGTATGTCGAAAATCAGAGTTGCAGAAGAGGAACAACGAACTAAAAACCGAGAACTTTCGGTATTAAACGGGGTCGCGGAAACGATTCGACTTGGTCAAGAAATAAACACAGTACTCCAAGACGCACTAGTTCAGATTGTAGAAAACCTTGCTTTAAGTGGAGGATGGGTTCAGTTACGTTCTAGAGAGACCACGGAGATTAATAACATAATTACTCTTGGGATTACTGAACATGCTATCCCTTGTTCGGAATGTGAATTCTGTGAATGTGACCTTTCAATGATTGAGCAAGGACAATGCTTATCAAAAAGTTCCTTACATAAGGACGGGCGAACCTATCAGGTTACAGGGGTCCCGATTTTTGTCAATGATCGCATTTTAGGTGCAATATACCTTCTAAGTAACAAAGAACTCATTTCCGCTGATTTGGCAACCCTGCAAACGATTGGCGGTCAGCTTGGAACGATGATTGAGAATGTAAACCTTTGGAAAGAACTCAAAGCTCGGGAAGCCAAAGTGAGCCAACTGTTAGAAAAAGTCATTGTGGCGCAAGAGGATGAACGTAAACGGATTGCCAGAGAGTTACATGACGAAACAAGCCAGTCCCTCGCTGCTTTAGCAATGCGTTTAAAAGTCTCAATGGGTTGGATTCACAAAGACACCCGCAAAGCAGAAGCCTTATTAGAGGAATCCAAGGATGAAGCGGTACGAATTATGAGAGAACTTCATAACATCGTCTTTCATTTACGTCCTACCTTGTTGGATGATTTAGGGCTTGTTCCAGCCTTAAGATGGCTCGCTGAAAGTCGGGATTGGAAGGAACCGCCTGAAGTCGACGTTCAAGGAAACTGGTCTAAGGAAAGAATCGATCCCCAAGTGGAAACGACCTTGTATCGTATTGGGCAAGAGGCGATTACCAACGCCGCAAAATATTCTCAAGCGACTCACCTTTTTATAGAATTTAAGGTTGAAGCGACTGAAGCCATTCTAAGAATTCAAGACAATGGCAAAGGGTTTATTTGGGATGAAAATATGTTTGAATTAGAGCAAGGAAAGAAACCCTTAGGATTAGTTGGCATGATGGAGAGGGCATCCTTAATCGGTGGACGTGTGGAAATTTATTCTGAAGTTAAGCACGGCACTACCGTCGAAGCGGTTATTCCGCTGAAAAAGGAGGATAACAGCTATGGAAAAAATTAAGGTTATGCTGGTGGATGATCATACCCTCTTTAGGGCAGGAGTAACCATGTTATTACAAATGGAGTCGGATATGCTGGTCGTAGGAGAGGCTAGTGATGGGCATCTAGCCTTAGAATTAATACTTAAATGTAAACCAGATGTAGTCGTCCTTGATATTTCCATGCCTGGCCTTGATGGCATTTCTGTGGCTCGTAGTGTACTAGATCGACTGCCCAACGCTAAACTCTTAATGGTGACTCAGCATGAAAACCGGGAATATATCCTTAGGGCCACCAAGGTAGGTGTTGCGGGATATCTGCTGAAGAGCGCTGCGGCCGACGAATTAGTGGCCGCTATTAGAGCTGTTCATAGCGGACGCAAATATTTAGATGCAACCGTTACCCAAGTGTTAATGGAGGCCTGGCAGGCAGGCGAACAACGTGAAGAATCTTTGACGGACCGTGAAACGGAAGTTCTCATTTTAACAGCTCAGGGAAAAACGATGAAGGTAATCGCTGAGTTATTAAATATCAGCCCCAAAACGGTTGAGTTTCATCGTGCTCGTTTAACCCACAAGCTAGGACTTGAAAATAAAACGGAGTTGGTAGCTTATGCTATTAAACAGGGTCTGGTGTAGATAGTAGCTAGGGATTTGAGGGAATAAGACTAGGAATCTCCTTGATATACGAGGGGATTCCTTTTTCATATACTTATATGTGAAAGAAAGTATTTTCTTAAGGAGGAGATGCCAAGATGCCAACAGAGAAAAAGCGCTATGGTATGGTCATTGACACACGGAAGTGTGTTGGTTGCATGTCTTGTACCATTAGCTGCAAAATGGAAAACGGAGTCCCTTTTGATGGATTCCGGGCTTGGGTTGACATGACGGAACGTGGAGATTTTCCAAGAGTTAAACGCAATTTTATTCCAAAACTATGTAACCATTGTGAGAATGCGCCTTGTGTTACAGTCTGTCCGGTTAAAGCCAGCTACGTCGATAACGATGGAATTGTTCTAGTGGACCAAAAAAGATGTATTGGTTGCGGATACTGTATAGTGGACTGCCCTTATTCCGCCCGTTATTTGCATGAAGGGTTAAAAGTTGCCGATAAATGCACGTTCTGTGTACACCGCGTGAAAACGGGATTAGAACCGGCCTGTGTTCATAACTGTATGGGAAAGGCGCGTATATTTGGAGATCTCAATGATCCACTGAGTGAAATCTCTCAGTATATGACTAAAAATGGGGTTCAAACCCTGCGTCCAGACTTAGGTACGAACCCGAATGTCTTCTATATCGATGCGGATATTAACAAGTTGCCTAACAAAGGGGGTAAATGAGAGTGAACTCACAAGATATTTATGTGGTTGTGAACGCTAATCCATGGAATTATTTGGTTCCCTTTTATATATTCTTCAAAGGCTTAAGTGTCGGTGCATTGTGCATATCAGCACTTTACACAGTTTTCCGGTCGGAACGGTTTAAAACTCTTGCCTTTCCTGCCGCTATCACAAGTTTATTGACCTTTATCCCTGCACCTTTTTTATTGCTAGTAGACTTGCACCAACCTTTAAGGTTTTGGCATCTCTTGGTTAATTTTAATCCTACGTCTGTGATTTCTTGGGGGACTTGGCTTATCATTCTTTATCCGCTCTGCTTGCTTTGGTATATTGCCCGTTTAGGAATGAGTCAAGGAATCTACATTCCAGTTGTTCCCAAAGGGTTTCAAAAGAGTGCGAGCACAAGCCAAAGCACTTCTGGGCTGGGGCTCCGTGGGTTGTCTATTCTAACGTTAAGCTTAGGTTTACTTGCTGATCTATACACGGCTTTCCTGCTTGGAGTCGTTAAAGGAAAGGTCTTGTGGAACAGTGCTCTATTACCCGGATATTTCCTGACTTCGGCTGTTGTCACCGGGGCAGCGCTCGTTCTTATCGTGTATTTGAACAAGAAGCCTGAAGAGAAGACCGTTCGAACTTTAGTGAGAATTATCCAAGGTGCATTAGCCTTAGAAATCTTCTTTGCGATCTCTCAGTGGATTACACTCGGTGCTACGAGCTTGCAAGGACAAAAAGCGTTAGAACTTTTATGGAAAGATCCTATGTATCTAATTGGAGATATTTTCCTCGGAATTCTGGTTCCATTAGTCCTCTTAAATAAACCCTCACTCAACAAAAAACCAGTTTTAACGATTAGTGCTTTACTCGTAATACTTGGAGGACTCTTGCTACGCTTTAGCATCGTTGGAGTTGGTATCCAAGCTGCTGCTTTGTGGAACTAAAATGAAGGAGGTTTAAGGGTATGATGAACAGACGTTCGTTTTTGAAATGGACCGGTGCAGGAGCAGCGGCAGCGACTTTAGGTACCGCTGGGCTCTTCCAACTACGCCCAGTCAATGCAGATGAACTAGAAAGTCTAAAAAACCAAGGTATAGACATTAAATATACTGCGGACGTAATGTGTCCGAGTGAATGTGGCCTTGAAATGTGGGTAAAGGATGGTCGTCTAACCAAGATATATGGTAATAAGGCGGTACCGTTCAATGACGGCACTTGTTGTGCGAAGGGTGCTTCTGGAATTCAATTGGTATACTCTCCTGATCGCATTAAGTACCCGATGATCCGTGAAGGAGAAAGGGGAGAAGGTAAGTTCCGCAAAGCCACTTGGGATGAGGCTATTGACTATATTGGTAAAAAATTAACCAAGATTAAAAAAGAGCATGGTGCGGAAAGTGTCATTATGGATGCAGGAGATGTGACAGACCGAGACCAGTATTGGCGTTTGTTTTTTGCCTTTGGAACTCCGAATGTCTTTGAACATGGTTCAATTTGCGACACGCCACGCCGCCATGGACCTAAGCTGATGCTGGGTGGCAAGCGGATTGAGCCGGATTTGATGCGACCGGTCTTAGTACGTCAACCCGATGGAAGCCTGAAAAAAGACATGACGTACAAAAACAAGCTTATTATTTACGTTGGTTGGAATCCTTTTGTGGCGACCCGAATCAATTATGAAAGTCGTGGAACCCTCGCTGCCAAAGTTGATAATGGGTGTAAAATTGTTGTAGTCGATCCGTCATTAACCAATACAGCCTCACAAGCGGATCTTTGGTTGCCGATTCGTCCGGGAACAGATGGTGAGCTCTTTGCCGGAATGCTACGCTATATCTTGGAAAATGACAATCCGAATAGCCTAGACCGTCGTTATATTGATTGGGGCTTTAAAAAGTACAGTGAAGGTTGGGACGAATATCTAGATGCGTTTAAATCCTGGTGGACAAAGACTGACCCCATGACCAATCTTCCTTACTTTAGCGTAGAATGGACGGCAGTCCGTACTGGAATTTCCAAAGAGCAAATTATCGAATTAAGCCATATGTTTGGTAGCACGAAACCCGCAGCATTGGTTTGTGGAATGCAAAGCCCAGGGCATCATTATAATGGCTATGTGGCATCCATTCTCATGACGACCTTAAATGTAATTACGGGGAATTTTGATGTACCGGGCGGGGCTATCGATACAGAGATTACAAAATCAGATAAAGGTGGAAGCGCAACCGGTAAGGATTTTAAAAAGAAAAAAGTAAAACGGACAGTAAACGGCACGGAAGTCGAGGGTGAGATAGAAAAACTTCATATGGATTCTTATGGAGACTGGCCTGTAGCTTGGGATGATGTGATCGGAGATTTCCCGAAATTGTTTAAGGAAGGAGTTTCCTTAAAGTATGGTAACTTTAAGGGATATAAGTATCCCATTAAAGCGTATATCCAACGCACGGGGAACGCGGTCCTTACAGGTAGCGCACCGTATCGCTGGATCGAGGCCATAACAGCTAAGGATTCCTCAGGTGAATATAAACTGCCGCTTATGGTAACAGTGGATACTCTATATCTTGAGAGTGCGGTATATTCCGATGTTATTCTACCGGAAGCAAGTTATGCTGAACGGATGAGCCTCAGTGATATTTACCCGTCCCATCCTGTGCTTTATCTACGTGATCAAGTAATTAAACCACTCCACGAGTCGAAAACCCCAACAGATATTATGAACCTGCTAGCCAAAAAGCTCTATGACTTGGGCGATAAGGATATTCAGCCAAATGATTTCTGGGGAAAATATAAGAGCCAAGAGGACTTTGTTAATGAAATGTTGAAACCTGCTCCGGGCCGGTACAATGTTGGGCAACCTTTACCCTATCCCAAATTGCCGGAAGGGTATAAACTGATCGGAACCCCTGATTCGTTAGAGTCAGGACAAGTAACCATTGATAACGAGAAGAAAGAAGCCAAAGGAGTACCGGTAACGGTTGAGTGGCTAAGGAAAAATAAAGGGGTTGCCGTTTGGCCCATGAGCTGGTATCGCTACCGCAAGTCGGATGCCACGAATGGGGAATATGTTGCTAATAAGGTTTTCCCGAACACTAAGAGCAAACTTGTTGAGTTTAAATTTAGCATGTATGCTGACCTAGATAAGAAAATTCAAGAAGGACTGGGAGTATCCAGCGGTATGAAAGAACTGGGTTGGGAACATTTGCCCTCAACATTCTATTGGTTTGAGACAAACTGGAACCCCAATACCAATCCCAAGTACAAAAAGTACGCTAATGAATATCCGTTCCAACTCATTGTGGGCCGGGTGCATCAAGCGATGAGCGGAACTCAAATGATCCCATGGTTAGCCCAAACTCCCTGCGAAGGTATATATATGCCGCTTAACAATGCGTTTGAGCATGAGATTCTAGATGCAAACCCTGCGAAAAAAGAAGGATTTGAGCTTAAAGTTAAAAAGTTTAAAGCCAATACCTGGTGTGTTGGAACCTTGCTCATGCATTCGCAAGATGCAGCAAAGCTGGGACTGAAAACTGGGGATATGATCGAAATTGAGAATCCCTTAAAGCGATCTGTTAAAAGCAAGGTTTTCGTCAGTGAAGGAATTCGCCCTGGCGTTGTGAAAATGGGCTTTGGTACGGGTGGACGTTTCAGTCCTGGACTCGGTGGAACTTATAAGCAAAAGGATTACACACCCAGCCACAACATGTTAGTAGACCCAGATAGTCTAAGCCCGCTTATGGGAATGCCAACTTATGCGGATATGATCGTAAAGATTAAAAAGCTTTAAATTTCCAAACGAAAAGGGGCTGATCACTCAGCCCCTAGATTATTCTTTTAGATGTTGTATATCGCTTCAACTTAGCTCAAAGGAGGACAAGTGTATGGATTTGTCAATCCAGGATTTGAAAGCCCAAACTAATTTCTATAATTTTTTTTCTACTTTCTTTAGAGAAAAACCGAGCGATGAGTGGCTAAAATTTGCCCTTGAGCTTGTGACCAGTTGGGATGAAACGAGCTCTCCTCTCAATCAGCAATTATTGGAGAACGTTCAGAAGTCTGGTCTTGATAATTACCTCAATAGTTTAACGCAGGAGTATGAACGATTATTTTTTGCTCCGGGGCATGTGCCTGTTAATCTTTATGAGTCGGTTTACTGTGGAAGTGGTCTACTCATGCAAGAAACCACTATTAATGTCAGACAACACTATCTTCGAGCGGGTCTGGTCGTAAAATCTTTGTATTCCATTCCTGATGATCATGTTTCTACAGAGTTAGAGTTTATGCAGTTTCTCTCACAAAGGATATTAGAGCTTGTTCAACAAGATGGCGTTGAAGAAGATATTAAGGAAATTATGGTCTGGCGAAGTGAGTTCATAAGTGAACACCTTCAGCAATGGATTCCGACGTTAGCTGAAACTATGAGGGCTAATTCTACGGAACCGTTTTTTCTACTAATAAGTATTGGACTGGAATCCCTAGTTGAAGAGTAGTAGATCATCAAAACGATAGTATCTGTAACAAAACGCGATTCTGGTTTCAGCGTATCCCCACTTATAAAGCTTATATAATCAAGGGGACGTAACTAAACTTTTGTTTCGCTACGCCCCCATTCTTGTCCATGTTATCAAAGGTTGTAGTCATTGATCTTGAATACAACGATAAGTTGATTTTCTGTCTCGATTTTACGTTCTAACCCGGCTTAGCTATTTGCTGTTCATGTGATCTTTGTCATCCGCATGAAGGTGGTAGCTTGATCTTTTAGATCCTGTCCAGCATCAAATTGCCTGATAATTGAATTCTTTCTGGATTCTCAAGGTTTAAGAAGGGCAGTTTTCATATGGATATTGTACGGGTCTCTCAATTTAAAGAATTAATAGTGTTTGGTGGTTGACATATGAGAATGATTCAAGTGACTGAAGCTGTGGGGACAATACTGTCTCATGATATAACCAAAATTGTTCCAGGTAAGTTCAAAGGAAGAGCTTTTAAGAAAGGACACATCATCAGAGTGGAAGATGTTGATGAACTTCTTAGGATTGGTAAAGAAAATATATATGTCTGGGAGCAAAAAGAGGATGAAATTCACGAAAATGAAGCCGCATATCGATTAGCAAAAGGTGCATGCGGGAAAAACCTAACCTTATCTGAGCCTTCAGAAGGAAAAGTAAATCTAATTTCTGAGACAATAGGCTTGCTAAAAGTTAATAAGGACCTTCTTTATTCGCTGAATTCGATTGATCAAATTAGCTTTGCAACTAGACATAACAACAGTTTAGTTGGTAAGGGTGATGTCGTTGCGGGTACACGGGTAATACCGTTAGTTATTGAAGAACAGAAGATTATTCAGGCTGAAGAGCTACTTCAACGAGCTGATTTAATGTCCATACTACCACTGAAACACTATAAAGTTGGCTTGGTAGTTACTGGGAGTGAAGTTTTCCATCAAAGAATTGTTGACGGTTTTGGACCCGTTGTAAGTAAAAAGTTTGAGGCGTTAGGAAGTCAGATTATTGAACAAATATGTGTTCCTGACGATTAAAGGTAATCACTAACGCAATTCAAACTCTAATAGCCAAAGGTGCAGAAGCTATTGCAGTAACTGGTGGAATGTCTGTAGATCCTGATGATGTAACACCCGTTGGAATTAGACAAACTGGTGCAAACTTGATTACGTACGGGTTACCAGTCTTGCCCGGTTCAATGTTTTTATTAGCTTACTATGGCGAGATTCCTATCATGGGTCTTCCTGGATGTGTGATGTACAGTAAAGCTTCAGCCTTTGATATCATTCTACCCCGAATTTTAGTTGGAGAGAAATTAGTGAAGCAAGATTTGCTTGAACTAGCACATGGTGGACTTTGTCTGCAATGTTCAGAGTGCAGATATCCAGTTTGCCCATTAGGGAAGGCCTAGAGAAGGAGCGTTCAAGATGCTGGAATTTATTTCACTTGAAGAGGCAAATCGCATTATCATGAAAAACTATAAGTTATCAGAAATTGAAGTTGTCGCTTTGCAACACTCTCGG
>DAIEHY010000210.1 GCA_027353165.1 Desulfosporosinus sp.
ATATTTAACTGGAAGGATTCCTTGCAAATAAGCCGAAATCACCTACATAGCTGGTGGGGTGACATCCGGATTCTCGATCAGAATTTCCGGCACATCTGGGTCTTCTTGAAGAGCTTGGGCAAGTATACTCTGCGGAAAGGTTTGCATGAGACTCTCTCTTGGTAAATCCCAGCTCCGGTTATATCTTGGGAGGGTGATTCGAACCGTTGTCATTTACACAAAGAGGATTTTAAATTATGTCTCCACTGGAGACATAATTTACAACTTATAACCCTCGTTCTTGCATCCATTTGATGAGAATATCCTTAGCTATCTTATACGACGATAATTTTGCTTGCTCCAGGAATTGATTATAGTCATCTCGGGTCAAATCCGGGAGATGATACAGCAACGCATAGAAGACATCTGGATATTGACTCCAGTCCACAGCCGTTTCGAGATACTGTCGGTAGTTAGTATTACCAGGTTGGTCAATCAACCAACTAAAGACATCATACTTATTATCTTCTATCGCTTGATTAATGAGAATATCCCTCTGCTTTTGTGTTGTTAAGAGTGGATAAATCGATTGAGTGAACTCAAGTTTGTTTACAAGACGCCTTGAGTTCAGCCAAACCCATTTATCCCCAATGAACTCTTCTTTAGGAATGACTTGAAGCAGATATCGAGTAATGGCTGTATCCCTACCAAGGAACCAGCTCTGAAAAAGACCTAATAAGGAATATAATTTAGCCACCCGTGGGTCAGACATTAAAATTTGGAAAGCCTCCAGGTTATCCACTCGCATAGCTTCCTCTAAGGCGGGTGATGTAGGCATTACTGGAGTGGTGCCCTGAGACTGTGCCATCGGTGCTTTAAGAGGCGAGACACCTTTTAGCAGTAGATAGCCCATCACCACGTTATGGCCCGTCTCAATTGCGTTGAGAAGAAGTTTGCGATTTTTGGCTGTATCATAGTTTCCGTCGATGGGTCTTTCGACTTGGTCATACATCGAGTCTTCATAGTAAATTAACCACGGAATATTCAAATAGCGGGCACTAGAGCTTAAATTTAGAACGTGATACTGCGGTTCATGGCCTTGTAAAATATCCGCTATCACCTGCATTGATTCTGGTGTCACATTGGGATTCTCGAGAATAATTTCGGGCACTTCTGGCTCTTCTTGAAGGGCTTGACCAATTAGACTCTCCGGAATCAAGGAGAGAATTTGCTCACGAGGTAAATCCCAACTTTGGTTGTATCGTGGAAGGGTGATTCGAACGGTCGACATTTATAGGGACTCGATTTTAAATCATTAATTAGAGGCATGATTCTTCATCTATTCCTGAAAAGCCCGACGAATCAATGGCAGAATATCCAGCCGTTTAAGAATTAGATTCGCAGCTAGGTCGTTCTCCGTCAAAGCCATCCTTAATAAGGCATAGTTATTGGCTGTTAAATCGGGAACTGTATTTAACAGCCAGTTAAGTAAAGTCTCATCTGGACTCCATTCTATGGCTGTGTTCAGATAACTCTCATAGTTAGTATTTCCGGGTTGTTGTAATAACCAATACGTCAAATCCTGGCTAAAATTACTAATTGCATCTTCAATAAGCCTATCTTTCTGCTCTTGTGTTGTGAGCCGCGGGTAAATTCTTTGAACCACACCGAGATTATATAGCATACCCATTGGCCTAGCGCCAATTTCGAGAATCGTTTCAATGGGCGTCATATCCAGTATATACCCCATAACTTGATTCAGGGGATCATTTGGTCGCCACATTTTCGATGCAAGCACAGATGAAAATGAGTGGAGTTGTTGGACACGTGGGTCGGACATAAGTATCTGGAAAGCTTCGAGATTGTCGGAGCGGATGGCGGCTTCCAGAGGTGTCCCTATAATCTTGTTCCCTAAGACAAAATACAGCCAAACGGGTGAAACACCTTTCATTAGCAAATACTTTAGTATATTATTGTGGTGACTTTCAATCGCCTCAACGAGTAACTTCTGATTATTGCATGTATCATAAGTTTGCTCAGGTGAACTAGGTCTCTCAATTTGGTCATAGAGAGGGTCTTCATAGTAAACTAACCATGGAATATTCAGATAGCGGGCACTCGAACTTAAATTCAGAACGTGATGGTCAGGTTCACGTCCTTGCAGTATTTCAGCTAAAACATTCATCGCTTCGGGGGTGACATCCGGATAATCCAGAGTAATTTCGGGTACATCGAGTTCTTCCTGAAGGGCTTGACCAATTAAACTCTCCGGAATGAGTGTGAGAATCCTCTCACGAGGTAAATCCCAACTTTGGTTATATCGCGGGAGGGTGATTCGGACGGTTGCCATTTACCTTCCAGATTAATTCTGGACGGAATAATTTATATTTAAGCACTGGCCAGTGCCTAAATATATGTCTGAATCTCGTTAAATAGTTTCTGGTTTTGAGTTAAGCAGAGCCACGAGAAGGTTATTGTTAGGTCAACCCAATTCTTCTTAAAACATTGGACTAAGAGTGGAGATACGGGCGAATCAGATTTCATCTGTTTCAGCACGGGTATAACATCAACTTCTCCTCCTGTATGTAGATGTTTGAAAGCTCCCAAATTATTACTCTGAATGGCCACAGTAATGCCATCCGCTGTAGAAACACCTCCGCTCATAAGATACAACATGACGTGATTTTTCTGCTGACGAATAGCCTTCAAAAGAACCCTTCGATTCGTTTCCGTATCCCAGTTCTCTGCAAAGGGTGCCTCGACTTCATCATATAAAGGGTCATAATATAAAACCTTCGACAGATATAATTTTATCTCAGCTGCAGCTGAGATAAAATTATATGGGGCCCCATAGCGCCCGCTAGAATCCACATCTTTAACGTTATGCCAGACCTCTTTTCCTTCAAGATAATCTGCTATGATTTGCATAGCTTCCGGAATGACATCCGGATGTCTCAAAAATAATTTCGGGTGCATTCGGCTCTTCTTGAAGGGCTTGGCCGAGAAGACTTTCTGGAATTTTTCTTTGGATGTCATTTCGTGATAACTCCCAATAAACGTCATATTCAGTTAAAGTTATCCGAACCGTCGACATTCGGCAGCATGATTATATCAATACAGTATCAATTTGCATAGACTTCTCTAAGGAAGTCTAAACACGCGAAGTCTTATTAGAATTAATACATCCCCCGCGGACGACTCTTTTTAAGTGGAGTTAATTCGGTCTTGACCGGCCGAATTGATACAGACACTT
>DAIEHY010000211.1 GCA_027353165.1 Desulfosporosinus sp.
TGTATTCTCCTTTACTTTAAGATATTGTTGGAAGCTTTCCCATTTAGGGTTTCCGTAATTGTAACGATTGATGTACTTGCGTGGAGCAAGAAAGAGATTGACTTATTTAATAATCTTAAGTTTAATAAGACTAGAGAATAAGTCAGAATAGTATCATATATTCGGTATCGAAATAATTCTGGGGTATCGAAAGGAGTACTGATAAATATGCCATTGATAAACATAGAAGGAATAAGTATTCATTATCAGCAAAGTAAGGTATCTTCAAGGGTTCAAACAACAATCATATTTGTCCATGGCGCAGGAGGAACGTGGAAAAATTGGGCCTACCAATTATCTGGTATTGAGGGTTATAACCTGATTGCACTCGATCTTCCTGGACATGGTCGCTCAGAAGGATCTCCTGCCGATGTGATAAAAAACTATAGCGAGTTTATTGGGAGTTTTGTTAAAGCACTTAACATAACACAATTTATTATCGCAGGGCATTCCATGGGTGGGGCGATTGGTATGGAGTTCGCTTTAACCTATCCTGATGCATTAATAGGACTAATCATCGTTGACAGTGGAGCTAGGTTAAGGGTAAACCCCAAGACACTTGAAGTTTTGAGTAGGGGTGTGCACCCCATAGATAATATCCACTATAGTTATTCTAGGGATATTTCGGAAGTGGTCCTGAAACAAGCTGTTGAAGAAATGAGAAAAATTCCAACTGGAGTATTCTTAGCGGATTTTAAAGCTTGTGACGGGTTTAATATACTGGATCGTGTAAAGACAATCAATCTCCCTGCTTTAGTCATTTGCGGAGAAGATGATCAAATGACTCCAGTAAAGTATTCGGAATTCCTTGCCCATGAATTACCACAAGCAACAATTTCAATCATTAAGAGTGCAGGACATATGGCTATGCTGGAACAGCCAAATCTAGTCAATAAGTCGATCCAACAATTCTTAGAAACGTCTGTCCTCGCTAACCCCAAGGTTAAACCATGCTGAAAAAAGTTAGCGCCTATATGAATGTGCCACTTTCTGACTATGATGAGGATACTCTATTTCATGTGGTAGAATTATTGAAAGATTCATTACGAGAGCAATCTGTTGAGAGCATTCTTGAAGATACCTGGGAAGTACAAAAAAATCTACGCAAGCTTTACAAAAATGAGGATGGGAACTGGGAATTACCTAGCATCGAACCATCAGATATCACTCGTAGTAAGGATTCTAAAATCGGAGAAATAATGGAAGTTATGACGGTTGCTTTAACTGTAAAAATAGAAGTTGGCAGCTAAAGAGGAAAAACGAGGT
Organism: Desulfosporosinus sp.; assembly: GCA_027353165.1. Taxonomy (GTDB): domain Bacteria; phylum Bacillota; class Desulfitobacteriia; order Desulfitobacteriales; family Desulfitobacteriaceae; genus Desulfosporosinus. Next base: position 1,306 of record DAIEHY010000211.1, read on the forward strand.
GTGAGAATTGGCAGTCAATGAGAAAATATTGCATAAAGTTAGGGCTTTGCTTAATTTGGCACAGAATGGTGGCGACACAGCAAGTAACGAGGCACGAAGTGCGCTCTTAATGGCCCAACGTCTAATGGCAGAAAACGGAATCAATGAAGTTGAAGTTGGAAACTCCCTAGAAAGTTCCCAACTGAAAGAAATTCTTGATGATTACGCTACAGAATTTGAAAAGTTATCATGGTGGAAAAAGAGCTTGGGAAGGGTCATTGCCCAAAATTTTAGGTGTTACTCTTATCTCAATAAGTGTAAAGGATATACAAGACTGGCATTCATGGGCCTGAAGGAGGATACAGAAATTGCGATCATCGCTTTTTCTTTTGCCACGGATGCCATCCGTGTTGGAGCGGATCAGTTCATGAAGGTTCATCGTAAGGATTATTTATTACATCATGGGCATCGTCTGGGGATCTCTCAGCAAAGAGGGGTTCGAACAAATTATGTAGAGGGATGGATTTCGGGTTTAGAATCTCAATATAATGAGCAAGTCAGTAGGGAAGGGTGGGGACTAGTTTTAGCGAAAGATGAGTTAGTCACTCAGACCTATAAAGACATGGACTTAAAGAGAGGTCAGTCATCTCAATATACTCGAGCAGAGAGTTCTGCTGGTCAAGTGGCATACGCTAAAGGGTATAGTGATGGTAAGGGTTTTAGTTCTGCCGCTCATGGAAGGCTAAAATGACCCGAAACCCCTATAAGTTATTATCAAACTTGCCATTTGGACTAACACCACTTATGATAGTAAGATGCTGAAAAAAGTATATTGAAGAGGTAAACTTGAACAAGTTACTTCTAAATTAAGAGAGGTTGAATCCAAATGGCAAAAATTGATCTAATCGCAACAGCGGCATTTGGTTTGGAATCTATTGTTGCTCGTGAACTAAAAGGCCTTGGTTATGATGAGTTAGTTGTCGAAAATGGAAGAGTCTTGTTTACCACGGATGAATTAGGTATCTGTCGAACAAACTTATGGTTACGTAGCTCTGATCGTGTTCTGCTTAGAATGGGATCTTTCGAAGCCCGAACCTTCGAAGAACTTTTTCAACAAACAAAATCACTTCCTTGGGAGGATTGGCTTCCGGAGGATGCGAATTTCCCTGTCCAAGGAAAATCCGTAAAATCCCAGCTCTTTAGTGTTTCTGATTGTCAAGCTATTGTCAAAAAGGCAATTGTGGAACGCCTCAAAGAAAAATATGGCAGAAATTGGTTCGAAGAGACAGGACCCCGATACCAGATTGAAGTTGGGCTACTTAACAATAAGGTTACTCTGACCATCGACACGTCGGGGCCAGGGTTACATAAGCGCGGCTACCGTCAACTGGCCGGAGAAGCACCTTTGAAAGAAACTTTAGCTGCGGCCATGATCCAATTAAGTTTTTGGCGTAAGGAACGAGCTTTAATTGACCCCTTTTGCGGGACGGGAACCATTTCTATTGAGGCGGCTTTAATAGCTCAAAACAGAGCGCCAGGGCTTAAACGTAGTTTTGCCGCAGAGAAATGGCCAAACATTCCCAAAATTCTCTGGCAAGAAGCATGGCAGGAAGCACTAGATCTTTGGGAGCGCAATGTACCTTTACATATCTACGGTTCAGATATTGACCCCAATGCTTTGGCTTTAGCCCGTAAACACGCCAGTGAGGCGGGGGTAGACGAAGTCATCCATTTTCAACGCTTACCTGTAGCCGAGGTCCGATCTAGATTCAAATATGGACATATGATTGCTAATCCCCCTTATGGAGAGCGACTTGGAGATGTAACTAAAGTTGAAGAA
>DAIEHY010000212.1 GCA_027353165.1 Desulfosporosinus sp.
CAAATGCATCACCTGCTCTCATCAGATGTCCTTGAGCAGAGGTGCTTTTTTCAAGATCGGTTGCCTCATTCATTCGAGACACAAAGTCCCTTGGTGAGGTGAAGAACAAGGTTAACGTTAAGAGTAAGAGCACAAGAATTTTGAGGAGTATCCCCTTTTTCCAGTTAAATTTTACTGTCGACCAAATACTTAGAAAGACGAGTACCGTAGCCGTCGCTAAAAGAGCTGTTCGGGAAATGGTCATAAACGTAAGTTTTAGGGTTAAGGCAATTGCTAAAAATAGAATCACTGACTGGATATGATCATTTTTTCGGAAATAAAACCACGTTACAAAGAGCGACATCATCAGAACGGACGTAATTCCCATAACATTTGGGTTATCGAACGTCCCTAAAACGCGAGGTGGGTTAGCATTAACGAGATTATCTAAGTGGGATTGGGCAAAGAAAGGCGTTAACCACTCATTAACATTGGCTATGTTCAAAAATTGACCCCAGGAAAGTAAAAGTATAACACCTAATCCTACCAAAAAGGTGTAGCGCAGTACATCCCACTCGGCTCCTTGTACATCCAAAGAAAAGGCTAGCGTAATGATCAAATAATATTTAAGGAGTGTAACCCCTTCCATAAAATCTCGTATACCGAAGGATCCACCTAAGAAAACGACGGCATAGAGGTTGGAAATTACAATAGATGCTAAGAAAAGCAAAAATACTTGGTTTACTGCTCTTAAACTTCTTCTCTCGCCCTCATAATTAGACCCATAATCGAACGAGTAACTACGCAAACGGCGTATTATTCTTAGAAGTAAATTAACGGCAAATGCCCCAAAAATAAGAGCATCATCCAAACGAACACGTGGTAAACTCGGACTGATTTCAAGCGAAGGTAAAAGCAGAGCGGATAACATAATTCCACAAAAGAGCAGCAATTTATTCGTATTTGTACGAGTAACCCCAGTGTTCCAAAACATCTTTTACCTCCTCGTCTGTCTATCCTTTAATGATGTTTGCAATCTGATGTTGCTGATCAAGGCTCAGTTCCGGATAACAGGGTATCGCTAAAGCCTGCTCACAGGCCCTTTCCGTAACTGGAAAATCCCCCATTTTATACCCTAGTGACTGAAAAGCTTTTTGCAAGTGGAGAGGAACAGGATAATAGATAGCATTTGCTACTTCGCCGGACTTTAGTCGTTCCATCAGGGCACTACGCTCTTCCGTGCGGAGGACATATAAATGGTAGATAGGTAACGCCTGCGGATCTCGGCCCGGTACCTGAATTCCTGTGTTTGCGAGAAGTTCATCGTAAAGTTTAGCCTTTTCTCGCCGACCTTGATTCCAACCGTCCAAATAACGTAACTTAACTCTTAAGATAGCCGCTTGAATCTCATCGAGCCGGCTATTATATCCAATCTCTTCATGATAATACTTGGTCTTGCAGCCGTGAAAACGGAGCATTCGCAGTTGAGAGGCCAGGTCCTTATCATTGGTAACGATCATCCCAGCATCTCCGTACGCCCCTAAATTTTTGGTTGGAAAAAAGCTAAAAGTTCCGGCATGTCCAATAGAACCAGCCCTTTTACCCCGATACTCTGCTCCAATCGCTTGAGCCGCATCTTCGATAACTTTTAGATCGTGCCGCGCAGCAATTTCCATAACCTTCTCGACATCCAACATCTGCCCAAAAATATGCACTGGAATGATCGCTTTGGTCTTGGAGGTTATTTTACCCTCAAGCTGAGTTAGATCCATATTCAGGGTGACGGGATCAATATCTACAAAGACAGGGGTTGCCCCAATCTGAGCAATTGTTTCCGCCGATGCAAAGAACGTAAAGGGCGTGGTGATCACTTCATCTCCTGGCCCAATGCCAAACGCTTTGAGGGTCAACACTAAAGCATCCGTACCGTTAGCCACGGCCACCGCTTCTTGCGTACCACAGTAGGCTGCAATTTCCTTTTCTAAAGCTTTCATTTGTGGACCGAGAATATAGACAGATGAATCCAATACATTAAGAATGGCCTGATCGATTTCTTCTTTTATAGTTAGGTATTGAGCCTTAAGGTCTAGTAGTGGAATACTCATATTAATCTTCCCTTTCTGAACGGATTTATCATTGCTATTCGCTTGTCGCTAAGGCTAAAACTCAAAACCTCTGGGATATAATAATGTACGCCGCTCCTTGCCATCCTTGGCACCGCGGCATCAGTCCATCCATGGACAAGCCAGTTGAGTTTCTTCACGCCTTATCGACGGCGCTCATTGACGCAATTCCTCTCACATGCTCTCTAAGCTAAGAAACTTCCTCTTGGCTTGGGTTTACAGGAGTTCTTCCTCTGGTACCTCTCGGAGGTCTTTGGCTGGGAACCCTTTTAGGACGCGTTTTTCTGTGGTGTCTTTGGTGACTAGTGCACCTGCGGCAACAAAGGTTTCTGGAGCAACTTTCACACCCGGCAAAAGGATAGCCCCTCCACCGACACGAGCTCCGCGTTGAATGGTTGCACCCTTGATTGATTTAAAGCGTTTTTCCGTGCGACCCATGTAGTTATCGTTTGTTGTTGTAACCATCGGTGCAATAAAGACGCGTTCTTCAATCTCCATATAGGCTGTAATATATGAACCCGTCTGAATCTTTGTGAACGAACCAATTTTAGTATCATTTTCTACCGCAGCTCCACTGCCGATGACAACGTTCTGCCCGATCGAGCATCTCTCCCGCACTACTGCTCCGTCTCCGATGAAAGCCGCCTCAGCATAGCTTGTCCCTGCATAGAGGACAGCAGAACACCCGACTGTAAACCCATTTCCCATCCGAAGTGGAGGTAAATTTCCTTGTGTTTTAACCGTACTCGTGGCTGCTGCCTTCGGCAAACGCCCGATCGAAGAGTTGCTCCCAATAAAGCCGTCCTCTCCAAGCTTAACTTGCGAGTAAATCGTAGTGTGATCCCCTATGCGAGTTCGAGCACCAATTTCTGTCTCTGCCCCAATACTAACATAGTTCCCCAGTTCACTTCCAGGCCCAATCCTTGTGTCATCGCCAAGGACACACCCC
>DAIEHY010000213.1 GCA_027353165.1 Desulfosporosinus sp.
AAGCTACTGCTAGCTGTGTTCTTTAATCTCCTTTTTCTATAAGAGTACCTTTTATCCGATAGCAAACTGCACTAAGCCAAGCGACAGAAGCCTTGTTATATGAACTCTCGATGTTAGGCTTTAGCGGAACGAATTCACTTTTAGCCTCGTTTTTTAACTCTCGCAGCCAGATGAAGTTTTAGGGATGATCCCAAAAAAGGCATAAAAATAGGGGTAGATATGTGTGGATTTGATGCATATCTGCCCCTTAAACTTTTTCTGGAAAAACGTACCGTTACGTAGGACCCTTTAAACCGAATTAATCATTATTTGGCTAGTTCAGGTAACTTTGACTTAATTAATTCGATGATCGTAGGATTCTTTATTTCGACGGGTTTGGTAGCCGGATCATCTTGCAGATCCTCATATTTAATCGCTCCGAAGCTGTGATCTTTGGTGATGTGTCCATAAGGATCAGTTGGATTCTTCCACATTAGCTTATCAGGGTCTAAATTTTTTCCAGCATGACATTTAACGCAAATATCTGCAGGTTTATCTGCTTGAAGCATATCCCCGTTGGAGTTGGCTTTATGGGGAGTGTGACAGGTTAGACATTGATTCAATTGTGAACTTTGAGAATGCTTACTTGCAAAATAATCACGTGTACCATGGTGATTATCTGTGGTAAAGTTTCCTTGGGCATCTTTAATAGGATCGCTCTTATGACAAGTTAAGCACGCTTTTTTTGCGGTCTCAGCGTTCATAGTTCCCTTTTTATCAGTAGCACTTGCATGGGTCCCACCAGGTCCATGACACGATTCACAGGATATACCATAATCGGGTGAAGCCTTATCAATGCCCGGAGCATGACATCCTCCACAAGTGAAAGCTTCTGCAGTCCAATCCGGTTTACCATCTTTATCTACATCAGCTTGTTTTGCCGCTTCTACCGTCCACTTGTCACCGCTTTTCTTGACTGCAGCAACACGATATAGTTTGTTTTTAAATCCGGCGTCAGTAGGTACCTCAGCAATAACATAGTCATTCATCATAACCCCATAAACCTTGGCCTTCGATAAATCGAGCGTGGTCGAGGTTGGCTTTGTTGTGTTTGCGGCATCAAAAACTGTAATTGGAGTTAATGGTTTGTCCAAGGGATAATTAGCCAGAGGTTTAAAAGCATCAAAATGGCCGGTGTGTGAGACTGTGTCGTATACTCCAGTGTGACATTGTTTACACGTGTTCGTTCCGACATATGAAATCTTAGTTACGGTGTTGTCGAGCGGCTGTGTCCCTTGTAATGGGACGGTAGGGGCTGGCGTCGTTTTATTGCACCCTACAGTTAAGGCCGTCAATAATGCCAGTGAAATAATTGACACGAAGAGGGAATTCTTCCCGTTCATATTTTGACCTCCTTTTCTTCTTTAGGATCTTCGTTTAGTTGCTATTTGATCATCTCCTTAATTAATAAATCGCTTTATTCTATTTGCGTTCTTAGTGTGCTTATAAGTTAAGAGGAAAATGCTTAATATACTAAAAATGGGCATTAAAAAATAGTGGAAGGCATGGTATAACATGGTATACTATTCGCGCAAATGTATTATTTGATTTACAATAGTATAAGAAGGCCATACGAATATCCGTCAACAGGAGGAAAAGAGAATGGAGTCTCATCAAATCATAAAACTAAATCAAGTTTTTCAAGCAATTAATGCTGGCATTATTGTGATCGATGATCAAGATATAGCTTGTTATTGTAACACAACTGCAGCAAATTTTATGGGATTAGACGTAGAAGGTATTCTTGGTATGAAAATAATTGATCTGATTCCAAATTCTAAACTTAATAATGTAATTCAGGATGGTAAAGCCAATTCTGAACAACTGTTTATCGGGGATCGGATGTTTATTACGAACCGTTCTCCTATAAATCAGGCAGAAGAAACAATTGGTGCAGTGGCAGTTTTTCAGGATGGCAGTGAATTACAAAGTGTACTATCTCGCTTAGATAATACACAAACTAGCCTGACGAGCTTGGAAAGCATTTTTGAACAGGCCTATGACGGTGTTATGGTGGTCGACTCTAACGGCTTTATTACCCGGATTACGAAGAGCTACTGTCGGTTCCTTAATGTCGAGCAGGAGGATGCGATAGGGCAATACTGTACTGATGTTCTCCCGAATAGTCGCATGCACATTGTTGCCCAGACCGGAGAGGCAGAAATCGGAGAGGTCATGGTCATTAATGGTAAAGAAGCCATGGTGATGCGCCTTCCTTTGCGAGAAGAAGGGAAAATTATTGGTGCAGTGGGGAAAGTTATGTTTCGTGATGTCCGGGAACTTCGAACATTAGCGGAAAAGTTAGATTTATTGGAGAACAAGCTTAAATTCTATGAAAAGGAATTAAAACACTATCAGAAATATCGCTACACATTTAGTAATATTATTGGTCAAAGCCCAGCCATTCTTCGGACGAAAGGTTTGGCAGAAAGGGCGGCTCACGGGAAGGCGACCGTCCTTTTGCGTGGGGAGAGTGGAACAGGTAAAGAGCTCTTTGCGCATGCCATTCACGCTGCTAGTACGCGCCATGACCAACCATTTGTACGAGTGAATTGTGGGGCAATTCCGGCAGAACTTTTGGAGGCAGAACTTTTCGGATATGAGGAAGGGGCCTTTACCGGGGCTAAGAAGGGGGGCAAACCTGGGAAATTCGAATTGGCTAACCGAGGGACTATCTTTTTAGATGAGATCGGCGACCTTCCTCTTGCTATGCAAGCCAAAGTGTTACGGATCTTACAGGAGAAAGAGGTCGAACGAGTTGGTAGCAATCGCCTGCAGCAGCTGGACATAAGAGTTATTGCTGCCACTCATCGAGACTTGGAAAAAATGATTGGGGAAGGGGAGTTTCGCCGGGATCTTTATTATCGACTCAATGTCTTTACAGTGACGATACCGCCTCTACGAGAGCGAGAGGGGGATGTCATGCTTTTAAGCGAACATCTCTTGGCGAAATTCCAACACGAACTGGGACTATCCTTAAGAAAGCTCGATCGTTG
>DAIEHY010000214.1 GCA_027353165.1 Desulfosporosinus sp.
GTGGTATGATCCTCAATGCGCTCGCTTTAGTTCTCTTAGCTAACGTCGGCGAAAACACCCCAGTTATGCAAGTAATCCTTGCTGTCTTCGGCATGGGAGCTTCCTTAGGCCTCTTCCAAGCACCCAACAATTCCTGCATTATGGGTACAGTTCCTAAAAATAAATTAGGTGCAGCCTCTGGAATAAGCCAACTGGTTAAAAACTTGGGTATGGTCTTGGGGATTACCCTTTCCGTCGCTATTTTCCAGCATAGCATGGACTCCAAAGTTTCCCTCCCCTATGTGACCGCTTTCTTGCATAGCACGGGGATCGTCTACTATTTAGCTGCAGGTTTAAGTATCATCGGCGCCCTATTTTCTCTCAATCGCGGGGGCAACAAAGTTATTCCAAAAGGTTAATAATAGGCTTCCACAGATATGTTGCTAACTTGACAGTGACCTTCAATGGCTCATACAATTAAGTACGAGCCATTCTGTTTTTTTCTAAAGGGGTAAAAAGCTACAAATATGATTTCAATTTAAATAAATACAATAGCTAATTTACGGAGGAAATTTTATGATTAAAGTGGTGATTCCAGGTCGCATAACCCTGAACCTTGAAGTATTAGTTCTCGATTACAACGGAACATTAGCCTTAGACGGACAAATGTTTGAATCTGTTCGGGATCATATCCGTCGTTTATCTCCCCTTCTAGAAATTCATATTCTAACGTCGGACACCAATGGTACCGTGGTACAGCAATGCGAAGGCTTGCCCGTGCAGGTAAAATTGTTAGAGAGCACTGACCATACCCAAGAAAAAGTAGATTATTTGTTACAGTTCGGTTCCCGAGAAGTTGTCGCAATCGGAAACGGCGCAAACGATCAATTAATGCTCGAAAAAGCACATTTAGGCATTGCTGTCATTGGGTTTGAAGGAGCCTCTCTGCAAACTCTCCAGACCGCCGATTTGGTGGTCAATCAAATAGAAGATGGTTTTGGTTTGCTCTTAGAAACTCATCGTCTTAAGGCCACTTTAAGACGTTAGGATCTATAATATCTTCATTTTTTCTGTCTGCATGAGGATGTCACTCATAGACTTCTTTGTCAATATCTGCGTCTAAGAGAACCATTGGTTCTACATATCCAAAAAGAATTAAGGCCCAACGTCGTAATGACGTTGGACCTTAAAATTAACCCTCGTCGATATGCTCCAATCCTTGACGATAGAGTTCTGAGACATGAGTGTCATGCATAGAATAGTAGACCATCTTCCCCTCACGCCGGTATTTGACAAGATCATTGTTTCGAAGCACCCGGAGTTGGTGAGATGTTGCTGATTGGCTTAATCCTAATAATTCAGCTAGATCACAAACACAGAACTCCGATTTTGCCAAGGCATCCATAATTCTGATTCTCGTGGAATCACTCAGCGTCTTAAATAACTCTGCCAAGCTATTCGCCCTGTCAAGGGTAATTAGTTGGTCTGCATACTTATCGATCACCTCATGATGCACGCATAGGCAGTCACACACGGCGTCCTCTACAGTTTCGTGCTTATCGATTCTCGCATCGGACTCTGGCTTTTTCTGAATCATACTATTCTCACTCCGAACTTAAAATGAATAGACCTCTAGTAATTCATTCTAACATAGAGTGCTAGCGTGCCGCCACTTTAACTGTTTCTGATAACTGAAACGATATACCTGTCCCCCTGTTTACGCTCGGGCTGTTATACCACCTAACCCGCATGGCATTCATAATAGCGAGCAAAGCCACACCTTCGTCAGCGAAAATGGCCATCCACATATTGGCCAGTCCAAAGGTTGCCAATAAAATAACCAGTAATTTCACACCTAACGCCAAGCCAATATTTTGCCAAATAATTTTCTTTGTGTACCGAGCAATATCGATAGCCTCCACAAGTTTACTGGGCTGATCTTCCATAATCACCACATTGGCAGCTTCAATCGCTACATCAGACCCTAAACCGCCCATAGCAATCCCCACATCTGCCCGGGTCAAAACGGGTGCATCATTGATTCCATCACCCACAAACGCCACTTTACCCTGTCCTTTTGCTTGACTAAACGTCTCCAGCCAAGAAACCTTATCCTCTGGCATTAAATCAGCGTAATATTCGCTCAAGGCCAGTTCTTCCGCTACTGCTTTAGCAACCGCCGGGTTATCCCCTGTAAGCATAACCGTCTTCAAGCCCATCTGGTTCAAGCCAGCGATCGTTTCTCTGGAATCTGCCTTCACTTGGTCAGAGATCGTCAATTGCCCAACATAACCTCCATCTACAGAGATGTAAACCACTGTCCCTGGCCTCTTGTCAACCGCAAGTCTTGGAATTGAGATCCCAACCTGTTCCAATAATTCAGCTTTACCCACGAGCACAGTCTTTCCATTATAAATAGCTCTGATCCCTTGACCACTTACTTCTTCATAACTCAGCAAGCCTACCAAACCACTGTCTTGAACGTCTTTGCCATACTTCTCGCGAATTGATTTAGCAATGGGATGAGGGGAGTGAGCTTCCGCTCTGGCGGCAATTTCTAGGAGTTCCCTTTCTGTATACCCCTTTGCCGGGCTGATTTCTACAACTTGGAAGACCCCTTCCGTCAGAGTTCCCGTCTTATCAAACACCACGGTGCGAAGATCTGTCAACGCTTCTAAATAGTTCGCTCCTTTGATCAAGATCCCGTGGCGTGAAGCGCCCCCGATCCCGCCGAAATAGCCCAAGGGAACAGAAATCACCAGAGCGCAAGGACAAGAAATGACCAATATTGTCAGAGCCCTATAGAGCCAAGCCTGAAAATCTCCGGCACTCAAAAGTGGAGGCACTAAGGCAATTCCTAACGCTGCCACAACAACGGCAGGGGTATAATAACGCGCAAAGGTCGTAATAAACTTTTCCGTGCTTGCTTTATGCGTACTGGCGTTTTCGACCAAGTCTAAAATCTTTTGTACTGAGGACTCAGCAAACACCTTCGTAACACGTACTGTCAAAACCCCAGTCGTGTTAATCATTCCTGCTAAAAC
>DAIEHY010000215.1 GCA_027353165.1 Desulfosporosinus sp.
AGCGATATCATACGTTTAATGAACACTTGCGCAATAGGTTTGGGGAAAAAGTTTTTAAGGTTTCCTTGGACGCCGGATTTACTTGCCCCAATCGAGATGGGTCCCTAGGCACGGGCGGGTGTGTCTATTGCAGCGCACGAGGATCTGGAGATTTTGCCGGAGAGCAAACCCTATCCCTTCATGATCAATTTAGTGTCGTTAAGGAACGAATGACTAAAAAATGGCCTAAGGCAAAGTATATCGCTTATTTTCAAGCGTATACCAATACATATGCTTCGGTAGATCGGTTGCGTCAAGTTTATGAACAGGCCCTTGCAGAGGAGAAGGTCGTCGGGTTATCCATCTCCACAAGACCGGATTGTTTGCCGGAAGACGTACTAGGGTATCTCGAAGAACTGAATCTGAGAACTTATTTATGGGTAGAGTTGGGATTGCAAAGTAGTCATGACCGAACCATGGAATGGATTGGTAGGGGGCATGACTACGCTCAGTTTCTCGAGGGTCTGGGGCAGTTGCACTCCAGAGGAATACGGGTTTGTGCCCATATTATCTTGGGGCTTCCCGGAGAAACAAAGGCAAAAATGATGGAGACTGCACAGGCCGTTGCCAGGCTGCCTTTAGCGGGGATTAAAATTCATTTATTGCATGTTTTAAGAGGAACGCCTTTGGCAACCATTTATCAGCACGAGCCTTTTGAGCTTATGACCCAAGAGGGGTATGTTTCGCTCGTCGTCGATATCATTGAGATCCTACCTCCTGAGATGGTTATCCATCGCTTAACAGGAGACGGCCCAGCGGATGATCTAATCGGACCTCTTTGGAGCCGTAAAAAGTGGGAAGTTCTCAATGCTATTGATGCTGAATTAGAACGGCGAGATTCATGGCAAGGAAAAAAGGCAGAGGGAACTAGCAAATAAAAAATAAGCGATCTCGGAGAGATCGCTAAAAGATAGAAAGAGGAGAGTATTGGATTATGGCCTCAAAGTAGGCCGTGGAAACGAAAACAGGGGGATTGACGCTTTAGAACTACTAGGCTTGAGTGGGGTTATTTTGAGTTCAGGAGCCAAGTTTAAATACCTTTTCAGATCTGAATTGGTATCCATGATCCGTTGACTTATCTGTTCGTTATTAAGACGTTCTGTCATGTCATATCAGCTCCTTACATAGTAATAGGTTTATTAGGGTGTTTCATATTGAATATAGTTTCCTTCCCAGGTACGCAAAACCGCTTTATTTTCGTCAAGGGACACTAGGTATTGTGGGGAAATGGGTGTCTTGCCACCACCTTTAGGGGCATTAATAATATAAGTTGGTACAGCGAGTCCAGACGTATGACCGCGTAATTGTTCAATAATTTCAATTCCGTCTTGGATTCTGGGAACGAAATGACGGGTTCCTTTGACATTTTTAGCATGAAAGATATAGTAAGGACGAACCCTGATTTTCAGTAATTCCTGGTTAAGTTTTTTCATTACATGTGGTTGAGTATTGATCCCTTTGAGTAAAACAGCCTGATTACCCAAGACTACACCGGCTGCAATTAGTTTGTCAGCCGCTTTTTTGGCGTCTTTTGTGACTTCTTTGGGGTGGTTGAATTGAGTATTGATGTAGAGTGGAGGGTATTTTGCCAAAATTGTGCAGAGTTCATCCGTAATGCGCATGGGTAAGGTAACGGGTACTCGTGTCCCAAGTCGTTTAATTTCCACATGGGGGATGGCATGGAGTTCTCCCAGAAGCCAATCTAAGGTTTGGTCACTCAGCAATAAGGCATCTCCCCCAGTCACTAAGACATCTCGAATTTCGGGGTTTGATCGGATGTAGTTGAGCGCTTCGTTAAGTTGTACTCGTGGAGAATGGGTGTCTGTTTCTCCGATATTACGTCTGCGTTGGCAATGTCGGCAGTACATAGCGCACATGTTAGTAACATTGATGATTAGTCGATCAGGGTAACGTCGCGTTATGCTGGGCGCTGGAGATGTAAACTCTTCGCCCATTGGGTCTTCTTCTCCAAAATCATCGAAAAGCTCTGCTTGGCTAGGTAGTCCCTGCAGACGGATGGGATCAAAGGGATCACTATCATCCATTAAACTCAGATAATAAGGAGATATAGCCCAGCGAAAGGTTTTCCCTACCCGTAGAATTTCTTGACGTTGCGTAGCAGGCAAGGGTAATAAAGTATCTAAAACATGGGGATCTGATATTCTATGCGTCATTTGCCAATGCCAATTTTCCCAGTCATCAAGGGTTGCACCAAAATAGTTCAGGATCGTGGTCCGACGGGATTCGAACATTTCTGAACATAAAAATCCTGTTGGAATAGTGCTAGCTTGCTTTAGATAAGGGGTAACCATTTGTTTGAGTTTTTCGGCCCGACGCAGTGCGTATTGACGAAAAGCTACAGGACGATCTTGTAGTTGGACTGACATTCATACCCCTCCTTTTCTCACAAACAAAAAAGAACCGATTAAACATAACGGTTCCCAAATGGAATAACGCAGAATATCACGTTAAACGTGTTCCAACGCTTACGAGGTTAGCTGACGGGTTCGAGCGCCTGCTCTACGCTTGTCGCGATTCACCCCATAAATGGGTCCCCCGTTTTCCTTTTGGGAAATTAAGCTGAATAAATAACAGTTATTTACTAACAACTCAATAGTATCATATAAGTTGTTAGCTGTCAATAGCATGATGTCACCTGAAGTTGGCTATGTTATAATAGAAACTGCGAAATGAGATATGGGTAAGGGGTTGAACATATTGGAACAAGCACGTTATCAAGAAATCGCCATTGACATAGCACATGCCATTATGATGGGGGAGTACCATGAGGGGGTAAAGATACATGGCCGTTCTACGTTAGCAGGGCGGTATAATGTCTCTCCAGAGACCATTCGTCGGGCCATCGCTGTTTTGCAAAATGTCGGAGTAGTGATGGTTAGCCAAGGCGTAGGGATTACAGTAACCTCAAAAGCCTTGGCCGAGAAATTTGTTAAATCGTTTGATCAAAAAGG
>DAIEHY010000216.1 GCA_027353165.1 Desulfosporosinus sp.
ATTTGGTTTAAGAAGGTTTGCCTTCCGCTGTGGGCAAACTCAAGAACCTCAACAAATTCCAAAACCTTTGTCGGACAGGCGGCCACACAGGCCGGATCATAATCTAAGTCCTGACAACGGTCACACTTGGCAACTCTGTGGGTCGTCGGAATTTCGGCAATTACTCCAAATGGGCAAACCATAACGCACATCATGCATCCTACACACTTTTGTTCATTAACTTGAATTAACCCTGTCTTCGAGTCGAACTGCATAGCCCCACTCATACAGGCATGAACACAAGGAGAATCTAAACATTGCCGACATTGCAAGGGGAAATTGAGCTCCCCATTAGACTCTACAAAGATCCGTTTTTGCGGTGGTTTGAGTTCTTGAATTGCCTCGAACAAGTTCTTGCTGGTTGAGTGAGCAACTGCACAAGCTAGCTCACAGCTTTTACAGCCAAGGCAATGTTCGCTTCTGGCCAGAATCTGTCTCAAATTTATCCCTCCTTAAAATTTCTTTGACAGTACTTATCCATTAAATTATTAAAATATTCTATTTTTTTCAATCGGCTTGCCGACATTGCTCAGCAAGTATGAAAATTTATCGCTGGATTTTTGCTTCACCGAGAAACAACATACTTATACGCGTAAAATTTCTAGACAACAAAAAAGCGCAGTTATACTGCGCGAAAAATATAATGTTTATCATAGTTTGTCGATGAGCATCTCCCAATTTAGCACAGAAAGTTTGCCACGTTTTACGACCACAATCCCTTGGCGTTCCCAGCGTTTAAGGATCTCATTGACCGTTTGACGAGTTGTCCCACTCAGAGCAGCAAACTGTTCGTGGGTAAAGTCCAGAAAATAAGGTAGATTGGTTCGTTGGTTGGCTTTTGGCTGTCCTTCACGCAGGATAACATGAGCTAAGCGCACAGAGACTTCTCGAAAAGCTAAGTCGAGGATGACATCATTGGTTTCTTTTAAGATGTTTCCCAACAAACGGATCAAGCGCAAGCTTAGTTCAGGACTTTCTCCGAGCATCGGTCGAAAATTGTCCATACCGAGATAATAGACATCTGAATTTTCGAGCGCTGTGGCAAAGGCTAATGAGTGAACACTATAGACTTCTCCGGAAGAAAGACAAGCGACTGTGAATTCCTTGCCATCTTCTGATAAATACGAAATTTTAATACGGCCTGTTCGGATAAAGTAGATTGGTTCCGAGCAGTCTGATGGAAACTCTAGAATTTGACGCTTAGTAAAGCTTCGCTCTCTAAAGTACCTCTCCCACTGAGTTAAAAGTTCTGGTGAAAGACCTTGAAACAGCGGAAATTGTTCCAACATAAAAGACATTCACGTCACCACCTTTAGGCGCTGGATGCCCTTGCCTTGATACATGGGGAGGAACTGCGCCTGTTCTGTTCTTTTAGGATACCATAATTTGGGGGGAGCGTCACTTTCAATTTGAATTTTTCGCTGCTGTAATTTTTCGTCTGTGCCTAGGTCATTAAACGGTGTAGAATTTATGGTGAAACTATAAACAAATATGAGTAGGGTTGGGGAAATGGAATGTTAAATATTATTAATAAAAGAGAATCTGTGATCATCGTTTTACACGAAATGTATGGAATTAACCAGCACCTCAAATTGATTTGCGAACAATATTCTGCGGCTGGATACAAGGTTATATGTCCAAATTTTGTGAAGCCGGGCGATTATTTCGATTATTGTCGAGAAGAAGAAGCATACCAGTACTACATTGAACATATTGGTTTCCAAGCAATGGTGGATGAGGTTATGTACATACGTTAAATGGAAAACACGGATTTAGTGATCCGTTTTCGAATCGTTACAACGAGAAATCGCAACAGATCGCTCAGGATCTAGTAGATAGGTTTTTAGGCGTTCTTGACAATAATCAGGATATTTTTCATGGAAAGGGAGGAGTATATTAGAATTTGCCGAATATTAGGACTTAGACAAAGGTGAGATGCATTTTTAAACATTTATGACGGTCTGTGAAAGGAGCCATTTCATGCCACCCTCGCACAAGTCTATTTCTCCGAGAAAAATATGCTTGCTTTATATTTTATTGAGCGGATTATGGTTTTTAGGTTTAGAATGGGCGAACTATTATTGGGCTTGGGATTATGAATTGCTTCTCCGTATTTCAACGTTTAAAGTCTGGGTTTTCCTTTTGTTTACAGTTGTATTCTTTTATTATTTTATGGGCCAAACTTGGCGCGCTCTTGAAGCTACCCATCAGGAAATGATCACGACGGTAGAAAAGCAGCACCGCCAAATAGAGGCTGGTAAACGGCAAGAAGGATTTTATCAACGTATATATGACAGTGTAACCGAAGGTGTGATTTTACAACACGTCTCCGGCCAATTTTACAACGCCAATTCTGCGGCATGTGACCTACTTGAAACCTCTTTATTCGAAATGGAGAAACTCGAATTTTCAACCCAAGTGACTTCTTGGACGGATAATCGGGGAGAACCTTTTAGCTGGAAAGCTCATACTACAAACGTGTTAGCAGGAGCCCAAAAGCGAGAGGGAATAACAAACACGTTAAAACGCTTTGAACCTGATCAACGTTGGCTGCATCTCAACAGTGTATTGATTCGCAATGCTCAAGGTGAACCGAGCTGGGTGGTCACAACATTGAGTGATATCAGTATGCGAAAATACAGTGAATTACAGGAAATCATTCTCTATGGTATCACACAGCGCATTCTATCGAAGCAACCGCTAAGCTTTATCTTCCAATATCTGTGTGATGAATTGGTAAACTCTGTTGGCTATCCTGTGGCTGCAGTTGGGTTGAAAATGCCGGAAGGGTCTGTCGCTATTGTCGCTCAAGCGGGTGTAAGTAATAGGTTAATAAGTTCTCTAAAAATACGTTGGGATGACACCCCAGAGGGAAAGGGTGCAGTGGGTGAAGCTATTCGAAGTGGAAAGCCACAAGTGCAGACGCTAATCAACAACCCACAGTTTAAACCTTGGTGGGGCTTTTA
>DAIEHY010000217.1 GCA_027353165.1 Desulfosporosinus sp.
CGCTTGAAGAAAGGGTTTTGCATGAGCGAAAGCCTTAACATCCCCACCAACCATCAAGCAAAGACCAGTTTTTGCACCTTCTGTTCCCCCACTGGATCCGGAATCCAAGTAATGAATTCCTAACTCAGCCAACTGTTTAGATCTGCGCAAGGAATCTTTGTAAAAGGAGTTTCCCCCATCTATGATGATATCTCCAGGGCTAAGAAATTGGCTCAGGCCATTTTCTCCAAATAAGAGTTGTTCGATGGGATCTCCTGCTGGAACCATTAACCAGATAACACGTGGGGCTACTAAGGAGTCTGCTAATTCCTTTAAGGAGCGACATCCTTTGGCCCCTAGTTTAGCCAGATCATCAACTTGTCCCTGAAAAACATCAAAAACCGCGACCCTTATTCCCTTAGACAAAACATTTTCTACGGCTGAAGCACCCATTTTGCCGAGTCCAATCATGCCGAAAGCAGAATCCCTCATGTCTTTCACCACCCTCACAATTCACGATTAATAATGACGTTTGTATTATAAGTCCATGAGAAATCAAACTAGATTTCCCTGTTGATTAAAATTAAACTCTTCTAATTCCCCTATTTCTAATTCGTGGTCGTGTTCGAATAATTCCTTCACAACCGCCTCGGAAGCCCAGAACTCCCCAATACGCAAGGTGTTTTTGATTCGAACTAGGCGGATCTTGTTTGGATTATTTGCATTACAAGTCTTCACCGCTGCCCTAATAACGTCAAAGTCTGAACCCAGAGTTAAAGGAATTTTGACTGGGCCAGTGACCGTCGAAGTCAGAGCATTCGGATAGGTTTGTTCCAAATCCATTTTTCCCACAAGTCTGCTTGTGACAAAATCCGCAGTTCCGATTCCATTAGCATTGCCGTGGCTTCGCTCTGTCAGATCTAAAAGAGCCATTTTTGCAACTTCAGGCCCTCCATGAGCATAGGGAGTTGGATAGCGTCCGGTTATATTAGGGTCCATTCCATCCCCGCTAATGTCTTTACCGATTTCGTCAATCACCAAGACGTCCAGCTGATTGATTGGCAAACTGGGCATTAGGCTTTTTGCCTGCTTTAACAGCTTGGGTTCTTCCTCCATTAGTAGCTCCGCTGGAATAGCTGTAATCGAATAAGTCTGGTCATAGGCATTTTCAACAATGCCCAATCCGAACGTAACCTTTGACTTTTCTAACAGGAGTGAACCCATTTCGACAAGAGTCTGGGCCATATACTCAAATCCCCGCGCATGGCAAACTTCGGCTCCTTTTTGTTTTCCTAAGCCAATCGTCAACATTTTTACCAACCCGCTTTCGATAGGACCTCGGAAAGCAGTATGTGGCTTAATTCGGTTTAATAATACAATGTGGTCAGTCTCCAGCGCATCTTTGCTTAAATACACTGGGATACCGTCCGCTAACACGCCAATCATGTTTACGTCTAAGCTAGAGACTATCTCCGCCCCCACACCCTCTGGCACAATTCCTAACCTTAACAGTATTTCCTTTTGCCCTTCAGCAGTAGCTCCACCATGACTCCCCATCGCAGGAATAATAATTACTTCCGCACCTCTCCTGTGAATCTCAGTCACGAGGGTGTGAACGATGATCGGCAGGTTATCAATACCCCGGCTTCCGACGCTGATAGCAACCTTTTCCCCTGCTTGAATACGGTCAAGGGTTCCAGGTCGTTTAAGGGCCTTACAAATCTCCTTTGGAATATCTCTAAGCTGTTCGTTAGAAAAGGTTTGGCGAATTCGAGCTACTTTAGGTAATGAAACACCTTGTAACAATTCTTCATAGATTCCCACTTTTTCACCTTCTCAACGCTTTATACCGCTACAGCCGAAATTTCTTGACCAAGTTCTTTAGCCATGCGTGTTATTTCAGCAAAGTTTTTAGTCTTCAGCCAATCTTTATTGACCAAGGCACTGCCCATACCGACTGCTACAGCACCAGCCTTAATAAAGGCCGCCGCATTTTGAGCTGTAATTCCGCCCGTTGGGATAAAAGGAATATACGGAAAGGGGCCGCGCAATTCCTTTAGATAGTTGACGCCCAAAGAACCTGCTGGAAATAGCTTAACGATATCGGCTCCGCATTCCATGGCCAGGAGCGCCTCTGTCGGAGTCATCACTCCAGGGATAGCCATCCGTCCATAGCGGTGCGCGATCTGAATTACCTCGGGACGAACGACTGGGGAAAAGAGAAAATCTGCTCCAGCCTCAATCGCCTCACGTGCTGTTTCTGTATCAAGGACTGTTCCGGCACCTACGACAAGGCGTGGTTCCTTAGTTTTAAGAGTATTTATGACGTGCCAGGCATTGGGAGAATCAGAGGTGACTTCAACCATAAAGATTCCAGCTTCAATCAAAGCCTGAACCGTATCGTAGGTCTCTTGCTTATCTAAGCCGCGCAAGATCGCTAAAATACCATTGTGCCAGAGTCTATGTTTAAACATTGTTTGCTTCCCTCCCTTGCGTTTTTTTTACCCCTTAACTGCTCCTGCCGTTAAGCCACTGATAATATACTTCTGCGCAAACAGGGCTAGGATCAGCACGGGCAGAGTAATTACAACCGCTGCAGCCATTAATCCCCCCCAGTTAATCGAGGAGTAAGACAGAAATGAAAAGACGGCAATCGGTAGCGTTTCTGTTTTTTGTCCAGAAAGAACCAAGGAAAACATAAAGTTGTTCCAGGAAAAAACAAAGGAAAAAATAGACGAGGTAATAATTCCTGGTCCAGAAATCGGCAAGACGATCCGCCAAAAAGCTCCTTGGATCGTACATCCATCGACCCGAGCAGACTCTTCTAATTCCGAAGGAATATTTTCAAAGTAAGAAACCATAATCCAGACGATAAAAGGCAAACCAACCAACATATGACTTAAGATCATGGAAGTGTAACTATCAACCAGGCTTAGTTTGGAGAAGATAATGAACCACGGGATTAGGAAGGTGATTCCAGGAACGATCCGGGCAATCAGAATGGTCATACCTAATTTA
>DAIEHY010000218.1 GCA_027353165.1 Desulfosporosinus sp.
ACATTATTGCATCACCATTAAATCCCACGGTTTCAGCCATTAAAAGTTCAGTCAATGTTGAACAATCTACATAACAGCCCTCCTCTTTTAAGATCTTTAAGATTGATAAATTTGGCGTGGCCTTAACAGCAAAATACTCCATAAAACCTTTATTCCATGAAAATGCCTGCTTTAATCTGCGGGCATTTTCTCGGATGCCTTTTTCATCATAGAGATGGAAAGGGGTTGGATATTTTTTTACGACTTGCTTTAATTGCTCTAGACTAACAAATGTTTTTTTCATTTAATTGCCTCCGGTTAATTATCAAACATCAATACCAATTCCGTCCCCGGGTAATACGGCTATTTTATATTACGCATAGTTTTTCTCCTTAATTTTTTATTTTCTTACCCTTTTCCTGACAGGAGCCATCCCAGATTATTTCCCACCCTCTTAGTTTAGCTTCTTTTAGAAGCTCTTGGTCAGGATTAACGGCTACTGGGTGTCCACAAAGCATTAGCAGTGGTAGATCATTAATTGAATCAGCATAAGCATAAGCTTCGCTCATGTCAAAAATCACCCCTGTGTCCGTTTGTTTCCGCAGAAACGTTCTTAGGGCCTGTACCTTTGAGGGTCCATTCATAATAGAGGTTATTTGTCCTGTACAAACACCGTCTATTAATTCGATCTCGGTCCCAAGCCAAAAATGCATACCCAGATCTCTGGCTACCAAAGCAACAAACTGCGAAAAGGCACCCGAGAGAAGCAAAATTTGATCATTTGCCTCCAGGTGAGCCTTTACCCGACTAAGGGATATAGGACTGAAACTTTCTCTTGCCAACTCTATACATTGCTTAAAAAAGCCTTCTATTTGAGTCTCACTCATCCCAGACATCATTTTTACTATGCTACTTAAAACTCGCTTAATCGCTAATTGACGACATAGTCCAAAACGGTACAATATGTATACCCAAGACATCGAAATATAGAACTTACGAATCTTTTTGCGCATCCCTGGGTCTTGACTTAGGACCCGCAAGAAAATACGAGGGGTTTCTTCAAGATGGATTGTGCCATCAAAATCAAAAATCACAAGGTTCATTATGAAAACCTCCCAACGAACTACACTTTATCATAACCCTTATAACCCTTATTTTCCCTCAACAATACAATTCTCTAAAAATAAATCTATTCCTTCTATCATCAGCCATGAAATTATACATCGGCCTCTCCATTTCACAGAATCTCGACTTCTACCACAATAAACTTTCACAATTTGCACCTTTTACCTTAACATATTTCAGATATCCTTAGGGAAGTGGCCACTTAGTTCGATGAAGAGAACCCAAAATGGTTCACGCATAAGTATGGCAAAATCCTAGGGATCAAAAATCTAACATGAAAAGGGGCAAATAATTATGGAAGAGGAAATTCGTTCAATACTTAATGACACTAATACCGCTTCAGATAACGCAGACGACTTAAAAAAAGAAATCAAAATAATGCCAACTACCGAACAACCTATTGTCCAACCTAAACCAAAGAGAAAAGTTATTGCCTATGCCAGCCTATGTTTAATGAGCGCAGTCATCGGTGGTCTCACAACAGCTGCTTCATTCCCCTATATCTATCCTACTAACGCATCCCCTCTCACACAAACAGCAAATTCCTCGTTTACCCAGGTTTCGAATCCTACTGCCTCTGAAACCAATTTCCCGGTAGCCCAAATTGCTAAGAATGTTGGTCCAGCCGTTGTTGGTGTTGCTAATTTTCAATCCGGTCGTAGTTTTTCGGGAAGCTCCAGTCTCCAAGAAGTCGGAAGCGGTTCTGGTTTTATTATTGATGCTGCAAAAGGCTATATTGCCACGAATAATCACGTGGTCGAAGGTGCTCAGAAACTTACGGTCAGTTTAAGTGATGGACGCAATCTTGATGCGAAAGTAATCGGTGCAGATCCACGCACAGATCTTGCCGTCTTACAGATTTCAGATACCAAGAATCTTACTGCAGTTAAGTTAGGGGATTCTTCAAAGGTGGAAGTTGGGGAACCAGTGGTTGCCATTGGCAATCCTGGCGGGAACGAATTTGCACGTTCCGTAACCACAGGGGTCATCTCTGCAACCAATCGCAGCTTAAATCTTCAAGGTGAAGCCAGTTACAATCTTATTCAGACTGATGCAGCCATAAATCCCGGCAATAGTGGCGGACCGCTTGTCAATTATCTTGGACAGGTCATTGGCATTAACTCAGCAAAATACGCACAAACAGGCTTTGAAGGAATGGGCTTCTCTATTCCAATTTCAGATGCTATGCCAACACTTCAACAGCTGATCACTTCAGGTGTAGCCAAACATCCGGCCCTTTTAGTGAGCACGGATGATCAATACAACACTTACGCTAAAGATAATAATAAGCCCCAAGGGGCCTACATTTCATCAGTTACAGTGAACGGTCCTGCCGCTAAAGCCGGACTTGAAAAAGGAGATGTCATCACCAAGGTTAACGCGGGTGCGGTACAAAATTCCTCTGACCTAATTCGCGAACTCTATAAAAATAAGGTTGGAGACAAAGTAACCATAACCTATATTCGGAATGGACAAACCAAGCAGGTCGAGGTGACGCTAGGTGAGATATCTTCAACTTAATTTAAGATATCACTCTCTAGCCTTCGAAGTGATCCTCAAATATTAACCATAAATTCCGTTCAATTATGATTGCAAGAACCCAGGCTAAGAAGGTAATACATCTTAAGTCTGGGTTCTTGATCCGTTCATGGTTCTTTAACTCTCTCTAATAGATTGTGCTAAACTGCGCCGTTATAGCAACGCTCTCTCTTTAAGTGATGGCTAATCTCAATTAAATAAAAAACCAAATCTTCAGCCGAAACCGGTCTAGCAAATAAGTATCCTTGCACTTCAGCGCACCCATGAGAGCGGAGAAAATCTAACTGGGCTTCGGTTTCTACCCCTTCAGCAATGACTCGAAGCCCCAAAT
>DAIEHY010000219.1 GCA_027353165.1 Desulfosporosinus sp.
GCAAACTCCAACAAGAAGTTGTCGATTTGGATGAACAAAGCAAAACTTTCTTGCTTGACGTTCAGTAATAAAACTAACTGGAGGTTTTATTAATCGGGCTTAGATAATGATTTTTCTAAGGGTTTCATGGAATCTTGCTAAAGGATTGTTTGATTTCTTACGATACATATCTTAGATTAAATAGACTCTCGGAATAAAAAGGGAGGTATTATCTAAACTGGAACGAATTAACTGGGAATTGTCATAACAAAGAATATTGAAATCTCATTCAGAACCCATTCTTAAAAATGGGCATACCAAAGAAGCCTAACGACACTCCTTTTTTAAATAGGCCTTTGTGGTTAGGCAATCTCAGAAAAAATGACTTATTTTAGCCGCTGTAGCTCTTTCTGTTGGTGAGCATACCAAGCATCCATGTGCTGGCACATCATGATCGCGTAAATGCGTATGTACCACATCTTGGTGGAGCGATGTCGACCCGATTCCAACTTGTAATCAATCTTCTCTCGTTTATTGGTTCGTTCAGAGGTAGTACGCCGTCTGTAAATGAGCTTCCACTTTTCTGAATTTCTTAGTGTTTGTGGAAATAGTCGGGGGTTGTCTGTGCTACAAGTATGGAATGTTCTTCCGTATTTCGCAGTTGAACAGAGCTTTTTGCAGGTGTTTATCGTCCGCTTCTTCATCATCGGACATCTCCATTTGTGGCGTTTCTGGGAATGGTCAAATCCGTAGTGCTTCATTTTCTTTCCGTTGGGACAAATAGGGATGCCATCCGGTGAAATTTGAATATCCATCTCAGTTTTCGTTTTCTTCGTGCCGCGTACATTCAGATCAATAAAGGGTTCAATATTCTGGTGGAGTAAGAGGTCGTAAATGGGTCCCGCGTCATGGGCGGCATCCAGCAGCATCTTGTCCACCGTGCCCAAGGTGAAACGTTGCGAAAACTCAACCGAACTGACGACGAAGCTTACTGCATCGTGTCGGGAAGCAGGATGCAAACGGGGATACAACGGTAAATCATACGGGCTACTTGAGGCAGTAAGTATGTATAGGTGGTAGCCATTAAAGTAACGCTCTCGTGCGCTGTCCCAGCCTGAGTTGCAGTCAGGTTGGGAATAAATACGGGGATGGTTGCATTTCGCAAGACCTTGGGCATGACAATTACACGTTGATTTACTACGAGGATAAGCTGCAGTAACAACAGGAGTACCGTCACCAGCGATATCGATCGTATCGATATTTCCGAGTAATCCGAGCCTTGCTGAAACCGCAAGAAACTGAGACTGAAAGAAGTGAAATAAGCGATCCATAGGCAAATCCTTTTGGTCGTTCATATGATTCAACATCCAACCAACTAAACGTTTAATTCGCCCTGGCGTTGTGGTTGGAGCCTTTTCACCCTTCTTTCCCTTCTTGGGTTTACGCTTACGTTTTTGTTTCCGAGCCTTAATGTTTTTATCAGACGCAGCCCATAATCGAGCAAAGAAATCATAGAACGTCCCTACGCCAGGAATATCACCCGGCTCAAAGCCACTAAGGATAGCATAGAGGGGAACACGGTACAGCTCATCGACCCAAGCAGTGACCCCTTTTTCAGGGTTAGTAAGCAAAAAGAGTAGGTAGGAACGAAGCATGGCTGAAGGATCTCGTGGTGCAGGTCCTCTAACACTGTAAAAGTCTTGAAGCATCACGGCTATACCTGTTAAATCGGTGATCCAGAGCTTTGTAATAATGGGCCAATCCTTATGAACTAAAGTCAGCACTCCTCCGGAATAATGGTGTTGCAGTTGTTCAATGACAAAATCTTGGTAAACTCCATGCGGAGTAATGATAGGTTTCAATATAAACACCCCAGTAAACAGATGGTAAGGAAAATATTCCTTTCGCTCTGATTTTGGGGGCGATTTCCAAAAGTCAAGTATTTTCGACGCAAAACACAACGAAATTTTCTGTGTGAATTTCCAGTTTGGTTTTAAAAAATGAAATCCCCCTACCGAAAAAGTAGGAGGAATTCAACATAGATGGTTCAAGCAAAGCCTTGTGCCATCTGACTCGGCGAATGCCGAGAGCCTATTTAATTAATAAGGAGGATTTTCGTATGGATATAGCTGCCATGTCAGTTGTGCTCAGTCAAAGCAAAGTTCAGCAAAAGGTGGGTATATCGGTCATGAAAATGGCGATGGGAGTTGAAGCGACTAAAGGGGATTCAATAGCGTCTCTAGCAAGTGAGACAACCAAGGCCATGGAATCCTCCGTTCAGCCAAATTTAGGAGCTAATCTTGATATACGAGCCTAAGGAACAGCCACTAGTCTAGGAACTACCTAGCTAGTGGCTTTATAGATTTTTTTACAGGTTTCCCCTAAAGGTTAGTGGTACTTCTTACGATACATATATTAGATAAATCAATCAGAGGTGTTTGATTTGGATATTAATGCAGTAAAAACTCCCGTGGATTTTGGTGGATCTGCTAATGTGGCGCAGACGGCTTTCCGAGCTCAGCCCGTTGTCAGTGTTCCGACTACCACTACGGGGGACAATAAGGATAAAATGGTGACTGCTCCAATTGATGACAAGGGCAATAAAAAGCCGGCTAATCTGAAAGATGTTACTCAGATGACGGAAGCTATGAACCAGTTTATAAAAGCAATGGATGCTAGTATTCGATTTACGGTTCATCAAAAAACAAACGAACTGATGGTACAAGTCGTTGACCAAACAACAAATAAAGTAATCAAAGAGTTTCCCTCCCACGAATTTCTCGATACAATGGCAGCAATTCGGGATTATGTAGGGATATTACTGGATAAGAAAATTTAACGGTAAATTCTCGATAGGGGGTTTTGCGTATGACTGTTGGATCGATAGGAGGGACCTATGGATTATCCGGTTCGGGCCTTGATATTGATTCCATCGTAAAGAAGCTAATGGCCGGGCAACAAGCAAAAGACGATGCTCTGGTACAAA
>DAIEHY010000021.1 GCA_027353165.1 Desulfosporosinus sp.
CTAGGGTATTACCGATCGACAGGAATTCGTCCGCATTTCATCGACAAACTGATCGCTGCCGGTCAGCTTCTACCGGACGATCTATTCTTTAATTGAGGTTAGTTGGAGTGAAAATTAGAAAGGAGGAGAAGGATGGTTAAAGGGACAACTCAAACTGTCATTCTCATTTCTGTATTTTCAACATTCTTTACCATCTACCTGGGAGTCTTGGCCTTCGCCCGTCACGAAGAGACGCTTGAAGCGAAACTCCAGAGGTTTACTGCATTACGAGTCCCGGTTCAGACGCTTACTAGTAAAAAAGGAATCAAACAAATACTAGTGGTTTTAGGCCGTTTTGCTCCGCACCGTTGGAGTGCAGGGCTTGACCGTGAATTGATTCGTGGAGACATACCCCTTAAAGGTGGCGAGTTTTTAGTTCTTCAAGGATTATTTAGTATACTTTTCCTCCTAATTGGTATTATCTTGTCTCAAACGATTATCATAGGGGTTAGCTTGGCAATCTTGGGAGGAGGACTTCCTCGGCTTTGGCTTAGCTCTGCCAAGAGAAAAAAGCGCAATCGATTTAATAATCAACTAGCAGATGCACTGCTGATCTTAGCAAATTCTATGCGTTCTGGTTTTAGCCTTTTACAAGCGATGGAAATGGTCAGCCAAGAAATGCCTAATCCTATCTCAGAGGAATTTCGGATTACGTTGCGCGAAATGATGTATGGAGCCGCAACAGAAACTGCTTTGGAGCATTTATCTGAACGAGTCGGAAGTGATGTCTTAGACCTTCTTGTGACGGCAATGATCATTCAACGCCAAGTGGGAGGGAACCTTGCAGAGATACTAATTAATATTCATGCAACCATTCAGGACCGATTGCGAATTCAACAAGAAATTAAGACGCTGACTGCCCAGGGCAGGATGTCGGGATATATTATTGCAGCACTTCCGTTTGGTATCGCGGCTGCAATCAGTATGATTAATCCAAATTATCTGGGAGTATTATTTACTCATACAATTGGTTGGGCGATGTTGGCCGGAGGACTTACTTCCCAATTAATCGGGTTTTTTATTATTCGGAAAATTATTTCAATTGAGGTGTAGTGTTTTTGGGGGATAATTCTATAAGGAAAGGAGAGACCGTCTTGCCTTTTTCTATTGCATTACTAAGCGTTTTTGGCACCGTCTGGTTTACCCTAATCGCTATTTTTCCAAAACAACAAGCTAAACCACAGGAAAGAATTTTAAGGGCCTTAGGACAGGGCGAAAAAGCTGACGAAGATGAAATTCGACCATTGAGCGAACGGTTACTGCGCCCGCTGCTTTCTCAAGTTGCCCATCGATTAACACGTAGAGGTTCAAAGGGACAGCGTGAGCGAACGATTGCCAAGCTAAGTGCGGCAGGAATATTAGGTCAGTGGGAAGCAGGAGAGTGGAAAGGGTTACAATATTTAGGAGGTGCGTTAATATCCCTACTTCAACTGGGGGTATTTTCGCTATTATCCTCCCCACTATTAACCCGCTTAGAAATGTCAGTGATCGGTTTTTTAATTGGCTACTTACTTCCAGATTCTTGGTTAAAGGTAAAAGGCAAGCAACGACTTAAGGAAATTGAAAAGACACTACCCGATGTACTTGATTTACTCACCGTTAGTGTAGAAGCTGGACTTGGGTTTGATGCTGCCTTACTTAAAGTTGTTGAGAAACAAAAAGGAGCTCTTGCGGAAGAATTCCTGAGAGTTCTTCAGGAAATCAAGATGGGTCGTCCGCGTCGGGAAGCGTTAAGGGATCTGGCAAAGCGTAATATGCTTGCCGAAAATCTGGGTATTGTAGTTGCCTCTCTCGTTCAGGCGGATCAACTTGGGATATCAATTGGTGGTGTCTTGAGAAACCAAGCACAACAAATTAGACAGAAACAACGGCAATGTGCCGAAGAAAAGGCCCAAAAAGCACCCATAAAGATGATGATACCATTAGTGTTTTTCGTCTTTCCAACGATATTTATTGTGGTTCTCGGACCTGCGATCATTCAAATTATCGAAATGTTTAAACAACACTAATTTTAAAACCTTTTATCATTACTATTTGTGCCGCTAGCGATAGCGGCGGAATGGAGGTTACTTTGAAATTAGGATATTTGCAAAACTTACGTACAGGGCGGATTGTGGGAGAATGTGTATGTAAAGCAGATTCCTTTTGGCATCGTTTTCAGGGCTTACTTGGACGAACAAGTTTGGCTCCGGGAGAAGGGCTGTGGCTTATGCCCTGTCAACAGGTTCATATGTTAGGTATGCACTTTGCAGTTTCAGTTTGGTTTTTGGATAACCAAGGACAAGTATGTGAACTGATAGATGAACTATTGCCTTGGAAGATTTCGCCTTATGTTCGAGAAGCTCAGAGTGTTATTGAGTTTCCGGTAGGGTGGGGTAACCTGACAAATACATTGCTTGGGGATAAACTAAACTGGCAAGAAAGTTGTTCCAATGGATAACTTGCCCTCGTCAATTTAGGTGGAGGTCTCATAGAACGTTAAAAATGCTTTAGCAATGGCCAAATGGTCCTTGACTCCTCCGAGCTCGCGAACAGAATGCATGGCTAAGACTGGATTTCCGACATCGATAGATTGAATATCAAGGTGCGTACTAGAGATTGGCCCAATAGTTGAGCCCCCACGTTCATCGGAACGATTGATAAACATTTGGACAGGAACATCTGCATTTTGACAGAGGGTTTTGAAAACCGCCGCTGTTTCCCCATCGGTGGTGTAACTTTGATTGGCACTTAGTTTTATGACAGGTCCTCCATTGAGAATAGGACGGTTGACTGGATCGTGTTTTTCCGCGGCATTGGGATGTAAGGCATGAGCCATATCGGCAGAAATAAGAAAAGAGTGTGCTAAGGCTTGAAAATAGGCTTCTCGTCCTTGCCCTTGCGCTAAGAGGATTCGCTCTAAAACATGTGACAACAGTGGAGACGCAGCTCCTTGTTTAGATGTACTCCCACATTCTTCATGATCAAAACAAGCAAGTACATTCGTCACGAAGGTGGGCTTCGACCTGGCAAGAGCCCAGGCTCCGGCATGGACCATGGCTAGATCATCAAGACGTCCCGCTGAGATATATTCGTGTTGAAGTCCAACAATACAACCTTTAACTTGCTCATACAGAAAGAGATCGAAGTCAAGGATTTCCTCTAGCTGACAGGGTATTGTTTCTGCAAGAAATTGAATTAAATATTGATCTTTAAGGAATTGATCTGTAATCTGAGACAATAGGGGGAGCATATCTTTTTGTTTGTTTAATTCAATTCCTTCATTAATTTTACGGTTTAAATGGATGGATTGATTGGGGATCACAAGTAATGCTCGTTCACTGTTGTATAGTTTGATTTGTGGCGAGAAGGGAGTTTCTCCTCGAAGGATGATTCGTCCTGCTAGGGATAAGGGGCGATCCATCCAGGTATTAAGAATTGGGCCACCATACGTTTCTACATTCAGTTTAAGATAATGCCCCTCTACCTGGATTT
This sequence comes from Desulfosporosinus sp., assembly GCA_027353165.1. Classification (GTDB taxonomy): domain Bacteria; phylum Bacillota; class Desulfitobacteriia; order Desulfitobacteriales; family Desulfitobacteriaceae; genus Desulfosporosinus. The sequence continues at coordinate 3,514 of DAIEHY010000021.1, forward strand.
CAGGGTTTGCTTTAACCCGGAAAGTGGGGCTATCAGTGTGCGTCCCAATGAGGTGGAAACCATGATTTTCAATTTCGCCAAGACCCACCTTAAAAGCGATTAATGCTGAGTTATTACGGCTTACCAGATATTTTCCACCCGGGACTAACGACCATTTATCTTTAAGCGACAACTCTATAAATCCCTGGGGTTCTAACCGTTTCCTTACACTTTGCACGGTATGAAAAGGAGAGGGGCTCTCCTCAATAAAATCGACAAGCTCTTCGGCAAACATCAGTTCTTCATTAGCAATATAAGCGGCCATATTATCCACCTTTCAGAAAAGACTTTATTTCGTTATAAGTTTTGGCAATAATTTTAGCATTTTACTAAGTTCTCCTTGAATAAACGACATTTCTTTAAAAATTATGAATTTGAAGGAAAGATAGCAGGAAATTCAGTTCCTTTACAGAAAAGTAAATCAGATAAAGCTTTGGATTTAGTTTCCGATGAATGGGAGATAGACTTGATAAACTATAGAGTAGCCTTACTAGAAAATATCAATCTCGGTGAATTGACTGAGATATGGAATCGTTGTTGGCGAGGGTATTACTTCGATATGATCTATTTAAATGAACATATGAAAGTCTGGCTTGATCTGAGTCAAGTTTCTTTAGGGTGCTCCATGGCAATTTATGTGGAAAATCGAGTGGTTGGCTTTGCTTTGCTATCAGTAGATGGTTGTGATGGATGGATTGCAGCAGCTTGTATGGATCCTGATTATCGAGGTAAAGGGCTCTTTGAAATATTAATGAGAGCTCAACTCGATCAGGCCTTACGACTTGGTTTAAAGCAGGTTTATCTTGAAGTCTTAGAGCAAAATCACGCACATAAGGTTTACCAGTCCGTAGGTTTTACTCCCGTACGACAACTTAATCTCTACCGAGCACAAAGTAGGACTAAGTTATTGAATAATAGCAGGAGAATTATTCCCATGAAATTGGTTTCAGAGGATTTTTATTTTGAAAACCGTAGCCGGGTCTTCAAACCGTCATGGCAACGTAGAGAAGATTACCTTAAAAGGCATATTAATTTTTTTGCGGTTATGAATTTGTCAGGAACAGCGGGTGCCTTGTATGCTGGGGAGAAAGATGGCATCTTGATTGACATTTGGAGTGCCTCTGCCGCTGGGGCTGAGGAAGTAATTTCTGAATTACTTCAACGGTCAGATCAGCCTTTTTCAATCATTAATCAGCCTAAAGATTGGATTTCAGCAGTTTTGAGTGCTAAAGAAATTTACCCTAATGCGATACAAGTAGAAATGTGTGCTCACTTGACATAAAGAGTTGTTTAAGCGCATAGAATAGTTGAGTCCGTAAGTTTAGCCTAAATTAGGGTCGGTTTTCGTTAAACAAACGGTAGGAACGGAAGAATAAATTATTACTTGTTTAGGTCTTGTAATATTAGGGAATTAGGTGTATAGTATTAAGATAACCCAAATAATGCGAAAGGAAAGAATGTATATGACAAAAGAACAATTAATGATTAATGCAATCTTGGAAGCAGTGGGACTTGAATCTATTAAGTCTGCACCGATCCAAAGGCTAGTTCATCAAGAGGGATAAGTAGTTACAGAAAGGGTGCGGTATTTTTGACCCGGATTCTAATCCTAAAGTGTAACCAAATTAACTTAAATCCATTCTTAGAAAAACAAATCTAAAAGCGAGTTTCTTAAATTATAAGAAGCTCGCTTTTAGATTTGGAATTAGGACAGATAATACTCGTGAATAACTATGATACGATGGGAGTTAAAATTTATGGCCTTATTTGTTTTAGGTATTGCTTGTAGCCCCAGACGTAGTGGCAACTCCACACGCTTGCTTTTAGAGGGCATGAAAATTGCTCAGTCTGAGGGGCATACTACAGAATTGGTTTACCTCTCAGATTTAGAAATAAAGCCCTGTCAAGGGTGTGGTGCCTGTTCTGTAGAAGGAATTTGTGTGATTAAGGATGATATTCAAAAGCTCCAAGAAAAAATTATTCGCTCAGACCGATTAATGATTGCGGCTCCGATTTTCTTTATGGGAGTTAATGCTCAAACAAAAATTTTGATTGACAGAATGCAAACCTTCTGGGCACTCAAATATATACACCATCAATCCTTTTTTAAGCCTTTTGGTCTTAAGCGAACTGGGTTATTTATTTCAACGGCAGGGACTCGCAAGCAAGATGTTTTCTTATGTGCCGAGCGATCGATAAAAACATTTTTTCATATGTTAGATATTGATTACACTAAACCCTGTTTATATAGTGGAGTTGATAAGGCAGGCGAGATCGAAGATTATCCAAGCTACTTAGAAGAAGTTCGGACGACTACACACGATTTTCTGAAGTCCTAATATTGCATAAATTTACTTGTCCTTTTTGTAGAAAATTATGGTATACTGACTTTAATATTGAATTATTACAGATGGAAAGGAACTATGTCTCATGGAACAAACTTCATCACCCATAACTGACCCAAAGATTGCTATTGTAACAGATAGTACCAGTGATTTGGCTCCTGAAATGATCAAAGAGTTTGGGATCGAGATACTTCCTTTACATGTTGTGTACAAAGATCGAGAATATCTGGATGGAGTTACGATCAGTCCGGATCAAGTTTATGACAATATGGAGATAGAGGTTCCCACTACTTCGTTACCTTCTCCGGCAGAAATAGCTAACTTGTTTAATCGGCTAAGGGATGAAAAATTTACACATATCCTTTGCATGCATATATCGAGCGGCCTAAGTGGTACATATGAAACCGTCTGTCAAGTAGCCCAAGATTATAAAGAGATGGTTATCGAAGTTTTAGATTCCAAAGCACTTTCCATGGGGTTGGGTTTCCCTGTCTTAGAAGCAGCCCGGAAACTTCGCAACACTAAGGATTTTAAAAGCGTCGTTAACGTAGCTGAGAGTGTATCAAAAAAAACGAAACTTTTTTTTGTGCTTTCAACGTTAGAATATCTTAAACGTGGTGGACGAATCGGCTATGTTTCAGGCACCATCGGTGAGCTTTTAAATATAAAACCCATTATTTCGGTTAATCTTGAGGGAAAATACATTACCTCAGCAAAGGTTCGGGGCAGAGATCAGTCCCTCAGGAAACTATTAGATATCTTAATAGAAAGCACTCAAGAGGGGCAATATAACGTGGCAATCGTTCATGGTGGGGCAGAGCAAGAAGGGCGTAAACTATGGCAGAGTGCTCGTCAACTTCCTAATATTAAGGAATTGTTATTTAATCAGATTAGTCCGGTTATGGGAGTTCATACAGGCCCGGGGCTAGTCGGGATTATTATTTCACCGGTTATTGACCTCAGTCGTTAGACTGAGGTTTTTTTATAAGATTTTAGCAATCTTTTCTATCCTTTACGAGTATGCTATACTCTCGTAAAAAGCAAGATTACCCAAGTAACTAAAAGATACAGTTACTAACTAGGGAGGATTGAACAAGGTGACAATTCAAGAACGGTACCACTTATGGTCTGAACATCCATACTTTGATGAAGCAACAAGGCTAGAGCTAAAACAAATCACCGATCCACAAGAAATCGAGGACCGCTTTTATTCTGATTTGGAATTTGGCACAGGTGGTTTACGAGGAATTATTGCTGCTGGAACCAATCGCATGAATAAATATGTCATACGTAAAGCAACCCAAGGGTTAGCAGAATGTGTTTGTGACCATGGGTCTGAGGGCATGAAGCGAGGGGTTGTTATAGCCTACGACTCTCGAAGGTTCTCCTCCGAATTTGCGGTTGAGGCAGCCTTGGTTCTGGCTCAAAACGGAATTAAGGCATATCTCTTTAACTCGCTTCGACCTACTCCGGAACTGTCTTTTGCAGTTCGTCATTTGCATGCTTTAGCGGGCATTGTTGTGACAGCGAGTCATAATCCCAAAACGTATAATGGTTACAAGGTATACTGGGAAGATGGTGGTCAGGTACCTCCAGTTAAAGCAGACCAGATTCTGGCGCGCATAGAAGCCCGTGAGAGCTGGTTGGATATCGAACCCATGTCAGAAGTTGAAGCGAAAAGGAACGGGTTATTGGTAATTATTGGTGAAGAAATCGATCAACCCTACTTGGATAAAATACGACGGTTAGCACTTCACCCAGATTTAAATATCGAGAAAGGGGAAGCGCTCCGGATTGTTTATACTCCGTTACACGGTGCAGGCAACATTCTAGTTCGTAGGGCCTTAGCTGAGTTGGGTTTTAGTTCTGTTTTCGTTGTGCCTGAACAAGAGCTTCCTGATCCGGAATTTACAACTGTTCCCTATCCAAACCCGGAAATTCCAACAACCTTTGAACTTGCCAGAAAATATGGGCTTGAGAAAAATGCAGACCTGCTATTAGCGACGGATCCTGATGCCGATCGTTTAGGGGTAGTCTTGCGTTCGCGGGATGGAGATTATAGACAGCTCACAGGGAATCAAATTGGAGTACTGTTAACTTACTATATCCTATCCCAAAAAAAGGCTTTGGATATCCTTCCTGAAAATGCAACCATCATAAAGACGATAGCCTCAACAGATTTAGCGGATCAGGTCGCGCATTACTTCGGGGCAAACGTGGAAAACGTTTTAACTGGGTTTAAGTTTATCGCCGAAAAAGAACAAGAGATGGAAACGGGTGGTTGGGGTACCTTCCAGTTTGGGTTTGAAGAAAGTTATGGATATCTGGCAGGTGATTTTGTCCGAGATAAAGATGCCGTGATCGCTTCCGTCCTTTTAGCAGAAGCAGCACTCTATTATCAACAAATTGAGGGCCGTACACTTTTTGATGTCCTAGAAAGTATTTACGAACAATTTGGGTACTACCTAGATGATCAAGAATCCCTGGTTCTAGAGGGCATTCAAGGGAAAGACGAAATTTCAAAGATCATGGATTCATTTCGTCAATCAGAGATCTTTGAACTTTGCGGAACTTGTATTGAGAAATTAGACGACTATGAACAACGAAATGGTAAAAATCTCATAACCGGACAAACATACTCTCTTACATTGCCGCGCTCAAATGTCTTGCGTTTTTCTTTTCTAGGGGGTGGATACTTCATGGTTCGCCCATCTGGAACTGAGCCTAAAATCAAAGTTTACTTCTCAGTAAAAGCTGAATCTATGCTGGATGCTGAAAAGATCCTTTATAAGTTAAAAACGGATGTCATGAATCAAATTGCATTAATTAGAGCATCAATTCATGAATCAACTCTCCGGTAGTTTCCGTGACCCAAACGTCTCTTTAAAAGGACATTTCAGATTAGCTGTCGAAATGTTTGAGATTGAGTAGAGAAACGCATTTTTATGGGTCAAGAAAGGGAAGAGTTTATACTATGTTGAAAAGGGAGCGCTGGTTCGCAGTCGTTAATCCTCAATCAGCCAATGGGAGTACGCGAAAACGCTGGCCAGCTTACTTAAAGCGACTTGAAGATGAGGGATATTTGATAAACTATGAGTATACGACCAAGCCAAGAGATGCAACGCAGATAACTCAGAGGATCTTATCGGTAGGGTATACACACATTATAGCTGTCGGTGGAGACGGTACAATGAATGAAGTCGTGAATGGTTTTTTTTTCAACGGTCAATTGATTAATCCAGAGGCAGAGTTAGCGCTTTTTTCTCACGGCACGGGTGGGGATTTAATACGTACTCTGATGATTCCGAAAGGAATTGATAGTTTTTCAGCTATTTTAAGTCAGAACCGCAAGCGTATGGTTGACGTTGGGGAAGTACAGTTTCTAAATAATCATGGACAGCAAGAGACTCGCTACTTTATTAATGTTGCGGATGTTGGATTGGGCGGGGAAACGGTTGCCCGTGTAAACCGGCAAAGTAAATTTCTTGGTGGGAAACTATCCTTTCTAATTGGATCAGTGATTAGTATCTTGAGTTACCATAATAAAGTAATGCGGTGTGAAATTGACGGGAAACTTGTCCTCGAAGGACGACATAACAGCATAATGGTAGCAAATGGTCGATACATCGGTGGGGGTATGATGATCGCTCCTCACGCAGAATTGGATGATGGGTTGTTTGATGTAGTTTGTTTAGGGAATTTTTCGACGCTAACCTTGCTTCGACATTTTCCAAAACTATATCGCGGAGAGCATCTCAAAATTCCTGGAGTTAACGTTTATCGTGGACGATCTGTTGTCATTACATCGAAGGAACGAGCGCTGCTGGATCTTGATGGAGAACAACCGGGATATACGCCAATCTCTTTTACCCTTCATTCACAAACCCTTTGTTTATGGGGGTAATCGAAATGGGCTTTAACTAGGTTATCAGAAATTTTGGGGGATAGTCTATACTTAGTATTTTTATGTATAGACTATTCCGTATTTTAGTTTAAAACCATTCAGTTACTCCTCAAGCTAAGGTCAATAATAGTCAAAAAAATGTCTGACCATTATTGACCTTAGAATCATTATAGACTATACTTTAGTTAATAAGGAAACTATACCACTAAACTGACGGTCCAAATCTTTGATCTTTGATCATAGATTTTAGATACTATTTCTTTTTGAGAGTCAGTCTCACGATAATATTAGTAAATGAGGTGAAACAATGGAGTTTAAAGATTATTATATCAGCCTTGGAGTATCTCCTGATGCAGATGAAAAAACAATCAAGAAAGCTTATCAGAAATTAGCTAAAAAATACCATCCAGACGTCAATCCAGGAGACAAAGCGGCTGAAGAAAAGTTTAAAGAAGCCTCGGAAGCTTATCATGCAATTAGTGATCCGGAGAAACGACGTAAATATGATGAACTTAGACAAGATTACCAACACTGGCAGACACGGGGAGGGCGGGGAGATTTCGATTGGAGTCGATGGCAGTCCAATCCCAGTGGTGCTGGAGGTAGTCAAAGCTATACGATGTCCTCAGAGGATTTTGCGGAAATGTTCGGTGGTACGGGAAGACCTGGTGGAGCTAGAGGTTTTAATGGTAGCAGAGGAGATGGCTATTCTGATTTCTTCTCAACACTCTTCGGAGGGGGTGGGGGGCAAGGCTTTGGCTTTGATGTAGGTACTTCGGCAAGTCGAACCCGAGCAGGACAGGATCTTGAAGTTGAAGTCCAAGTAACACTTGAGGAAGCTTTTCATGGAACCAAGCGGATTATCCAGAGTGGAGAGAAGCAGATCGAGGCCAAAATCCCTAAAGGGGTTCGAACCGGTTCTAAAGTAAGATTAGCTGGACAAGGAGGGTCTGGGGCTGCAGGAGGTAAAGCTGGAAATCTCTATTTAAAAATTACGGTAAACCCAGATGCTCATTTCGTCCGCGAAGGAGATGACTTGAAGGTTAAGCAACCTATTAATTTCTATCAAGCCATCCTTGGTGGAGAGGTTCGTGTTCAAACGTTTGATGGGGAAGTCCTTCTCAAGATTCCACCGCTCACTCAGACTGGCAAGAAGTTTCGCTTAAAAGGAAAGGGAATGCCTAGTTTAGAACGTCCTGACCAACGTGGAGATCTTTTCGCAGAATTAGCCATCACCCTACCAGAAGACTTGAATGAGCATGAAATTTCGAGTCTTCGTGAGCTTGCTAAGCAAAGAGGATGAATTAACCAAATCTACAAAACCTAATAAGGAGTGAATAAGTATGTCTTTTGATACCAATCGATTTACCCAGAAATCCCAAGAAGCAATCACGGAAGCCCAATCTATGGCAGAACGCAATGCCAACAGCCTGATCGAGCCAGAACATCTTATGCTCGCCTTATTAGAGCAGGTAGAAGGTGTTACTTCGCAAGTCTTAACCAAGCTGGACATCGCTACGGGTGTACTCATCTCATCAATCCGTCAAGAGATTCACCGTTTTCCACGAATTAGCGGGGGAAACGTACAAATAAGTATTTCTCCACGCTTGCGCTCGGTATTAGTGGCTGCTCATGATGAGATGACTCCATTTGGGGATGAATATGTAAGTGCAGAACACTTACTTTTGGCGATCTTGGCAAAGGCCGGAGGAGCAGTCGAAAAAATTCTTAAACAAGCAGGGTTAACTCGAGAAAAGTTGTTGCAAGCTTTGCGAGAAATCAGAGGCACTCAACGCGTTACGAGTCCTAATCCTGAAGGCACTTATGCAGCACTGGAACAGTATGGGCTAAACCTAGTGAAGCAAGCCCGACGTGGTCGTCTAGACCCAGTTATTGGTCGTGACGAAGAGATTCGTCGTGTGATTCAAACTTTATCCCGTCGAACGAAAAATAACCCCGTGTTAATAGGAGAACCTGGAGTTGGTAAAACCGCGATCGTTGAAGGGCTAGCTCAGCGGATTGTACGAGGAGATGTTCCAGATACTATCAAGGATAAACAAGTTATTTCACTGGATATGGGAACCCTCATTGCAGGAGCTAAGTACCGCGGGGAATTTGAAGAACGCTTAAAAGCGGTGCTGAAAGAGATCCAGGATCGTGATGATGTGATCTTGTTTATCGATGAATTGCATACTGTTGTCGGAGCAGGGGCAGCAGAAGGGGCAATGGATGCTAGCAATATGCTTAAACCTATGCTGGCGCGCGGAGAGTTAAGTATGCTTGGGGCAACAACCCTTGCTGAATACCGCAAGCACATTGAAAAAGATGCTGCTCTAGAACGACGCTTTCAACCGATTATGGTGGAGGCTCCAAGTGTTGAAGATACGATCTCTATCTTGCGCGGTTTAAAGGAACGCTATGAGACACACCATGGAGTGCGAATTACGGATGGAGCTATCATTGCCGCCGCTATACTCTCGGATCGTTATATTAGTGACCGGTTTCTCCCAGACAAAGCAATCGACCTTATCGATGAAGCCGGGGCACGTATGCGCATGGAAATTACAAGTGATCCCTTTGAGTTAGATCAAATTAAGCGCAGGATTATGCAACTTGAAATCGAACGAGAGGCTCTTAAGAAAGAAAAGGATCAAGCGAGTAAAGAGCGTTTAACGAAGATTGAAGAAGAGTTAGCAAATCTCAAAGAAGAACGAATCGGAGTAGAAGGGCAGTTGCAAGGGGAACGAGAAGTCCTCGCTCAAATTCAACAACTTAAAGAGAAAATTGACAATTCGCGTACTCTTATGGAGCAAGCTCAACAGCAGTTGGACTACAATAAAGCAGCCGAATTACAGTATGGCATTATTCCAACGCTGGAAAAAGAACTTCAAACTACAGAACTAAAACTTCAGGCCAAGAAAAATTCGCTCTTAAAGCAAGAAGTAGTTGAACAAGATATTGCGGAAATCGTGGCAACATGGACCCACGTTCCTGTTTCTAAGCTGATGGAGAGCGAGATGGATAAACTTGTCCATATGGAAGAACGTATTCATCAAAGAGTAATTGGTCAAGAGGAGGCTGTTGGGGTAGTTGCTGATGCTGTTCGGCGAGCACGCGCAGGGTTACAGGATCCTAATCGTCCTTTGGGCTCGTTCCTTTTCTTAGGTCCAACAGGAGTTGGAAAAACTGAGCTGGCAAGAGCTTTAGCTGAGTTCCTCTTTGATGACGAACAGGCAATTATACGGATTGATATGTCTGAGTATATGGAAAATCATACAGTCGCACGTCTTATTGGAGCCCCTCCTGGATATGTAGGATATGAAGAGGGTGGACAACTGACTGAGGCGGTACGTCGTAAGCCTTATAGTGTCATTCTCTTTGACGAAATCGAGAAAGCGCATGGTGATGTCACGAATATTCTTTTACAGCTCTTAGATGATGGTCGCTTGACCGATGGGCAAGGACGTATTGTAAACTTTAAAAATACAGTGGTGATATTAACCAGTAATATTATCCTGTCGATTGAGGATCTCATCCAGCACAATGCAGCTCAAAAGGAAGTTCGTTCTGCCATTAATGAACAACTTCGGAGTCATTTCCGCCCGGAATTTCTTAATCGCTTGGACGAAGCGATTGTCTTTCATTCTTTGAAACGTGAGCATATTGGACAGATCGTGGAAGTTCAACTTGGATTGTTACGTAAACGGTTAAGTGAACGGAGCCTCACCTTGGAATTAACCCTGAAAGCAAAGGAACAACTAACTAATGAGGGGTATGACCCAGTTTATGGAGCAAGGCCGCTCAAAAGGGTTATTCAACAGCGTCTACAAAATCCTTTGGCGCTAAAATTATTGCAGGGAGAAATTAAGGAAGGGCAACAAATTATAGTGGATTTCGATGAATCAGGATATTTGTTTACTTCAAAGAAAGAGTAGTAAGATATTATTAAAGATACAAAGGTCAAAAATCGTCCCATTTCACTATTAAAGTGGAATGAGGACGATTATGTTTTGTTCTTAGTTAATAGAAGCAAGTGGGGATGTGAAAAAGATTTTGATAAGTTTCATGAAGTTTCCTAGTAAAACTTAGCTAAAAATCGTAACTCTATGTATAATGTAGTTAGCTAAGTATTAACTTTCCCCTCCATTGGTCGTACTATTTAATTAATGAGGTGACACTATGCACGCAAATTTGCGGGATTTTATTAAAACTCTTCGGAGCGAGAAACAAATTATTGAAATCGAGGTTGAAGTAGACCCTTATCTTGAATTAGCGGAAATCCACCGCAGAATTATTGAGGACCAAGGACCAGCCCTATTGTTTAAGCGAGTCAAAGGAAGCTCGTTTCCAGTTATTACAAATTTATTTGGGACTCGTCGACGCGTTGATCTTGCTGTTGGTCCTAAGCCTGAGGAAATAGTGCAACGAGCCGTTTCGTCAATCGATCGACTGCTTCCCCCTAAACCATCTGTACTTTGGCAAGAAAGGGATTGGATGCTTTCGCTAGCTAAAAGTGGTTTAAGTACGGTTCGTCCAAACCAGGCACCAGTTTTAGAAATTAGGGAAGCCAGCGTGGATTTGACGCAACTTCCAGTGTTAACTAGTTGGCCAGAAGATGGTGGTCCATTCGTTACCTTACCTTTAGTTTATACGGAGCACCCAGTGACCCATGAACATAATTTGGGAATGTACCGGATCCAAATTTATGGTCCTAATCAAACGGGTATACATTGGCAAATCCATAAAGGGGGAGGATTTCATTATTTTGAAGCTGAACAATTAGGGCAGGATTTACCGACCACTCTTTTTTTGGGTGGACCGCCTGCTTTGACTTTATCAGCGATTGCTCCACTGCCGGAAATGTTACCTGAGCTAATCTTTTCCTCATTTTTAATGGGAGAAAAAATGGCGCGAGTTAAGGTTCCAAACCATCCCCATACATTAATTGCTGAAGCAGAGTTTGCAATCTGTGGCTCGGTTCCCGCCTATATTCGTAAGCCGGAAGGCCCTTTTGGAGATCATTACGGTTACTATTCTCTAGCCCACGATTTTCCAATATTCAATGTACAAACAGTTTATCATCGAAAAGATGCGATCTACCCAGCTACGGTGGTTGGTAAACCCTGTCAAGAAGATTATTTTATTGGAGAATATTTACAATCTTTATTATCCCCTATGTTTCCGGTGGTAATGCCTGGTGTAAAAGCGCTTTGGACGTATGCTGAAACCGGTTTTCATGCTCTTGCTGCCGCCATCATACGTGAAAGCTATCAACGGGAAGCCCTCGCCCATGCCTTTCGAATTTTAGGCGAAGGGCAACTAACCTTAACTAAATTTTTGGTGCTTACTGATGTTCAACTTGATTTGCAAGACTTTAGAAATCTTCTGGAAACCGTTTTAGCTCGTTTTGAACCAGAATCAGACTTATTAATTCTCAATCAAACGTCCATGGACACCTTAGATTACACCGGTCGTCATTTCAATCATGGTAGTAAGGCAATCATGCTAGGACTAGGCGCACAAAAACGAGACTTGCCGCAAACTATTGAAGGAGCTACACTGCCCGGTATTAATGGGATTAAGCCTTTCTGTGCTGGCTGCCTTTTATTAGAAGCTACGTCGTTTGAACATGCTCCGGAGCTTGCTAATGAAGTATTAAAGCAACTTCACAGTCATCCGTTTCAGCCTTGGCCCCTAGCAATTTTAGTGGATGATATTACTCAAGCCTTAGAACCAAAAGGTTTTCTCTGGCAAGTATTTACTCGCTTTGATCCAGCACATGATATCTATGTTGAAACAGAATTAAACTCGCATCGTTTAGTCTATCATGGGCCAATCTTGATCGATGCTCGGATGAAACCAGGTTATCCTGGAGAAGTAATTCCCGACGAGGCGACCGTTAAATATGTCAACCAGCGTTGGCATGAATATGGTTTGTAACCCGGATCATCCTTGCAAACTTCTTAAAACCTAAAGAATTCCCTAATCTAGCGTAATTTAGATTGGGGAATTCTTCTAAATATGGGATAAATAAATTTTTTAATCCAGCAAGTCATGTGCCATATTCAGATATTGCATGACTTGATCAACCTTAGTTTGGAGTTCTGTTTTCTGGTCCATTAATGCCTGTATTTGCTCCTCAATCTGGATGACTTCAGCCCGCTTTTCAACGAGTGCAGACTCAGCTTCAATTTCCTTGGACTCTGAAATACGTGTAGCTTCACTGATTAATGTTTCACTTTCGCTATGAGCAAATTGTAAAATATCATCTGCATGTTTTGTTGCTTCTTCTTTTATTTGAGTAGCCACTCTTTGCGCACTGAGAAGAGCATCCCGAAGGTCCTTTTCAATTTGCTCATAGTCTTTAAGGCGGTTACCATATTCTGAGGTTTGTTCCCGTAAACTATTAATTTGTAAACGTAATTCTTTGTTAGTGGCATTAGCTTCCGATAATTGGCGGTCTGTTTCCGCCCATGCTTGATCGACAGCTTCTGAATCATATCCACGGAAAACTCGTTTGAAATCTGGTGTTTCCATAGTTCTAACCCTCCTTTATAGATATTAAACTATATTGAATTTCTAAATTATTTAAAGTCGCTATTTTAGTAAGTTTAACGTATTAAAATCAACCTGTCTAGTTCTTAGTCATAAAACGTCGAACAATAACAATTTATAGTTTAGTCGTGAATAATTTATAAGTTTTTTACACATCCTGAAACTGTTATGCAGATTAATTTTTATAAGGAGGGATCTAAGATGCAACTAAATGAAATGGAAATGAAGAAAATTCTTGACCAAGGCATGCTAACACGAAGTCTTATTGAGACTGAAACCGCGATGAAGAAGTGCCAAATGTATAATGAAATGGCAAAAGACGCTGCTGTAAAAGGTTTTTTTAAAGAACAAGCCAAAGGTTTAGAAGATGTCGTTGGATATTTTAAAAAATCAGCGGTTGGGCTGCAATAGAAAGGGGGGCCAAAAATGAGTCATTTTGCGGATTTGGATATGCTTTACGATTATGAAAAAGACGCGGCGGCTGCTGCAACGGGTTATATGACACTAGCTACGCGCGCTCATCATGCTGATTTGAGAGATATGTACTTACGCTTAGCTAACGAAGCTACCAATGCACATAGCAAAGTCAGTAAGTTGATTAATCAAAGCGGGGGAATAGCCTAAAATAGTGTTAATAAAGAACCGGGAACAATCATCCCGGTTCTTTATTATTTTTAATTATTGTTTAAAGCGCTAAGTTTTAACCTGCTACTTGACGCGAACGGTAAATTGCAGTTTTGTGCCGAATGCGTTGAATTGCATTGTCCAACGACTTTGGGTTAAGTCCCAAGCGTTGAGACAATTCACGTTGCTTAAACCCTTGAATAAAATAGTGTTTAAATACAAGACGTTCAAGATCTGATAGGTTCTCATTAAGGCCTCGGATCATTGAAATAGCCTCGTCATTTGCGACAACCATTGAGGCAGGATCCTCTGCATTGGGAAGCAATTCCATAAAACTTGTTTCCTCAGTTTCTGATAAGACACTGTTAAGTGAGTAAGCTTCATTTAAGTTAACGTGTTTTTGGCGAGTATACTTGCGAAGGCTATCAATAAGTTTGCGCTTTACAACCATTCTTAAAAAATGAAGGAAAGGGATTCCTGAATTATCGTCATATGATAAAAGAGCCTGATAAATAGCAATACGGCCTTCCTGGATTAGATCTTCATAGTCTGCTCTGGGCAGAAAGTATTTGTACGCAATAATACGAACTTCTGGTTCATAGTGCTGAATAATTTCGTCTAATGCCTCTTTATTACCTGAGCGTGCTGCTTCAAGCATGGCCGTTTCTTCAAAGGCTACAATGTTCGAAGTCATAACACTCATCTCCTTGTCAAAAATACATGCAATCATCTCTATGAGTCTAATAAAGATTATGCTTTTTGACAAGGAGATCTTTGTGGACAATTACCCAAATCCTGTAAGTCAATCTTAGCTTAAATTTACAATGCTTTAATCAAGTTCGCTGTTTCAATGGCAGTCATAGCAGCGTCAAAGCCTTTATTCCCAGCTTTTGTTCCTGCACGTTCAATGGCTTGTTCAATACTATCAGTGGCAATAACTCCAAAAATTACTGGAACTCCGGTTTGTAGGCCAACTTGAGCAATTCCCTTACTAACTTCATTGCTGACAAGATCAAAATGAGGGGTAGCACCCCGAATTACAGCCCCTAGGCAAATGATTGCATCGTAGCGTTTGGAATGGGCCATTTTTTGAGCTACAAGCGGAATTTCGAAGGCACCTGGTACCCAAGCCAGCTCAATGTCTTCGTCCAACCCCCCGTGTCTGCGTAGGGCATCCAATGCACCTCCCACTAATTTGCTGGTGATAAATTCGTTAAATCGAGCAGCAATAATACCTACTTTAAGTCCTTGAGCCATTAAATTACCTTCATAAGTTTTCATGAATACATTCCTTTCTCAACAAGCGTAGTTTAGTTTAAGTGAATATTAAGGGTGTCTTTTTATTGAACACTGGTTAAATAATGTCCCATTTTTTGCTTTTTAGTGCAAAGATATTTAGAATTTTCGGGTTTAGAAACAGTTTCGATTGGAACACGTTGAACAACGTTTAAGCCATACCCTTCGAGGCCCACAATTTTGCGGGGGTTATTAGTCATCAAGCGCACTTTGGAAATCCCTAGATCTGCTAAGATTTGTGCTCCTACTCCATAATCGCGCAAGTCCTCTTGAAAGCCTAAGGCCAGGTTAGCTTCGACCGTGTCTTTGCCTTCTTCTTGAAGTTTATAAGCCTTTAGTTTATTTAACAATCCAATTCCTCGACCTTCTTGGCGCATATAGAGTAGAACACCGCGACCTTCACGTTCAATATCTTCCAAGGCATTACTTAGTTGGTCCCCACAGTCACAACGCTTGGAATGAAAAACGTCGCCTGTTAAACATTCTGAGTGAACCCTAACCAAAACAGGAGCACCATCATCAACGATTCCTTTAACTAAGGCTAAATGCTCTTTTTGATCGACTATGCTGAGATATCCAATAGCATTAAAGTCCCCAAATTCCGTTGGGAGATGGATACTCTCTACTCTTTCGATGAGTTTCTCTGATTGACGACGATAACTAATCAGGTCTTTGAGAGTTATTATTTTAAGATTATGCTTTTTAACAAAAAGAAATAAATCTGGGACTCTAGCCATGGTTCCGTCTTCATTCATAATCTCACAAATGAGGCCTGCCGGTTCAAGTCCGGCAAGTCGCGCTAAATCCACTGAACCCTCTGTGTGCCCAGCACGTACTAAAACTCCACCTTCTCTGGCTTGAAGCGGAAAAATGTGTCCTGGTCGATGTAATTTGCTGGAGTCGCTGTTAGGGTCGGCTAATATTTTGACAGTTACAGCACGTTCAAAGGCGGAAATCCCAGTAGTACTTGTGACAGCATCGACACTAACCGTAAAAGCAGTGCCGTGCGGATCCGTGTTTTGGGTAACCATCGGTTCAAGCTGTAAGGCACGAATTCGTTCCCCAGTCATCGGAACACAAACCAGCCCTCTTCCATAAGTAGCCATAAAATTTATCGCCTCTGGAGTTGCCATCTCGGCTGCCATCACAAGATCTCCTTCATTCTCGCGATCCTCATCATCTACCATAACAATCATTTTACCTTGTCGAATATCTTCTAAGGCTTCTGTAACTGTATTGAATGACATGTTCTTCACTCCTTAATTTTTCTTGCGTATTATTTAAATTTAGATAAATCCATGTTCAGCTAAAAACCCGAAGGATAGATCTTTTTTAGGATGATCAGCTTCCTTGTTCATGCCCATAAAACGTGCAACATATTTGCCGATCAGATCGGTTTCGAGGTTAACGCTTGAATTGATGGATTTAAATCCTAAGGTAGTTTGACTAAACGTATGTGGAATAAGTGAAACTGTGAAATAGTCGGATTCCACATCGATGACGGTTAA
>DAIEHY010000220.1 GCA_027353165.1 Desulfosporosinus sp.
ACAATTGCTGAGAAAAGGTTGCTTGTTGAGAAAGTTACTCAGGCTATCATAGAATCCATAGGAGCACCTGCCGAAAGTGTGTCAATTATCATCCGAGATATGCTAAAGGAGAATTTTGCTAAATCGGGGACTCTGGCTATGGATAAATAGTTCACAGTTAACTTAAAACAAAAGCACGAAGTTCAAAACTTCGTGCTTTGCTTGTACGCCCACGCAGGGCGATTATTGAATAACGACTCAAGTCTAGACTTTATAGGCGCTTCCTCCCATAAATTCTCTCAAAATTGAGTTAAACGGGACTATTGAAGTATCTAGTGGATTAAAGAATGACAGTAGTGTTAAAAGATGAATCGCCGTTTTATAGTTAGAGCTTTCCGATGTGATGGTGTTTAATAATTCTTCAGCGTAAGGTCGAAGTGCGTTGAGCTCGTATAAAAGACTAGAATTGAACATCACATCTGCTTCTTCCTGATAAGGGAAAATGTTGTGATTTTCTCCTCGGCGCACACTGTCCCATTGTGTTAAGGTTCGTTCCGGATCGATCCCGCGGAATTGATTGTCCCTTACTATTCGGCGGATAAGTCGTACGTCTGTCGTTGAAACCTTATTATAAACATCTAGATTGAGTTGGAAAAGGGCACTCACATAAATCTTGAACATTTGATTTCTACCCAAGGAAGGGACTAAACGAGGATTTAGGGCATGGATGCCTTCTATAACTAGGATTTCATCGGAATTCAGACGCATTGGTTTACCAACGGGACAACGACCACCACACACAAAATCAAAGACTGGGGTCTCCACTTCTGCGCCACTAATTAGAGTATTTAAGTGGGCCGCAAGGAGTGGTAAATCTAGTGCTTCTAAGGATTCAAAATCGTATTGACCGAAGGCGTCTAGGGGAGTCTTTTCGCGGGGCAGAAAGTAATTATCGAGGGATAGGGCGACTGGGCGTAGCCCATTAACACGCAGTTGGGTTGAAAGTCGTTGCGCAAAGGTCGTTTTACCAGATGACGTTGGCCCAGATATTAGAATAACGCGGACATTGCGCTTCTGTTCAAAGATTTTATCGGCAATTGATGATATCTTCTTCTCGTGTAAAGCTTCCGCTAAACAAATTAGGTCAGAAGAGTTATTTTCAGTGATAATTGTATTGACGTCTTGGACTATAGAAAGATGTAAGTTCTCTAACCAGCGTTGAGTCTCAGAAAATGTCGCGGAAAGTTTTTCCGGAGGTACAAAAGGGGAAATTAATTCTGGATGATTGGCATTTGGAAAGTGCAGAATAAAACCAGGAGGGTAATGAATGAGTTGAAAGTATTTCAAGGTACCTGATCTCTCGAAAGGTGGGTATATGGTACATACATCTTGACTTTTTAAACTACAATTAAATAGATGACGGTTTTCAGACTCAAAGGAAATCGGTTGGTCTGCGCTGACCCATTTTTTTAGATGATCCTCGATTTTCTGAACTTCTCGCGAAGATAGCAAGGAGTCTTCAAGCTCACAGTATACGCCATCAAGAATCGAGTGCGTAATTTTAAGTTGTTCTTCCGGAAAAAGCTCTTTAACTACTTCAATGAGTCCAAGCGTCAGACTCTGGCGATATCGACGATTTGTATAATCCGACATTTGTGATCCGCCTTTCAAAAATTATTAAAAGTTTTTAGATTTTTCCACAAGATATTCACCTGAGAAGAGTTTCTTTCCTCTAAATTTTTTCTTAAACAAGGTTAATTTAGAAATCTCAATAACTGATTAGTGGTTTAGGAAGGGAAAATGTTCTGGCATGGCGAATAATAGCGAATGTATTTAATAGATTAACTTTATCTATTATACCAAGATAATGCAAGGAGGGAAATATATGTACGAAAGCACGCGGGGAAATCTTTCAGGTCAAATAGCATCTCAAGCGATTGCTTTAGGAATGGTACCAAATGGGGGGCTCTTTGTTCCTTCAACGTTTCCCGCCTTGAATTGGCAGGAACTTCAGGGGTTAACTTATCGAGATGTAGCACGATCCGTCATGGCCCCTTACTTAACTGAGTTCACAGAATCAGAAATTGCGGAAATAGTCAATGTTTATTCTGATGGAACATTCGATGAGGCAAACCCAGCTCCTCTGGTACCAGTGGGGGATTTTGGAGTATTAGAACTTTGGCATGGCCCTACTGCTGCTTTTAAAGATATGGCGTTGCAAGTATTGCCCGACTTATTAAAAGTAAGTCTTACCAAATTGGACTCAAAGCAGGAAGTGCTTATCTTGGTAGCTACTTCAGGGGATACAGGCAAGGCAGCTTTGGAAGGTTTCAAAAACAGAGAACGGATACATATTGTAGTTTTTTATCCCGCAGGTGGTGTAAGTGCTGTTCAAGAGCGGCAGATGAACACGACTGAAGGGTCAAATACCCATGTTGTTGCTGTTAATGGAAACTTTGATGAGTGCCAAACTGCTGTAAAGCGGATTTTTGCTTCTGATTCTATAAAGGCTCAATTTCAGGAAAAACAGTTGATTTTCTCTTCAGCTAATTCAATTAACTGGGGGCGACTCCTTCCTCAAATTGTCTATTATTTTTGGGCTTATTTACAGGCAGTGGATCAGGGTAAAGTATCGTCCGAAGGCAAAATGAATGTAGTCGTTCCTACTGGGAATTTTGGTAATTTACTTGCTGCATATTATGCGAAACGAATGGGGCTCCCGATCGGTCAAATTATTTGTGCTTCAAACCAAAACAATGTTTTGTCTGATTTCTTTACAACAGGAGTATATCAAAGTCAGAGAGCGTTTTATCAAACGATCTCTCCTTCAATGGATATTTTAATTTCCAGTAACTTTGAACGTTTTCTATATGAGATGAGTAATAGAAATGCGGATCGAATCAGGAGTTGGTATGACGCGAGCAACCAAGGGAAGTTTACAGTCGATCCAGAGACCTTAAAACGTTGCCAAGCCA
>DAIEHY010000221.1 GCA_027353165.1 Desulfosporosinus sp.
ACAATGTGTAACGACGTACAGACAGTGGGTGTTTACTCCGCTGTAGGGCGTGGTTTTGAAACAGTGGTTAAAACAGCCTTTGATTTACCCCTGAGCCAAACAGCTTGTACGTTCTGCGGACAATGTATTGCTGTCTGTCCCACTGGTGCATTAACCGAGCTGGATCAGGTCGACAAAGTTTGGAAGGCCCTCAACGATCCCAATCAATTTGTCGTCGTACAAACGGCCCCTGCTGTGCGGGTCGCTCTGGGGGAGGGGTTCGGTTTAGAGCCAGGGACAATTGTGACAGGTAAAATGGTGGCTGCGCTGCGTCGGCTTGGTTTCGATCGCGTCTTTGATACGGATTTTGCCGCTGACCTAACGATCATGGAGGAAGCAACAGAGCTCGTGCACCGCATACAACATGGCGGACGCCTACCACTGCTCACAAGTTGCTGTCCCGCTTGGGTCAAGTTCTTTGAGCATCAATTCCCAGATCTCTTAGACATTCCTTCTACTTGCAAATCCCCCCATGAAATGTTAGGGGTCTTGATCAAAAGTTACTATGCGAGAACGTTGGGGATTGACCCCAAAACCATTACGGTTGTCTCCGTCATGCCTTGTGTTGCTAAAAAATACGAAGCGGCACGTCCTGAACTAGCGCAAGGAGCAGAAACTGCGGATGTGGACATTGTCATCACGACACGCGAACTTATTCGTATGATTCGGGAAGCTAGCATTCATTTTGATCATCTCAAAGATCAAGAGTTCGATCATCCCTTAGGGGAATCGACTGGTGCTTCAGTAATTTTCGGAGCAACCGGTGGAGTTCTTGAAGCAGCCCTGCGGACCGCTTATGAGGTATTAACCGGTGAAACTCTGGAGAAAGTGGAGTTTGAGTCTCTCCGAGGAATGGATGGACTTAAGGAAGCGGTTATCCCCATTGCGGGACGGGATTATCGAGCCGCGGTTATCCATGGTCTAGGTAATGCTCGAACTGTCCTCGAAAAAATACGAGCAGGGGAAAGCAATTATGATGTCATTGAAATTATGGCTTGCCCCGGAGGATGTATTGGGGGTGGTGGACAACCCTATCATCATGGAAATTTAGAAATTCTTTCCGAACGAGCTGCAGGTTTATACCGCGAAGACCGCGCTAAGCCTTTGCGCAAATCGCATGAAAATCCGGCCATCATAGGGCTATATAAGGATTATTTGGGTGAACCATATGGAGAAAGAGCGCATCAATTACTGCATACCACCTATACGGCGCGTAAGAAAATTTAGTGATTAAAGAAGGACTACTGTAAAAATCACCTTTAGAAACAAAGATTATGCAAGGGGAAAATAGTATACTTGATAGGGCATTGGAATAATGTGAAATAGTCTATTTGCAGGAAATCGAAATCTAGTAAGGAGCCACAGGGTACAAGCATTATCTTGTGGTTCCGCTTAGCGCCACGGCATCAAGCCATCAATAGCGAGTCCCTTCTCGCCATCCTTGGTCAGCGCTCTTATCTCGAATGTCCATGTTCGAATCATCGGAGAAATGAAAAATTGACTCGTATCTGTTATGTCGGAGGATTCGGGCATCGTGGATCTATCAAACTTTTACCTGATTGTTAGGATTTTTCTGAGCAAAAGGAGAAGGGTTAAATCGCTAATGTGCCTTCTTACTGTTGTAGAAGGTTTTTTTAATTTACTTTGGAGGAACAAAAGTATGAATAAGAGAATAGGGGTTATAGGCATAGTTATTGAAGAATTTGAAAGTGCTAATAGGGTTAATGAGACTTTGCACGATTTAGCGGGCATCATAATTGGAAGAATGGGAATCCCTCGTCCGGAAAGGGGCATATCCATTATCTCCTTGATCGTGGAAGGAACCTCGGATGAAATTAGTGCGATGACGGGTAAATTGGGGAAAATTCAAGGGGTTAATGTTAAATCAGCATTAACGAAGAAATTGGAGGAATAAATTTTATGTATAATTGTAAGTCGAAAAATGCAACGGAGTTTATTGATGACGGTGAAATTATAGCCACTCTTTCCTATGCACAGGAAAACAAAAGAAACCGTGAACTGATTGATAGCCTGATAGAACGTGCCAAAGACTGTAAGGGCTTAACCCATCGAGAGGCAGCTGTTTTACTAGAATGTGATCTGGAAGATGAAACGGAAAAAATGTTTAAACTGGCTAAGGAGATTAAGCAAAAGTTTTATGGCAATCGTATTGTCATGTTTGCTCCTCTTTATCTGTCCAACTACTGCGTAAACGGCTGCGTTTACTGCCC
The DNA here is from genome assembly GCA_027353165.1 of Desulfosporosinus sp. GTDB lineage: Bacteria > Bacillota > Desulfitobacteriia > Desulfitobacteriales > Desulfitobacteriaceae > Desulfosporosinus. The sequence goes on from DAIEHY010000221.1 coordinate 2,271, forward strand.
TTACCATCTGAAAAACAAGCATATCGCAAGGAAAAAGCTTTCTCAGGAGGATATCCGGAGAGAAGTGATCGCGCTGCAGGATATGGGACACAAGCGCTTGGCTTTAGAAACAGGAGAGGACCCCGTGAACAACCCGATTGAATATGTTCTGGAAAGTATGAAGACCATTTATAGTATTCAGCATAAAAACGGAGCTATCCGTCGTGTCAATGTTAATATTGCTGCAACAACCGTGGAAAATTATCGTAAGCTCAAGGAAGCAGAAATTGGGACCTACATACTTTTCCAGGAAACCTATCACAAAAAAAGCTATGAGGAACTGCATCCCACAGGACCAAAGCACGACTACGCCTATCATACCGAAGCGATGGATCGTGCCATGGAGGGCGGTATTGACGATGTGGGGATCGGAGTTTTATTCGGCTTAAATATGTACCGTTATGACTTTGTCGGGTTGCTTATGCATGCTGAGCATTTAGAGGCAGCAATGGGTGTGGGGCCACATACCATCAGCGTTCCACGCATTCGCCCTGCTGATGATATAGATCCTGATAGCTTTTCGGATGCCATCTCGGATGATATTTTTGCAAAAATTGTAGCTGTTATTCGTATTGCCACCCCTTATACGGGGATGATTATTTCCACCCGTGAATCGAAGACCACCC
>DAIEHY010000222.1 GCA_027353165.1 Desulfosporosinus sp.
CCGGAAATTCCTTCCGAACCATCGTAGAAGAGGTTAATACAGTCGCCGAGCAAATTCAGCAGGTCACGGAGGCTGCACAACAAATGGCCAGCGGGAGCACTAAAGCGGTTAAATCTGTGGAGAGTATCGGCGTAATAGCAGAGCAAACGGCTGCTAGCGCTGAAGAAGTTTCCGCTTCGTCAGAGGAACAAGCAGCCACAATGGTATCAGTAAGTCAATCTTCGGAAGCTTTGGCTAAACTAGGGGAAAGTCTATTAACCGCTGTTTCTAAATTTACGGTTTAACTTTAACTATCCCGATTTCATATAAAAGGAGCACTCGTTTAAAGTGGACCCTATGTCAAGGACAATTTAAAAAAGAGGCTAAATAAGAAGAATACCCTCATATCATAAATGTGATGAGGGTATTCTTCTGAATTTTTAATAGGATACGATATTTTCGAGAAATGTTTGCAAGAAATTTTAGAGGTGGGAAATTCTATACAAAAGCATAAGGTTGAAAAGTGTCAAGGGTGATGCGAGGGATACCGGAGGCCCGCTAGGCCGAGGATATGCTCGGCATCATCCCATTGACACGTGCACTACACCATTACGCTTGAAGATGGCAAAGTCTCTTTTACCTAAGAGATTTCCCCCAGATTAAAAGAGAGTTTGCTTGGCAAGCGCCGAGCGTTCCGTTTCTCTAAAACTGATTAAGACTTAAGCCGCCTTTGGACGTTTCTGCTGTATCTCATGTCATAAATATGATGTGAAAGGGTATTCTTCTAGATTTTTATAGGATACTCACCAGTTTTTAAGTAAGTGGCATATCGATTCGGTGACAGTTTTGCTAATCTCCATTGGTAACGGTCATTGTTGTAGTAGTCCATATAATCATCGATTTCAAGATTCAAATCGGAAAAACTATTGCACCGTTCCAGATGAATTTCATCTTTCATATGGCCGAAAAATGATTCCTGCGGGGCATTGTCCCAACAGTTGCCTCGTCGGGACATAGACTGGCGTAGTTCCTTGTCTTTTAGAAGCTGTCGAAAAGATATGCTTGTATAATGACATCCCTGATCAGAATGTAGGATCGTCTTGCTGTTGAGCGAAATTCCGTGATCTTGTACAAGCATGTTGACTGTTTCAAGTACAAAATCTACTGCCAGCGATTCACTAGCAACATATGCCATTACCTGTTTAGTGCAGGCATCCTTAATGACAGAAAGATAGGCCTTGTCGCCATGATTGTAGAAAAGGTATGTGATGTCAGTAAGAAGAATCATACACGGACCATGTTCTTGAAACTCCCGGTTTACTAGATTTTCGGAAACATTGTTGGTTTTCATGGCCTTTGCCATGCGACGGTAAGGATTTGCCTTGCGTATCGGGCATATTAATCCGTATTTTCCCATAAGACGCTGTATTTTCTTACGGTTCATTCGAATTCCTTGATTCAGAAGACGCATATGGATTCCACGTGAGCCTTTATCATAACCCCGAAACTTGTAAGCTTCTAGAATCAGTGCAAAATACTTTTTGTCTCGTTCTTCCTTTTCATTCCTAGTATCTACAGTATTTAGCCATCGGTAATAACCGGAGCGTGATACTCCAGCTGTTTCGCAAAGCCAGCTGATATTTAACAGGTTATTTTTTCTTTCGATCATTTCTTTGATGAGTTTGTATTTGATGGGTGGTTTCGCTTGTATTCCCAGTTTGCTTGCCGATCCATCTGAATATTTTTTTTTAGGAATTCATTTTCTTGGTTTAAGTACGCAATTTTCTGTTCTAAGCGTTCAATTCTTTCAGCATTGGTGAGTTCCTTTGTGGATGGACGCCCAGTGTTATTTTTTCTGGTGTCATCACACCCCTCTGGACGTAATTCATATAGCTTCATACGGGCTACAAGACCGTCTTTTCGTTTCTTTCCGAGTATTCGATGGTCAATCCCCATATCAGCCAAAATTTGTGATGGCACTTTTCCTGCACGATATTCTTCTTCAAATTTTTCTTTAAACTCTTTCGTATAGGTAATTGATTTTGGGCTTACATTTTGGATGTATGGGTTCTTCTGTAATTCCCTCTGCTGTTCTTCCGTAAAATAATTTTTACCCATAGCATCTCATCACTACTCTCTCCTAACTTGTTGTATTAAGTATAACAAAAAGACCCTATAAAATAGAGTCAGTTAATTTCTCGGCAAGGAGCCTCTTTTTTAACTGTCTATCTTATAGGGTCCATTTTAGTTTGAGTGCTCCTTTTATATGAAACAACTTTTGAATTTCCTCTTAAGTCAAATCAAAGAGATCCCTTAGCTCTTGTTCGGATAATTTGGAGAGCATAGTTTCTCCTGGCTGAATGACAGAATCAATCAACATCTTTTTCTTGGTTTGTAAGGTGTTGATTTTTTCTTCGACGGTTCCTTGAGTAATGAGTTTAATGACCTGTACTGAGCTTTCTTGGCCAATGCGGTGAGCTCGATCCGTGGCCTGGTCTTCCACAGCAGGGTTCCACCAGGGGTCGTAGTGAATGACCATATCCGCTCCAGTGAGGTTTAATCCAGTCCCGCCCGCTTTTAGAGAGATTAGGAAGACTTGGGCAAGGCCTGAATTAAAGGAATTGGCCATTTTTAAACGATCTGCCGCTTTGGTCGAACCCGAAAGATAGAAATGCTCAATACCTTCCGTGGTTAGATGGCTTTGGATAATATCGAGCATCGTAGTGAACTGAGAAAACACTAGGATCCGGTGACCGCTGTCTAGAGCGTCTGCAAGGATTTCCTGGAAAAGCAGCATTTTGCCGCTCTCACCAGTGTAATTTTCCAAGAACATGGACGGATGACAGCAAATCTGCCTTAGACGGGTCAGGGCCGCCAGAATCTTTATATGGCTTCTGTTAAACCCTACGGCAGCTATTTCTTGGGCTATTTTGCCTTTTGCTTCCTGTAA
>DAIEHY010000223.1 GCA_027353165.1 Desulfosporosinus sp.
CTATCTTTTCTACAATAAGCTTTTTAATCCACGGTTAGGTTCGTTACACTAGTTGTGGACTCCACCGTTATAGGTGGGGGTCCATGTTCTCGATGTTCAACTTCAGATGAAAAAATTCACGAATCTATATTAGCATTATATACGATTGATTGCGTTGTATAAAGTGCCATATCTTGACGCATCACTTATCATATAGGTGAATGTAATTTATTTCAATTGTTACTTAATTAATTTGAAATTTACTTTCTATGATAGCAAATGAGGTATTGCACATACAATTTTAGAATGATACTATAAAAATAGTGGACAATTGGGAGCCTTTTGTGCTTCTAGATCAGAGACAAAGAAGGGGAGGAAAAAATGAAAAAAATCAGAAGGATTGTTGCTCTTGCTTTGGCAGTAGCTCTCGTAGGTGTTACCTTGACAGCTTGCTCGCCCAAGAAGGAAGAAAGCAGCACCAGCAAGGCGCCGAAGGCAAGTGATACCCTAATTTATGCCCAGGGTGCTGAACCAAGAGGACTTGATCCAGCCCTAGTTGACGACGGTGAGTCGGCTAAGGTCATGATCAATATTTATGATGGACTTTTAAAGTATAACAAGGATTCAACAAAGGTGGAGCCCTCATTAGCCAAAAGTTGGGAAGTTAGCGCAGACGGTCTTACTTATACTTTTCATCTGCAAGAGGGTGTAAAGTTCCATGACGGCACCGATTTTGATGCCGATGCTGTGAAGTTTAACATTGACCGCCAGTTGCCCCCACAGGTGACGGCTGATATGTCTTACGCATCGTTTGTTTATGGCTCCGTAAAAGATGTCCAAGTCGTGGATAAGAAGACTGTTAAGGTTAATTTGACAGCTCCTAGCACACCCTTCCTCAGCAATCTGGCCATGGTCATGAGTGCGCCGATTGTTAGCCCTAAGGCTTTGAAGGACAGTAAGAACAATGTGAACCAAGCACCCGTCGGTACCGGACCGTACAAGTTCGTTAAATGGGCGAAGGACGAAAATATCGTTTTAGTCCGTAATGATGAATACTGGGGTACCAAGGCCATTGCCAAGAATGTTATCTTCAAATTTATTAAAGACAACTCCGCACGCGTGGTTGCCTTGAATAATGGCGAGGCTGATATGATTGATGGTATTGATGCAACAGTGGTCAAGCAGATCACCGATGCAGGCAACAAGATTTTCCAAGCTCCTGGTATGAATATCAATTATATGGCTTACAACACTTCCAGAAAACCTTTTAATGATGCTAAGCTCCGGACCGCTATTTCTCAAGCGATCAATGTTCCGGAACTAGTTAAGAGCCTGTATCAAGGTTATTCCGAGACTGCAACTTCTATTCTACCGACCTTTATGGATGGTTATGACAAGAGTGTGACTCAAGTTTCCTATAATGCAGAGGCTGCCGCAGCGGCAATCAAAGCATCAGGACTGACTTCCGTACACATGATCACGTATACCAACCCAAGACCGTATAATTCCGCCAATGGGCAAGCGCTTGCTGAAGCCATTCAAGGCTATCTTTCCAAAGTCGGCGTTACCGTTAAAATCGACGCTTTTGATTGGACCACATATAAACAAAAAATTAAAGCCGGCGATTATGATATCGCTTTTTATGGCTGGATTGGGGACAATGGGGATCCGGATAACTTTATGTATCTGTTAGCTCATGAAGACCCAACCATGAACATTGCACTTTACAAAAATGCTGAATTCAACAAGTTAATCGCCAAGGGTGTGGAAACTCCTGCTGGCCCGGCGCGCAATGCAATTTACACCCAACTAGAAAAGATTGCCGCTACCGACGCTGCATGGCTCCCGATTTCCCACGCTCAAACACTTTGCGCCTATAAACCGAATATTCATAATTTCTACTTCCATATGACTGGTATCACTCCATTGGCTGGGGTTTCCAAAGAGTAAGACCCCGTGTTGCTTATTAAAATTAGGCTGCCGAGAACCGGTTTTAAACCGGTTCCCGGTTTTGTTTTTTGCTGAAAGGTTGTTGCAGATGCTCAAATATATCTTTAAACGAATCTTGATGTTAATTCCCGTATTGATTGGGGTTTCTATTATCGTGTTTCTCATCATGCGCGTGTTTTCACCGGATCCTGCTCCGATTGTTTTGGGCCAGCACGCAACGCAGACAGCTGTTGAAGCGTGGAGACAGGCAAACGGACTGAACGACCCGATTTTACTTCAATATTTTCATTTTATTACTGGTGCCCTTACCGGTGATCTGGGTACCTCCTTCTATACTAAGATGCCCGTCCTCAAAGAGATTTTTTCTCGCTTTCCAGCCACGATTGAGCTGGCAGTAGTTGCCATTATCCTTGCTTCAATTTTCGGTATCCTGATCGGCGTGGTTTCCGCAGTTAAAAAGAACTCGATTTTTGATAATGCCGGTATGTTGCTAGCCTTGATCGGCGTTTCTATGCCGATATTCTGGCTTGGTATTTTACTGATTATTTTCTTTTCAGGTACGTTACATTGGCTTCCCTCCAGCGGTAGAATAAACCCGATGTTACAGCCCGGGAGTGTTACCGGTTTTTATTTAATTGATAGTTTGATAGAAGGTAATATGGATGCCTTTGTAGATACCTTGCGGCATTTAGTGCTGCCAGCGACTGCACTTGCGATGTATTCTATGGCTATCATTGCCAGGATGACCCGTTCCAGTATGCTGGAAACTTTACAGCAGGATTATATCCGCACTGCCAGAGCCAAAGGAGTTTCGGAAGGTAGGGTAATTCGTAAGCATGCCCTTCGTAACGGATTAATTCCCATTGTCACGGTTATTGGGTTACAGCTTGGCAGCCTTCTCGGCG
>DAIEHY010000224.1 GCA_027353165.1 Desulfosporosinus sp.
AGCTTTACTTAAACGTTCGGCCAGCGCATGGTATATCTCTTCTTTGGCATTAATGATATGACCCAAACTCTTTAGCCCCCTTTTTATTTTCGATACACGAGGATCGTCGTTCGATTATGGATACTAATAGATATCCACTTAGAACCTCAGACCTTAAACCTCGAGCATCGTTATTTGCTTCCTTCAGCGTAGGCCCCATGGATGGCATCAAGGACTTTACGTGGTTTAACTGCATCCCCGATAATACTCAAAGACTCGAGCTTACCTTGCAGGGCTGAGTAAAGTTCATTTTGGGAACTAGAGCCCACTGCTAAAATAACGGTATCTGCCGGAAGAACCTTTTGCACTCCGTCGCTCTCAACTAAGACACCGTCCGAACGAATTTCAAGTACTTTGTTTTCCTCTAGACAGTTAACTCTGTGCCGTTTCAGATCTGCCAACATAGACCACCGAGTACTGGGACCGATGTCCCGTCCGATTCCTTTAGCCATCTCTAAAACTGTGATTTTTTTAGTTCCTTGAGTTGCCAAACGATAGAGTTCTTGATCAGTTTCTGCTTGCTGCACCATTAGGAAGCGCAAGGTTTCATTATCTAATGTACCAGATTCCGCAAGCAGGAGCGCAGTATCAACACCGACAGCTCCACCTCCAACGATTATAACGTTTTTACCCGTTTTTTTATGGCCCAACAAGACATCCCAAGCCTGCAGGACCTCGGTTCCGGCTTCAATTTTGATGGGAGGAGTTATGGGACGAGCACCTGTGGCAATCACAACCCTATCAAATTCTCCATTCTGGACAGCCAAAAGAACTTTTTCAGGGGTAGCCTTAACATTATAATCAATTGTCACTCCTAATTCCAGACAGCTATTAGCTAAGTAAGTTCCAAAATACAAAAAGTCTCGACGTCCCGGAGGCGCTCCGGCTAAAGCTAATTGTCCTCCAGTCTTGTCACTTGCTTCCCAAATCGTGACTTTATGTCCTCTTAACGTTGCAATACGTGAAAATTCTAATCCAGCTGAACCTGCCCCAATCACTAAAATCTTTTGCGTTTGAGCAGGTGGGTTGTTTCGTGCCAATTCGGCTAATTCTGCTTCCCGGCCTGCCTCAGCGTTGACCAAACAACTTACAGGTTTCAGTTGAAAAATATTGTCTAAACAGCCCTGATTACATCCAATACAAGGACGTATAGTATCTGAATTTCCGGCCATAGCCTTTTTGGGAAACTCTGGATCGGCCAGCAGGGATCGGGCCATGCCAATAAAGTCTGCCTTACCCTCCTGCAAAATCTCCTCAGCCAATTCGGGAGTATTAATCCGGTTACAAGCGATCACAGGAATTGAAACTGCTTGTTTAATACCGTTAGCTAAATAGACGTAGGCTCCGGGGGGAACATTCATGGTCAGCTGAGGGACTTGAGTTTCATGCCACCCACCCGTCACATTAAGAGCATTAACCCCAATTTTCTCAAGCTCTTGACAAAAGGCTCGAGACTCTGTGTTGGTATGACTACCGGGTACAAAATCATTCCCCGCAACTCGAACAATGATGGGGAAATTTAATCCGACCGCTTTACGTACTGCCTGAACCACTTCAAGTCCAAAAGTCATGCGGTTGTGTAAGTCTCCACCATAGCGATCCGTTCGTTGATTGGTGACTGGGGAAAGGAACTGGGAAATAAGGTACCCAGCACTGGCGATAATTTCAACTCCATCAAACCCTGATACTTGTGCTCTTTTAGCTGCATTGGCAAACGAAGCAATCACTTCAATAATCTTTTCCTGAGTAAGTTCTACCGGAGTCTGCCTAGTCAACCTTGATGGAATAGGAGAAGGAGCCACAGAAGGTTGTCCAGTTAATGCAGAGTGAGCATACCTTCCGGCTTGGTAAAGCTGAGGGACAATTTTTGCCCCTTCCGCGTGAACGGCATCCACTAAACGACGCAAACCTGGAATATATCGATCGTCATCTAGTTGAGTCATTCCAAAAGCGTTTCCAATCAGGTCAATACCACATCCGCCAACTACAATCAAACCAACTCCACCACGGGCCCGGGCACGATAAAACTCAATCAGTTGATCATTTACTTCTCCCTCAGGACTATAACCTAAATGCATTGGCGTCATTACCAGACGATTGCGAAGTTGTAGTGTACCAATTTGAGCGGGTGAAAAAAGCATAGACATTTATAAAAGCCCCCTAATTATAACTTTCTTATAATACCAATCGGCCTCGAATCACGCCGGAATTTTACGGAGTAGAAAGAGCTTATAAAAAGATTAGTCAACGACTTTGTAGACGATATCTTGGACGCTCACCCGTGGGCGAGGTAGTGGATTCTGGTCTGGAAAGCCCACCGGCATTAAGGCAGTGATCACTAAGTGTTCTGGCAACTCCAAAATCTTACTTATCTGCTTTGCTTTCATCAATTGTACCCAACAGGTTCCTAAGCCCAGTGAAACGGCACGTAGAGAAATATGTTCCACTGCTAAAGCCACATTTAACATGGCATGTGGGATAAAAGCCTTTAAAGTATTAGCATCTTTGGGCTTGTCAATGTCCGGATACATATTAAAGGATTCCGGACCGAATACCCCCGAATCAACCAATTCCTGCAACCTTTTCCTAGTGTCACGGGCATAGGTCATCAGGTCAGCGCAACAGACCAGTAAGATAGGCGCTTGGCTAAGAAACGTTTGATTAAATGCCGCGGCTTGAATTTGTTCTTTCATGTTTTGGTTCTTGACTACAATAAAACGCCACGGTTGATGATTCGTTCCAGATGGGGCCAAACGTGCTGCCTCTAACAATTCC
>DAIEHY010000225.1 GCA_027353165.1 Desulfosporosinus sp.
GGCTAAGAGTATCTGGAATGCCTCTAGGTTATCTATATTAATGGCCATTGTTAATGGCCGTGAAATAAGGGACGCTTCATTTGAAGGCGTGACAGGAGATACACCTTTGCTTAGAAGGTATTCGAGCATAGTATTACGTCCGGTTTGAATAGCACGTTCGAGCAGGCCTTGATTTTTGGGTGTATCATAAGTTTCTCCAGGTACGACCGGTTTTTCAATGAGGTCATAAAATGGATCTGCATATAAAAGCAAGCTCGGCACGTTGAGATAACGGGCGGCCGAAACTAAATTTGGGCTATGGTGGGGTGGATTATAGCCTTTCATAATATCCGCAATCACATTAAGGGCTTCGGGTGTTACATCAGGGTGATTCAAAATAATCTCGGGAACATCCGGCTCTTCTTGAAGAGCTTGACTAATTATACTGTTGGGTATAAGCGAAAGAATTTGGTCTTTAGATAAATCCCAGCTCTTCTGATAGGATGTTAAGATCACTCGAACGGTCATTGAATAACCCAAATTTATGCCATCAACATTCAATTAATGGCATAAAATTGCATCAAGTATTTTTTTAGAATCGTAAATGACCGAGTGCAAAATACCCCGAATTCTCCCGCATAAACTACAAACCGAAACACCAGTTTCATTCATTATCGGGGGACTCCAATACGATGGAACTTTTCTTCAATCTATATCTTCTCGACATTTATGTCGAGAAGATACGAGCGATTCAGTTCTACGTGTTCGTGACCCTTTTGAAGATAATTATATAGCCACTCGAGCCATTAAAGCAGCCACTATTGGCAAACCTCAATGTCCTAAGTCAAAAGAGCAACTCATTGAATTAGGTTCGGCGACCAAAACCTTTCGGCACATTCTTAAAGACCTTCTGAATATACCCATTCTACTCCAGTTCGGTTCGACCATTCTCTCGGGGACAGTAATTCGAGTCACTAATAGGAGTGTTACCCTTAATACGGCATCATCTATAACCTCTGGTGTAGTCGCCACGAAAATTGCTTTAGCTGATGTAGAAGTTATTTTGGTGCCATTAACCACATCCAATAGGGTTCAGATAGGTGACCCCTCGTATAACATCACTGTACGAAATCAATCATCGAATGTGCCCGCAATTGCCGTCTTCCAGGAGAAACCTTAGAGAAGGTCTTTTATATATTCCCGTAGGGAGGTTCCTTTCGATGGAGAAAGGGTATCCGCAATATAATCCATATAATGGAGCAAGTAAGGTCGATAGCCTGGGTCGGAAAGCAACCATTTAAATATGTAATATTTCTCATCCATAATCGCCTTCTTTAAAACGGGATCATCTGCGTAATTAACGTCCTGCTGGGATCGAAGTAGCTTTAATAGTTCTAAATCTTCAGTTGGACAATAAAAATTTGGCACCTGAAGGGTCAATTTGATTAATTCCCACCAGTTGACATCGGGCTTTTGTTCTATCAGAAACTGTATAATTTTATACGCGTGGGTTTGTATTGCGAGTTCCAGCATCGCTTGAATGCTCGTATCATTGACGACCCGTTCATCCGAAAACAAAAGCCGAAAAGACGCAATTTGGTCTTTACGTATGGCTATATCTAGGAGGGAATTTATTCTGTGATGTCGATATATACCCCTGATGGACGAACGTCCTGGCGTTACACCTAACCAAAGGAGATAGGCGAGTAAAGATGTATCATTCTTTTTAACTGCATCGATTAACAGTGTCTGGGTTGCCGGTGAATCCCAGACGCCTGTGTTTTGAACGATTGAACTGATGAGATCGTACTCTGGATAGAGAAACGGCAGAAGCTCGGGTAGATTCAGATATCGTTCCGATGGACCTAGCTTAGGTATAGCCTTAGAGGGTATTTTACCTGCCATATAATTGGCCATTACATCAAGAGCTTCTGGTGTTACATCTGGATGGTCGATTATTATCTCTGGCACATCGGGTTCTTCCTGAAGCGCTTGAGACAGAAGACTTTCTGGGAACGTTTGTCTCAGCATCTCTCGAGAAAAATCCCAACTTTGCTTATATCTGGGCAGCGTTATTTTAACTGTAGCCATCGAGCAAACCTTTAGGGTGGCAATATTTATTTATCAGAAGGTTCAATTATTCGGATGCGTGCTGGAGTTGATCCAAGTGTTGCTGATAGAGAACTGCGCGGTGCATAGGTAAAAGACCCTCTGCCATAACTCCCCATTGTTGGAGATATGGTCGATAGTATGGGTCAGACAGAAGCCATTTGAATACATCTAGGGCATCAAAATCTATGGCCAAACTTAGAAGCCAATCTTGCCACCCAGGCAAATGGGGGAAGAGTATCTTGACCATATCTAGATTTTTCCGCTGCATAGCCGATTCCATCAATGACTTCCAATTCAGGTCTGAATTCTGCTTCGAAATATATTGAGCAATTCTCACCGCATTCAAAAGAATCGCCAATTCAAAGACTTGCTGAAGAGTTGTTTCCTCAAAAACGCGTCCATCTTGAAGTAGGCGCATAAACGCCTCCATTTGGTCATTACGTATCGCATCATATAACAGACTATTTATAAAGAATGTTTTCTCGGGAAAAGTATATATTTCCATTTTTCCAGGAGTCACCCCAAGCCACAACAGATACTCCAGCATAGACATATCTCCAGATTGCACTGCTGTGATTAAGAGGTTTTGTGTAGTGGGTGAATCCCATACTTTCGTCTCTTGAACACTTGGACTAAGCACATCATACTCTGGATAGGCAAAAGGACGGATCTCGGGCATATTTAAATACTGCTCCGCGGCTTCTACTT
>DAIEHY010000226.1 GCA_027353165.1 Desulfosporosinus sp.
ATCAACCTTCGCCAAGTTATGGCTAAAGGGATTGACGGAGTTGCTGTCGTATCCGCTATTTTAGCTAAGGAAAATATTCTCGAGACAGCTAAGCATTTGCAAGAACTGCTTAAACAATAATTGTACTAAACCGCTGCGCGGTGGCTTTTTTATAAAGACAAAATACATATGAGGCATGATATCATCTTTTTGCTACCCAAATTAATTTGGAAAGGATGAATATCATGCCTCAAAACTTGCAAGAAAATCTTTCACTCCATCTTCAAAAATTGAAGTTCGAAATGGAACTTAGGGGTTACTCACCCCAAACCCAACGACATTATCTCTGCCAACTGAACCTACTCGAACAATATTACAAGCGACCTGCCACAAACATCTCGCCCGACGAACTCAAAAGCTATCTCTATTATCGCATCAAATCTGGAATAAGTCATAGCAGCATCAACATTTCTTGTAGTGCATTTAAACTTTTCTTCAATAAAGTCCTCAACCTCAATTGGTCAGGCGATGTCATTGTTCGACCTAAACGCCACAAAAAACTTAATCAGGTGCTTTCTCAGGAAGAAATCTTATCCATTTTAGATCATGTGAGCAATTTCAAACACAGAACCATTCTTATGACTATTTACGCTTCAGGTTTGCGCATTAGCGAGGCTCTCAACCTCAAAGTTTCCGATATTGATTCAAAAAACATGCTTATCCGGGTGAGCCAGGGTAAAGGAAGCAAAGATCGTTTAACTGTTCTCTCTTTGGAAAACCTTGAACAATTGAGACGTTACTGGAAACTTTATCGACCTACCGGCTTTCTTTTTCCCGGTTATTTCGTGGATAAACCTCTTTCCGCCACTCATATCCAACTAGCTTTTAGAGAGGCTAAAGATAAGGCAGGGATTACTAAGCCTGCTACGGTGCACACGCTTCGAGCCAGTTTTGCTACCCACTTGTTAGAGGATCATACAGACCTTCGGACGATTCAGTTGCTCATGGGGCATAGCAATGTTAACATGACCGCTAACTATATTCATCTCTCCACGGCCCATATCGCTTCGGTCAGAAGTCCTTTGGATCGACGTGATTAGCATGCCTGAACTTCAAGATATTTTTAATCACCTTCCGCTTCAGCAGATGTCTCCTGATCAGGCCAAAGCGTTTCATATGATACGTCATTGCCGAACATCATCCCTAGGCTCTCACTCCGAAGTGTGTACGGAATGTGGAACAGTGGATGTTTCCTATAATTCCTGCCGCAACAGGCATTGTCCCAAATGCCAGAAGGCGGTTCAAGAAAAATGGGTTAATTCTCAGATGGCTAAACTTTTACCGGTTGGCTATTTCCACCTAGTATTTACATTGCCTCAGGAACTCAATACCCTTGTTTTTCAGAATCAGAGTCTACTGTATTCATTACTTTTTAAGGCAACCGGGCAAACCCTTGTTGAACTGGCTAAAGAGCCTAAGTTTCTTGGTGCAACGATTGGTGTAACTTCTGTTCTCCATACCTGGGGGCAAAATCTATCATTTCACCCTCACGTTCATTGTGTCGTTCCAGGAGGAGGACTCTCAGTTGATGGTCTCCGCTTTGTTCGTTCAAGTAAAAAGTTCTTCATTCCGGTTAAAGTCATTTCACGGAAGTTTAGAGGCAAGTTTCTTTATCTTCTAAAGAATGCCTATGAAAATAAAGAACTCTGTTTCTTTAATGATGCTCGTTCGCTGATGATAAAAAGCAACTTCCAAGCCCTTATTGATCATTTGTATTCGAAGGATTGGATTGTATTTTGTAAGAAACCGTTTAAATCGCCTGCTCATGTAGTAAAGTATCTGGGGCGCTATACTCACCGTGTAGCGATCAGCAATTCCAGAATCAAGACCTTCGATGATGACTCTGTGAGTTTTACATGGAAAGATTACAAAGATGGAAGTAAGTCGAAGATTATGACGCTTAGCGCTACTGAGTTTGCCAGACGATTTCTTCTCCATGTCCTTCCTAATCGTTTTGTAAAGATAAGGCATTATGGAATCCTTTGTAGTCGGAATATAAAAAGCAAGCTATTAAGGTGCTGGAAGTTGACCGGAAGCAAGCCTTTGGAACCCAACCCTCATCACTATACTAAGACGTGTCGTGAATGCGGTAGTTCTCAATTTGTTCCTTATTATGCAAGGTTCTCTCCAGGAATCCCATAAGAGCCTTGAAACTGAAGATTTTTAAAAGACTACCCTTTCTGGGGAGGGGGAAGGTCTACCCATTTTTAGAACTTTAACCAGTGTCTCTCGTTAAATTCCAGGATGAAGCTCATCGAAAATACCAAGTCTGAGCATTTTTTAATGAGGTAAAGAAGATTGAATTCCCATAACCAAAGTCATTTCTGCAGACGGTTTAGTACAATTCGAGATTCATGATGTTCTGTTCACTACTAATCTAAGTGCTCTTTTTTAAGCCGCTGATTTTCATCACTGGCTTTTTCTCTGTCTACGAACATCATAAATCTCTAGTTAATTAGCACAATTCCTGACGAGTATTTTTTTGTCGATTATTGCTCAAAAATGGAGAATATATCCTAACCAAATAACAAGGTGTTCAATAATATTTGTAGAATATTACACTAAATAAAGGCAAATCAGGTTTTCATGCCTAGTGGCGACTATAGATGGAAAACTAGTATGGTGCTGGAGTAGAAAATCATATCGGAGGAAAACAATTTGGCAAGTGAAGAGAACGTAGTTAAACCCCTGACCTTATTGAGAGAGAAGGACTTTGCACTATTAGTGATGGGGCAATTTATTTCAGCCTTGGGTGA
>DAIEHY010000227.1 GCA_027353165.1 Desulfosporosinus sp.
TCAACTACTCTTTAAAATATATTGTATATTGTTGTTCTGTGAAACTAAATTAGTCACCATCTAATGATGGTCTACGTATCACCACGCCATAATTAGCCTAGGAGGAGGACAGAGTTGCTGACATGCACCAATTCTATCCTCATACATCACAGTTGTTCGCATTTCTTATCGTTCATGCGATTCTTTAAAGTTAGCACCTCAAATGAAAGGCTTCCTTTCCTAAGCAAGAAATGCTTATATTAATCAATTTTCGAATTTTATAAGATAATAGTTTTTCTTTCCACGGCGTACTACCAGATATTTTCCAGCCAATCGTTCCAGTTGAGAAACTGCTGCTTCAACATTCGTATGGCGAATATCATTGATATAAATTGAGCCGTTCTCTATCGCTTCCCTAGCCTGACGTTTGGAAGTAACTGCCCCAACTTGTATCAACATATCTACAAGCGTAATCTCCGTGTTTTCAATAATTGCGGAAGCCACATCACTAAACCCATCTTCAATTTCAAGGGCCGACAAATCCTTAAGACCTCCCCCGAAAAGCGCGCTTGAAATTTTCTCTGCTCTCTCAAGCGCATATTGTCCGTGAACTAACTTTGTTACTTCTGTGGCCAATACTCGCTGAGCCTTTCTCTTTTCGGGTTCCTTTTCTACCCCTTCTGACAGTACAGCAATCTCATCTAATGAAATAAATGTAAAGTATTTAAGGAATTTAACAACATCCCTGTCGTCCGTATTCAACCAAAATTGATAGAATTTATAGGGTGACATTTTTTCTGGATCCAACCAAATTGCTCCCGCTTCAGTCTTACCGAATTTTGTTCCATCACTTTTAGTAACGAGTGGCATGGTCAATCCATGTATTTCCTTTGTTTGATCAACTGACGTCCGTCGTATTAATTCGATACCCGAAGTGATATTGCCCCACTGGTCACTTCCACCCACCTGCATCTCACAACCGTACATCTCATTAAGTTTTAAAAAATCGTATGATTGAAGGATCATATAACTAAATTCCGTAAAGGATATCCCTTTACTCATCCGCGTTTCGACTGAATCTTTGGCGAGCATGGCTCCGAGAGGAAAGTTCTTGCCAATGTCTCGGAGAAATTCAATCACCGGGAGGGAGCCTAACCATTCATAATTATTGGCGAGAATGGCTGGATTTACTCCAGTCTCAAAATCCAAGAAACGCTCTAGTTGATTTTTTATCTTTTGAGCCCACTGTTGGACAACCTCTTCTGGGTTTAGTGTTCGTTCGGACACTTTTCCACTGGGATCACCAATAAGCCCGGTTCCCCCTCCCACCAAGGCGATCGGTCTATGCCCCGCGAGTTGGAACCGTCTCAAAATCAACAGGGGTAAAAGATGTCCAATATGTAAGCTATCTGCCGTCGGATCAAATCCGCAATATAGCGTAATCGGACCATCTTCTAATCGTTTACATAGTGCTTTCTCATCCGTATGCTGGTGTATAAGCCCTCGACCCTGTAATTCTTTAAAAAAATCCATTGTTTTGTCCTCCTTGTTACTTACACTTTACAATCCGGCTCAAACCGGCATGTTCCTAAACCTCTTTACAAACGTCAAAATCCTAATCAAATAGTGTAAAACGCAGAAAATCCCCCAAACCAAAGGTTGAGGGACGAAAACACTTCCGCGGTACCACCCACATTGATGCCGCAATTTACATTAACGAGCATCCAGCTTAAACAGCGATAACGAGCTGATCCGAGAGTTATTGGCTCTAGTCCTGAGGTGTAACGCCTTGGTTTCTGGGTCGATTTGCACCCCACACCGACTCTCTGCTTCCTTCCGCCAAGTCTCTTCTCAGTCATACCTTTTACTATATGTACATAAGCTATTCTTGTATTATACCGTGTCTAAGTTATGCTCGCAACTAATCTGATTTATTGATTGGCCCTAGTCTAGGCTAGGATTTACTTAGAATAGTAGAAGTATGATATAATTCAGGAAAATTATTCGTTCAGAGCCTCATTCTATTTACTATAGGAGGTATCAGATTATGCGTTCATCCCGGAAACCAACGAGTCCTCAGCACCGAAAGCACTCATCTAAACTACGGATCATCCTCACGTCCCTTTTGAGTTTGATAGTACTTGCGTTGATCGGCATAGGAATTTTTGTCGGAATTGCCGCGGCAGGTACTCCAAAATGGGATCCTAATGCACTTGATAACCAAAAACAAACCTCTTATGTTTATGACAAGGACAACACCCAAATTGCCCAATTACACGCCGGAGAAAACCGTCAAATTGTAAAGTCTTCTGATATTCCGGACCTCGTTAAGAAAACCTTCGTCGCAGTCGAGGACAAACGCTTTTATCAGCATTTTGGGGTTGACCCCATTCGGATTATCGGTTCAGCGGTGAATGACATCCGCTCGAGAAGTGCGAAAGAAGGGGCGAGCACCATTACCATTCAACTTGCACGGAACGCTTTTATTGAAGATCCAACCGCTAAAACGCTGACCCGTAAGGTTCAGGAAGCAATTCTTGCTATCCAACTTGAGCACGAATACACCAAGGATGAAATTCTTACCTTTTACCTTAATAGAATTTTTTTGGGAGAATCTTCATTTGGAATTCAAACCGCTGCCAAAACATACTTTGGCGAAGACCTTAAGGATTTGCAACCTGATCAGATTGCTTTATTGGCAGGTTTACCGCAAGCCCCAAGTCAATATAATCCTTATGTACATCCCGATGCCGCCAAAAACCGTCGCACTATCGTTCTAG
>DAIEHY010000228.1 GCA_027353165.1 Desulfosporosinus sp.
GGTCGCCCAGGAACTGCCTAAGAATGAATTCGAGACAGAGAATAAGTGTCTTCTTTGTCTTCAGAGGGTTAATATACTCCTCGCAGGCTTCGTCCTAATTTTAGCTTTGGCCCTTCGATATTTCAAATTCTAAAGAGGATTTGTTCGAACTACATAAAATCGGTGAAAATTATTTCCAATTGACACATTTTTGAGGTCTAAACTAAAATCACGCCTCCCTTAAATGTCGATCCGCAGCCTTCACAGCGCCAAGGAATTTAATGCTGCTCTTAATGCGGCTGGTTCATCCCTAGTGATTATCGATTGGTATACGACTTGGTGTGGTCCATGTCGTCGGATTACCCCCGAACTCGAAGCCTTAAGCAAAGTCGAATCCAAATGTGTCTTTCTGAAGGTGGATGCGGAAGAATGCGATGAGCTGGCGGAAGAATTCCAAATCGAGGCTTTTCCAACATTTACTCTATTGAAAAATGGAAAGGAATGTCGTCGGATTGTTGGGGCCAATTTGGAGAAGCTCAAGAGCAAAATAAGTAAGTATCAATAACTGAATGACTTAAAATTCATACACTTGAATGTTAAGTATGACCGAAGCCAATGTGTGGTGCATTGATTATTACTCTCGGGCACTAGAGGCCAATTCATGCAAATGGTGCGGAAAACAGGGCGAGCGGAATTCGGGGGTAAAATCTGTAGTTTGACATGTAGGGTGGCCCGTGAGAAATACGCCCACATGGAGGCTAACGGTCCCTCAAAAGACGCCATTGGCTCGCTCTCAAAAAGAGGGTTAAAGTTTTAGAAAGTTAATTAAGAATTTAACCAAGGGATAAACTTAAAATATTAACTCCCAATAAAAGCATGCCCGTTCGACAGATTTGCTCCGCACAAGAACTCGCCAATGAATTATACAATGCTGGGGATAATCTGGTCATTGTCGAGTTCTTCGCGACCTGGTGTGGGCATTGTCAGCATTTTGCTCCGGAACTGGAAGCTCTAAGTCGGGCGGAACCAAAATGCATTTTTCTCAAGGTGGATGTCGATGCTTGCTCGGATTTAGCTCACTATTATGGAATTCATTCGATGCCGACCATGCTTTTTTTCCGGCAAGGTCATTATATCGATACCGTGAAGGGAGCGGATATGGATGCGCTCAGACAAAAAATCGATGAGTTTGAAGTTTTCGGTTAAAATTATGCCTACTTTGATGTAGATATAATTTTTTGGATAATGAGTAAAACTATGCCCGTTAAGCCAATTCACACTGAAGCTGAACTCGAGGCTGAATTTAAAGCCGCTGGAACAAAGCTCGTTGTTGTCGATTTCTTTGCCGAATGGTGTCTTCCCTGCCAAGGAGCTGCACCTTATATTACAAATCTAAGCCGAGCGATGCAGGCGGTCGCTGTTTTCTTGAAGGTGGATGTTGATACCTGCAACGATTTAGCTCTTAAATACGGTGTTAAAGCTATGCCTACGTTTATTCTCTTCCGAAAGGGTGCGCCTGTAGGAGAAATTGAAGGTCCGAATATGAATACATTAGAGGAAGAAATCGCGAAGCAGCTTTATGTCAGCTAAAAAGACCTTCATCGTATCGGTGTCGTGTGCTTCCTCCGAGGAGATTCCATTTACGTAAATATACGACTTCCTAGAGGATCCGGATAAACCCACTCTGAAAATTATACCGAGCTAGAAGCGTTGAATAAACACCTGGATAATTAAAATCTGATGTGACATCAGATTTTAATCCCTACCGAAATGCTCAAGATTTACCTTGAACCGTATGGACAAACTTTCTTTTTGACTAAAGATTTCATCCGATCATCTCTCCCGCAAAGTCTTTTTACAGAAGCCCTTCAAGATGACCCGGATGTGACGGAAATCACTATTACGCATCCAGATGTAACACCTGAGGCTATGGAAGTTATATCCCGTTATTCTCAGGGTATCGAACCACCGTTGCATGTCCCAAACTTAATCTTGGCAAATCGATATTTAAATATTCCCTGGCTGTTATATTATGTGGACCCACTTTACGACCAGATCCCGAATCGAACTGATATCAATGACATGGCTAACGAATTGATTCTGGAGCAAGCCATTAGGGAGAATCATGACTGGATTGTCGGATATTTTATGGCGAAAGGATGGGTTCCAACTTTATATAATTTAGTTGAAGGCGTGAAGGCGCATGCGGATGCTGTCATTAAAGTCTTGATGCTGAACCCAGAAATCGATTTAACCGGTGATGAGAACGAATTATTTCGAACAGCCGCAGAAGAGGGTCAGACGGAACTTGTGAAACGACTCTTAGCTAATCCAGACGTGAATCCGGCCGCTGAAAAGAATGAGGCGATCATTGAGGCAGCTAAGAATGGACATGTGGAGGTAGTCAAATTACTTTTAGCTGATAAAAGAGTGAAACCAGCGGCCCAAAATAACTCGGCTATAGTTTGGGCGGCCGTCATGGGTCATCTCGATGTAATGGAAATCCTCTTGGCCAACAAAAAGGTGAATCCAGGGGCTCATGGGAATGACGCAATAATATACGCCGCTGAAAATGGTAAGATTGAGGCTGTTCGACGCCTCTTACAGGACCCAAGAGTTAATCCAGCTGCTCAAAATAATATGGCGGTTCGAGTCGCTAAACTTAAACGCAATACAGATATTATGAATTTACTCTTGGCGGATCCAAGGGTTGACCCCGCAGCCTTAAATATACCTTTCTAGT
>DAIEHY010000229.1 GCA_027353165.1 Desulfosporosinus sp.
CGATTATCACTTCGGGCTTTTTCTTCATCTCTGTTTTCATCCATTGAATCACCAAACCTATAAAGGCCAGTGCATAGAAATCAGCCATGAAGTTTTTATCCTCGTCCTTAACCTTCATACCTTGAGATACTTCATTGACCACTCCCATAAGCAATTCGAACGAAATCGAATGAAGAAAAGAGTCGAGATGATCTCTCCCTAAAGAGTTCAGCGTATTGAGACAAAATGCCTTGTTCTTCTCGATATACAGGAAGATTTTTAAAAAACCATCCTCCCAGGTTGTATACGTCTTGTAGCCAGCTATACTCTCAACCGCTTCTGTTTTATAGATCCATCCCAATAAATCAAAGATATCTTGAAAGTGATAATAGAAGGTTTGCCGATTAAGCTCGCAATCATCCACAATTTCTTGAACCGTAATTTTGTTCAAAGGAACCTTTTCCATTAAGCGCTTTAAAGAGGTTGCCAGCGCTTTTTTGGTCAGAGACGCCTTGGGCATTCTGCTCCCACCTTTAATGAGTAAACTAAGTACTTCATCACCTTAGAACGTTCAAATGAAAATTGTGATTCGTACACTCTCCATAGTATAACACAAAGGGCAGGCATGGTTCCTGTGCTTCCAAGCATAGCAAGTAGATCGTTTGCAAATACTATAAGACCAACGTAATTTTAATTTTAGAAAGGAAGCATTAGATTTGGCAAACGATCACCCTGCTCAAGCTCAGCCTTCAAAAATGTCGGCCTTTTCATTGACCATGTTAGCCTTAGGGAGCATTATCGGCGCAGGAATGTTCCTAGGTGTCGGCTTAACCATCCAACTTGCCGGTCCTTCAATTATTATTGCCTATGCCATTATGGGAATCTTAATGTATTTTAATTTATCCTTTTTGGCGGAACTTTCCTTGCTTGACCCGGAAAAAGGTTCCTTTCAAACTTACGCCACCAAAGCATTTGGACCGGGGGCGGGGTTTGTTATTGGATGGCTTTACTGGATCTCTGGAATTCTCGTCATGTCCAGTGAGGCTACAGCCGCTGGTATTTTCAGTGCCGTCTGGTTTCCCGGAATTCCGCTTTGGGCTTTCATGCTCCTTTACTCAGGGATTCTGACCGTGGTCAATCTTTCAGATCCGCGTGGTTTTGGAAAATTGGAATCCGGACTCGCTATCGTCAAAGTTATTGCCCTCGCTGGCTTTATCCTTTTAGCCATCGTCCTTGTGTTTTTGCCCCTGTTCGGAACCGCTCCCGGTTGGCGCAACATCACCAATACTCCCTTTTTACCCCATGGCTTGTCCGGCTTCGCAGGCTCCCTTTTACTTGTCTTTTACGCCTATTCCGGAACTTCAGTGGTCGGACTTGCCATCACGGAGTCCGAAAATCCCGAACGCACAGTCCCTAAGGTTGTTCTAGCCACCTCAGGATTGGTAACCTCATTCTATGTTATTTCTGTTTTATTTCTCCTCCTGCTACACCCCTGGACCACTTACAATGCCACCACGAGTCCCTATGTCAGTTCCCTGTTGCCTTACCGAATTTCTGCCGTCCAAACTCTTATGAACTTCGTTATTCTAACCGCAACCTTATCAGCGATGAGTGCCAGCATGTATGGAACATCCCGTATGTTAAACGCTCTTGCCCAACAAGGGGAAGCACCCCGTTTCTTCCGTCAGGTCAGTCGGAAAGCCGTCCCACGTCGTGCACTCCTATTCACGAACGCCTTTCTTATAGGTATTGCTTTTCTCTCCTACATAATCCCCAGCAAACTCTACCTTCTCGTCACAGGTGCAAGTGGTCTCCTCTCCCTCGTCAACGTCTTGACGATTAGTCTCGCTCATTGGCGCTTGCGTCCGAAGTTAGTGGTCAACCATCCTGACCACACGTCCCATGTCCCAGGGTACCCCGTAAGCAATCTCCTTGTGACCCTGTTTTTTGCTGGTGTTTTCGTCTCGGCTTTCGCGATTCCCGACCAAAGGGCTTCCTTTATTTTAGGACTTAGCCTAATGATCCTTACGGCAGGAGTTTACTTTGTCGTCCGCCACACTCTAAACTCCCAGACTCTAGCTCGAGACCATATCCAAGATTCTTCAGGGAATACCCTTCATACCCTAAAGAATCTTGGATATGAAGCACAGCGACGCATTTCCAAGCGATTAAGACTAAAGAATAGACCTTGAAGACAAAGAAGCACAGGAACCGTCCCTGTGCTTCCGTAGTTTGAATAAATCCACTGTAGTGAATTCAATAGTTTAATGATAATATATTGAAGTCTAGATCATTCGCTTTTCTTAAATTATTTGCATTCACGCAGGAGGATATCATGGAGAATATCGAAAACACATCTAAGGACCAACTAAATCTTCTGGCTTTAACTATGCTTGGCTTGGGCGGAGCTATTGGCTCTGGTATTTTTGTCGCCAGCGGGATCGCCATAAATCAAGCCGGCCCAGCAATTATTATAACCTTCGCTATCGCTGCTATTATCTCTACTCTAATCATGAGGATGCTGGCAGAAATGAGTGTTCATGAGCCGTCAAGCGGTTCCTTTAGCGTTTATGCCCAGGAATACCTTGGGCCTGCCGTAGGATTTATGTCTGGCTGGATGTATTGGCTGACAGGGATTTTAACTTTGGCTACAGAAATGATTGCCGCAGCGTTAATCCTCCGTTTTTGGTTGCCGTCTTGGCCCATCTGGCTTATCAGC